>JAZUHO010000169.1:0-3698 GCA_045641745.1 Agathobacter sp. | reverse complement strand
CATTTTTCCATATTCAAACAACTCGCGAATTGCTGAGCGCTTGCTGCCCAATTCATACATTGCCTTATTTACACTCATATTTGCCACGGTAGTAGACCTTAGCCTACTACCTCCTCCTTTCGTTCCGTTTGATTTCCTTTTCACAATTATAGAACTCTTGTCCTACTTTTTCAATTTATTTTCCATTCAACTTCATCCCTTGCCCATTTATGCTTGAAAAAAGCGTAGCTGCCAGAATTTTCCAGCTGCTACGCTCATAAATGCCTGTATAGAGTACATCACGATTTCATATTACTTTTTTCATATAACTTTTCAATCAACGAAAGGATGGCTTCCCCGTCTTTTGCATCCATTCGATAGTCTGCATTATTAATCACACAGGTTTCTTTCGATATCAACGTAACTTTTGCGGAAGATGTTCCACCGGTAATATCGATACTATAGCTCCAACCTCCGCTTTCCGGTCTATGCTCTCTCTTACATGAAGTTTTGCTACACAGTTCAATCAAGTCATTCCAGTCTTCCGATGAAAGCTCTATCATATCCCCATTATTTCCGTTTGTCACCGTAACAGCTATAATGTCGTCCCTAGAAGCAGAAACCATAGTTACCCTTCGATTCCACACACCTAAAAAAATCAAGATACACACCACTGCAATTCCGACAATGCAAATGCCTACTATTAACCTTTTATCTTTCATTTTCCTTTCCCCCAATACCATTCTTCCATTGTTTGCACAATATTGTGTTACATCCTTATTTTATCATTCTTTTTTCCTACTTCAATTTATTTTTTTGTTTTTTATTGCAATTTCTATGCATTTTCGCACTTTTTATTCATTTCTAAAAAGGGTTGCATTATTTTCTCTCTGGCGATATACTACTGTGCATAGAATATGAATACGCGAAGGTAGAGGCGCATCGGACATGAGTAGTTCCTACAGATATCCCCCGGAAGGGAGTAGGAGTGAAAGGGAATGATGCCGAAATCAACAGTTATCCGGAAGCTGTTAGGTTGGGATTATGCAAAATATGCATGATACTGTCACGCAAGTGGAGGGCTACCATGGAATTAACCATCAAACCATGGACTACTTTTTTGTGTTCATGGTTTTTCTATTAATCTAATATGAAAGGTATAATTCCATTATGAAAACATTTTTCAAAAATCTAAGCATTGCTGCTGTCATTGTGATTTTCGCAGTTATTTGCAGCATAAATCAATCCGTCATGAACCCTGTTGGGTCTCTTTGGTCACTTTTTCCACCAGTTGTTGCCATCGGGCTGGCACTCATTACGAAAGAAGCCTATTCTTCGCTTTTTATCGGTATCTTCGTTGGTGCCCTTCTTGCCAATGGTTTCCACCCAATCACTACGGTAGACAGCATCATTAATGATGGTTTTATTGCTGCTGTATCCGGTCAGGCGGGTATCTTCATCTTTTTAATTCAGCTCGGAATTATGGTTGCACTTATCAATCAAGGGGGAGGATCGAGAGCCTTTGGTCGTTGGGCTTCTAAGCACATCAAATCCAAAGTAGGCGTATCCCTTTGTACCTTCTTTTTGGGAATTCTTATTTTCATCGATGATTACTTTAACTGTCTTACGGTTGGTGCTGTCATGCGCCCTGTATCCGACGATGCAAGAGTTTCGCGTGAAAAGCTTGCTTACCTCATCGATGCAACTGCCGCTCCCATCTGTATGATTGCCCCAATTTCCTCTTGGGCTGCTGCCGTTGCCGGCTATGTTCCAGATGGACAGGGAATTTCCATGTTTATCAAGGCAATTCCATACAATTTCTATTCGTTACTTACCTTTGTCTTTGTACTGGGAATTATCTTCTTGAACTTAGACTACGGTCCAATGAAAGAATTTGAGCGTATTGCCGCGGAAGAAGGAATTCAGGCAGAGGATGATAATCTTATGCAGTATGAAGTACGTGAGACTTCCAAAGGACGTGTCATTGACCTTGTTCTTCCTATTCTTGTACTGATCGGCGTGTGTATCTTCTCGCTCGTTTACGTAGGAGGAATTCTTGACGGTGTTGACTTTGTAACCGCCTTTTCTCAGACTGACGCAACCGTTGGTCTCCCATGGGGAAGTATGGTTGCCATGCTATTCACCATTATCTATTTTATTGCAAGAGGTATCCTTACACCAAAAGATACCATGGAATGCATTCCAAAAGGATTTGTTGCTATGGTTCCTGCCATCTTAATCCTTACCCTTGCAACCTCTTTAAAAAACTTAACTGCAGTATTGGATTCTACCGGCTTTGTTGAGCATGCACTTGGAGATGTCGCAGGACTTAACACCTTCCTGCCAGCTATCATCTTTATCCTGGCTTGTGTCATTGCCTTTGCAACAGGAACCTCTTGGGGTACCTTTGGAATTCTGATTCCAATCGTACTTGCTATCTTCCCTGTTGGTAGTGAAATGGGTGTTATTTGTATGTCCGCTTGCCTTGGTGGCGCTGTTTGTGGAGATCACTGCTCTCCGATTTCCGATACCACCATTATGTCATCCGCCGGTGCACAATGCGTCCATGTAAATCACGTATCCAGCCAGCTCCCTTATGCACTAACGGTCGCTGCTGTATCCTTCGTTGGATATGTTATCGCTGGCTTTACACACAATTTTGTGATTTCGCTCGCAGTATCTGCCCTCTTATTACTTGGTGTTCTCTTCTATCTTAAGAAACGCGAAGCAAAGTAGGGAAAAGCGCAAAATATCAAAAAACGTATCTTATGTAAGAAATAGCGTACCTCCTGTTTTCAAGGGGCTACGCTATTTCTTATTTTTTGGATTGAAATTATATCAAAACGATGACATAATGAAAGCAAAGATTTTAAAGGGGTACTACTATGAAAGATACGCGGGGATTAACGAAAGCATGGTATGAAGAAGAACTACGAGACAGTGAAACCGAGCAGGCGCATCGCTCTCCCGATTCGGAATATTCGTTCTATCAAGCCGTGAAAAAAGGCGACCTTACTTTTGTTCGTAAGAACTGCATGGCTGGTGAGTTTGCCAATGCCGAGGGAAGAGGTGTCTTATCCAAGGATGCTCTCATCGACATCAAATACCACTTTGTAATTGCGGTGGCTATGATTACACGGCATTGTATTGATGGTGGCATGGAGGCAGAACAGGCTTACCGCCTCAGTGATTTCTACATTCGCAAGCTAGACGATTGTAAGGATATCAATTCCGTTATTATGCTACACACGCCCATGTCCCTCGATTTTACTCGCCGCATGGCAACACTATCCAAGGAAGTGATCCTTTCCAAACCGATTGTGAAATGTACGGATTACATCTATCAGCACATCAATGAGCGCATTACCATTGCGCAGCTTGCCGAATATGTGGAGCTTTCCGAGAATTACCTTTCTAGACTCTTCAAGCAGAATCTGGGCATCTCTGCAAGCGACTACATTCGCGAAAAGAAGTTAGAAAAGGCGGAGAATCTTCTAAAATATAGCACCTACAGCTACATCGAGATTGCCAACTACCTCGCCTTCTCATCTCAGAGTCACTTCATCCAGGCCTTCGAAAAGCAGTATGGAATGACGCCAAAAAAATATCGCGACAAATATTATCTTACCGCATGGTAAATTCCACGAGCCAGTCTCTCTTTTTAGGGGGCTGGCTTATTTGTTGTTTTGCGAAGTATAAGACTTCTTCTACCATAAAAT
>JAZUHO010000168.1:0-18419 GCA_045641745.1 Agathobacter sp. | reverse complement strand
GTACTTTCTGAAAATGGAGCCTTATATCATGAGGCATATCGGCGCATTCGTGCTGAACTGAGGGAATTATCGGTGTACAATACGATATTATCT
This sequence comes from Agathobacter sp., assembly GCA_045641745.1. Taxonomy (GTDB): domain Bacteria; phylum Bacillota; class Clostridia; order Lachnospirales; family Lachnospiraceae; genus Roseburia. The sequence goes on along the minus strand of JAZUHO010000168.1, from coordinate 18,326 downwards.
GCAATTGCAGCCGGACATAACAAGTTAAATGACTTGTACCTTAAAACTGGATTTTCTCGCGCAAAGATTAGCGTATATATGAAGAATCTAAGTGAATTTGATATTGTTGAGAAGGTAGTAAGCTTTGAAACAGGTGGCTGGGATAATGCCAAAAAAGGAATTTATCAGATAAAGGATACATTTATTAACTTTTATTACCGTTTTATCTATCCGCATCAGTCGGAGCTATTTTGGATGGAACCAACGGATTTTTATGATCGCTTTATTGAAACAGAATTGGATGATTATTTAAATCGCTATTTCCGAAATGTTTGTATGGAATATTTGTCTCTTTTGAATCAGGTAGGACAGCTTCCACTTCAGATTACGAAAATGGGAACCTGGCTAGGAAAAATTGGAACAATTGATATTATTGCACAAAATAGTGTGCGTGAAAATTTAGTTGGATTATGTAATTGGAATCGTCCAATGCTGACAAATGAAATGTGTGATGAGCTTTTTCGTGCAATGAAAAAGGCGAAAATTACATCCAATCATATTTATCTATTTTCAGCAAAAGCGTTTGATCCAGTATTGGAGGAACGCGCAAAAACGGATCAAAGATTTACTTTGATAGACATGAATGAATTGTAAGAGGTAACATGGGAAAATCATTAATTATAACAGAGAAACCTTCCGTTGCGCAGGAATTTGCCCGCGTATTGCACGTGAATGGAAGAGGAAACGGCTATATTGAAAACGAAAACTATGTCATTACGTGGTGTGTAGGTCACCTGGTTGGAATGGTGTATCCAGAATCTTATGATAGTAAGTACAAGAAATGGAAATTAGAGGATCTTCCATTTCTACCACAGGATTACAAATATGATGTCATTGATAACGTGCGTAATCAATATAACATTGTACATGGTATGCTACATAGAGAAGATATTGATCGTGTCTACTGGGCTGGTGATGCTGGAAAAGAAGGACAGACAATCGAGGAGAATATTCGAAACTTTGGTGGAGTGCGTGAAGGAATGGAAGAGCTTCGTGTGTGGATTGATTCACAGACGGAAGAAGAAATTTTGCGTGGAATTCAAGAAGCCAAACCGATGTCTGCTTACGCAAATCTTGGAAAAAGTGGAATTATGCGTACAATTGAAGATTACGCCATGGGAATCAATTTTTCCCGCGTTATGTCAGTAAAGTATGGAAATTTATTGAACGATGCCGCTGGAACGAAGAACTATACTGCAATTGCTGTTGGACGTGTTATGACATGCGTTCTTGGAATGGTAGTGATACGTGAGAGGGAAATTCGTAATTTTAAAGAAACGCCATTTTATCGTGTTGTGGGAACATTTACCGATGCAAATATAATGGGAGAGTGGAAAACAACAGAAGGTTCTAAATATTTGGATTCCCCACTTCTATACAAAGAAAACGGTTTTAAAGAAGAAAAGGACGCCCAGGCCTTTGTTGAAGCCTTGCAAGGAAAGCAGGCGATTGTAAAATCCATCGAAAAAGGGATTAGCAAAAAGCGTGCGCCACTTTTATTTAATCTCGCAGAGCTACAGGCAGAATGTGCGAAGCGCTTTAAAATTAGTCCGGATCAGACCTTGCAAATTGCGCAGGATTTGTATGAGAAGAAGCTTACCACTTATCCGAGAACAGATGCACGTGTACTTTCCTCCGCTGTTGCAAAGGAAATTTATAAGAATATCAGTCGATTAAAGGGGTACGAGATTGCGACGCCTTTTGTGAATACGATTATGGAGAAGAAGCTTTATACTAATATTGCAAAGTCAAGCTATACAGACGACTCCAAAGTAACAGACCACTATGCAATTATTCCTACTGGACAGCTGACAGAGCTAAATTCTTTGAATTCACTACAAAGAAGTGTTTTTGAACTGATTGTGCGTCGCTTTTTGAGTATCTTTTACCCACCAGCAGAATATCAAAATGTGAAGCTTGTGGTTGAGGTCGAAGCGCAGGAACATAAAGAGAACTTTTTTGCGTCAGCAAAAGTACTCAAAACACCAGGCTATTTGGAAATTGCAGGAATTCCGAAAAAGAAGGACAATAATGATCCAACGAATCCGAATCGTGGATTGGATCGTGTGACTGGCGGTGTAATGAGAGAACAGGCAGATGGAGAAGACGCAGAGGAAGAGGCATCAGATCCAACCGTTTTATTGGCTTTAGCGGATACGTTGCATGAAAAAGATGTGATTTCGGTTGCTGGGTATGCAATAAAAGAAGGAAAAACATCTCCACCAAAGCGATATACATCAGGTTCTATGGTGCTTGCTATGGAAAATGCTGGACAGCTTATTGAAGATGAAGAATTGCGTGAGCAGATTAAGGGATCCGGAATTGGAACCTCCGCAACACGAGCAGAAATTATTCACAAGCTGGTTCGTATTGGATATCTAAACTTGAATCAGCGAACACAGATTTTAACACCCGAGAATTTGGGTGAAATGATATATGAAGTTGTGTATATGACGGTTCCGGCTCTTTTGAATCCACAGATGACTGCTTCCTGGGAGAAGGGACTGGAAGGAATCACACAGGGCACTGTAGTCTTTGAGGAATATCGTAAAAAATTAGAAGATTTTATTCGCACAGAAACCAATAAAATGATTGAGCAGAATCTTCGCTTCCAGATTGCAGACCGAATTTCCAATTTTGCTGGAAAAGGCGCAAAGGGACTTGGAGCGCGAAAGAAGTTGGGGATAAAATGTCCGGCCTGTGATGGAGAAATTGTAACCACGCCATTCGGATATGGTTGCACGAATTACAAGCAGGATAAAACAGGCTGTAATTTTAATATTGGCGAAGTTGCTGGCATAGCATTGAGCGAAGAACAAGTAAAGGACCTGATTGAAAAGGGAATTACGGAAACGATTCGTGGATTTAAATCGAAAACAGGTAAAAAATTCGATGCTTGTTTACGCCTTTTAAAAGATGAGGCAACAAATAAAGTGTCGGCAAGCTTTGATTTCGAACATGTGGAAGCAAGAACCGTAAAAGATGTAAAGTGTCCTGCATGTGGCTCTGACATTGTTGTAACAAGCTTTGGCTTTGGCTGTAGTCAATATAAGGCGGACAAAACAGGGTGCAACTTTAATATTGGTGAAATTGCAGGTGTTCGATTGACAGAAGCACAGTTAAAGGAATTGCTCGTGAAGGGTAAAACGGACACGATTCGGGGATTTAAGTCGAAGGCTGGTAAGAAGTTTGATGCCTGCTTAAAACTACAGAAGGATGAAGAAACCGGTCGTGTATCAGCAAGCTTTGACTTCGATCATGTAGAAGCTAAGGAAGTGAAGGATTTGGCTTGCCCTGACTGTGGAGCAAAAATTATTGTAACAAGCTTTGGCTTCGGCTGTAGCAGGTATTCAAGAAATTCGGAAGAATCCTGCGGCTTTTCGATTGGGAAAATTGCTGGAAAATCACTTACAGAAGCGCAGCTTCGACAGCTTATTACAGAGGGAAAGACTTCAACCATTTATGGTTTTAAAGGAAAGACGGGACGGAAATTTGATGCTGTTTTAAAACTAGAGAAAGCAGAGAATGGAAAACATACCATCGTCTTTGATTTTGATGAAGTTGTTGCAAAAGAAGTAAAAGATGTAAGCTGTCCGATGTGTGGTGGAAAGATTGTTGTAACACCATTTGGTTTTGCTTGCGAAAACTATAATTCATCGGTAGAAGGCTCCTGCAAATTTTCGATTGGAAAGATGGCAGAAAAGAGCTTTACAGAAGCGCAGGTGAAACAGTTACTGACAGATGGCTTTACGGAGACTATGCGTGGGTTCAAGGGCAAATCTGGGAAAAAATTTGACGCACGCGTTGCTTTAAACCGTGACGAAGACGGTAAAGTAACAGGATTAAAATTTGATTTTGACAATGTGGAAGCCAAAAAAGTAAAGGATGTGGTATGTCCGAAATGTGGAGGCGAGATAGAAATTGCGCCATTTGGCTTTGTATGTAGCAATCACGAAAAGGATAATCCCGATAGCTGCTCCTTTATGGTTGGCAAAGTAGCGAGTGTTAAGATTAAAGAGGCACAATTAAAAGAACTGTTACTTCGAAAAAAGACAGATGTGATATCTGGTTTTGTATCAAAAACAGGAATGAAATTCGATGCTCCTTTAAAATTAACCGAAGATGGTGAGATTACCTTCGATTTTCCTGAGAAAGCGAAGCCAACGGAAACGGAAATCCCTTGTCCAAAATGCCAGAAGCATTTGATGCGTTCACAGTGGAAATTAAGTTGTGAATGCGGCTTTGACATCTGGCACACAGTTGCACAAATTCCGTTATCTGATGAGATATTAATCGAATTGTTTACAACAGGGAAAACAAAGAATAAAGTCTGCGGTTTTACTTCCAAATCTGGAAATGTATTTGATGCTTGTCTTAAATATGAAAATGACACTATTTCCTTTGATTTTGATAATCCAGGAGAAGAATCAAAAGCTGTTGAATCAGGCAAAACCTTCGCTCAAGAAATTCAAGAGGGCCAGATTGTGGTTCCGGAATATACCGGAGATGGAATTTTGGGAGAACAGCTTCAGGAGAGTGTAGCGACTTATGAGGCACAATCTCAGACTACACCAGAAGATACTGTACAAGAACCAGAACTCTTAACAGACGACTATATGGAAAATATGATAGGAATGGTGGATGAGGCTTATTCAGGAGAGGGTGAGATGTCAGATTGGCAAAATCTTTTTGAGGAGAATACTTAGAGCTTTTTGAAGAAAATTCCTAGAACGTCGTTGATTTCTGGAAAATATGGAGTACAATAGCATACGGGTATTCAACTGTGGTAGAAAGGTACCCGAAATTTGATAGAAAAGAGGGAGAGTAATTGGAAAACGCAAAAATTTGTAATTTATATAATTTGGAAGAAACCATTGCCGGGGAGTATTTAAAACGTTTTACATACCCTTGGGAAGCATTAAAAGGGATTAGTGATTATATCAAAGAGCTTGGACCAACCTTAGATCCAGAAGTGTTTGAACAGATTGGAGATGATATTTGGGTAGCCAAGTCTGCAAAGGTGGCAAGAACTGCAAGTTTAAATGGACCACTTATTATAGACGAGGAGGCTGAAATTCGACATTGTGCATTTATTCGTGGAAGTGCAATTGTCGGAAAAGGATCTGTAGTAGGAAATTCTACAGAGCTTAAAAATGATATTATATTCAATTCTGTTCAGGTTCCACACTACAACTATGTGGGAGATTCTATTCTTGGATATAAGTCCCATATGGGAGCCGGATCTATCACATCCAATGTGAAATCAGATAAAACTTTAGTAGTTGTAAAGGATGTTTATGACTCAAAAGAAGAGATTGCAACTGGTTTGAAAAAGTTCGGTGCGATGCTTGGGGATTATGTGGAAGTAGGATGCAATTCTGTATTAAATCCAGGAACAGTAATTGGATCACATTCGAATGTTTATCCATTATCACGCGTTCGTGGCGTGATACCATCTCATAGTATTTTTAAAGATAAGGATAATGTTGTAAAAAAACATAGCTAAAGACTAGACGAAATAAAAAAAATATGAGATACTTACTTCAGTATGTTAAATTGCTAACAAAGTTTAACAATATACAAAGCTATTAAGCGAAAGGAGTCTTATAATGATTTACACTAAGGAAGTTGAAAACATGTGTCCAGTTGCTAAGGGCGCAAAACATGAGCCAGCTCCTATCCCAGAAGAGGGAAGATGGGTTCATTCCAAAAAAATTGAAGATATTTCAGGATTTACACATGGTGTGGGCTGGTGTGCCCCACAGCAGGGTGCTTGTAAATTATCTTTAAATGTTAAGAACGGTGTGATTGAGGAAGCATTAGTTGAGACAATCGGATGTTCTGGTATGACTCATTCAGCAGCTATGGCAGCTGAGGTTCTTCAGGGAAAGACAATCCTTGAGGCATTAAACACAGACTTAGTTTGTGATGCTATCAACACAGCAATGAGAGAGTTATTCTTACAGATCGTATACGGACGTACACAGTCTGCATTCTCTGATGATGGACTTGCAGTTGGTGCTGGTCTTGAAGATTTAGGAAAAGGACTTCGTTCACAGGTTGGTACAATGTACGCAACAAAAGAAAAAGGTGTTCGTTACCTTGAGATGGCTGAAGGCTATGTAACAGGTATTGCACTTGATGCTGACAACGAAGTTATTGGATATCAGTTCGTTTCTCTTGGAAAAATGACTGACTTTATCAAAAAAGGTGATGATCCTAACACAGCTTGGGAGAAAGCTAAAGGTCAGTACGGACGTGTAGATGATGCAGTTAAGATCATTGACCCACGTGTAGAGTAGGAAAGGAGAAACAATATCATGGCATTATTTGAATCATATGAAAGAAGAATTGACCAGATCAATGCTGTACTTAACAGCTATGGTATCAGCTCTATCGAAGAAGCTGAGAAAATCACAAAAGATGCTGGTCTTGATGTATACGAGCAGGTTAAGAAAATTCAGCCTATCTGCTTCGAGAACGCTTGCTGGGCTTACACTGTAGGTGCTGCAATCGCAATCAAAAAAGGCGCTGTAAGAGCTGCTGTCGCTGCTGCAGCAATCGGTGAACGTCTTCAGGCTTTCTGTATTCCAGGTTCCGTTGCTGACCACCGTAAAGTAGGTCTTGGACATGGTAACCTTGGAAAAATGTTATTAGAGGAAGAGACAGAGTGCTTCTGTTTCTTAGCTGGACATGAGTCATTTGCAGCTGCTGAGGGTGCAATTGGTATCGCTGAGAAAGCAAACAAAGTACGTCAGAAACCACTTCGCGTTATCTTAAACGGACTTGGAAAAGATGCTGCTCAGATTATCTCTCGTATTAACGGTTTCACATTTGTTGAGACAAAATATGACTACAAAGCTGCTGAGCTTAACGTAGTATATGAGAAAGCATACTCAAACGGACTTCGTGCAACTGTAAAATGTTACGGTGCTGATGATGTTCAGGAAGGTGTTGCAATCATGCATCATGAGAATGTTGGTGTATCTATTACAGGTAACTCAACAAACCCAACACGTTCCCAGCATCCAGTTGCAGGTACATACAAAAAAGAGTGTACTGAGTTAGGAAAGAAATACTTCTCAGTTGCTTCAGGTGGTGGTACAGGACGTACTCTTCACCCAGATAACATGGCTGCAGGACCAGCTTCATACGGTATGACAGATACAATGGGACGTATGCATTCAGATGCACAGTTCGCTGGATCTTCATCTGTACCAGCTCACGTAGAAATGATGGGACTTATCGGAATGGGTAACAACCCAATGGTAGGTGCTACAGTAGCTGTTGCTGTAAGTATCGAAGAGGCTCATAAAGCTGGAAAATGCTAAGATTTTTCAAGCTTTAGCCAAATTATAAATGAAATATAAGTTGACTGAGATATAAAACGGTCAACAGGATAGTGAAAAGCGGAGCCTAGTGAGCTCCGCTTTTTTTAGATACTCAAGCACATTCTGCTACCAAAGTGTTTTGTGCTTTCGATTCATAGACTTATTATTGGAATGATAAGGAAAAGGAGAAATGTCAAAACAAATAGTACTTTCGGATTATAAAAGAAGCGAATATTATAACTATTATGAATATTGTATAGAGTAAATTGATATAGTATTACTTGAGATTATAGCAAGATATTCGGTTGACAAAAATGGGTTATAAGAATACAATTTTGTTAGTGTGAGTGAATAATCAAATAATGAAAAGGATGAAGGGATTCAATGAAAAGACTTGTAATTTCTTTGCTGGTTGAAAATAACCCAGGTGTCGTTAGTCGCGTATCTGGTTTATTTAGCAGAAGAGGATATAATATCGACAGCTTTGCTGCTGGAATTACAGCTGATCCAAGATTTACTAGAATCACCATTACAACATCGGGAGAGGAACAAATCTTAGAGCAGATTGAAAAACAGTTGGCTAAGCTAGAAGATGTAATTGACATCAAGATATTAAAGACTGGAACATCTGTAACACGTGAGCTTATCATGGTTAAGATTCGTGCGAAGGATACCGAGAGACAACCAATCATGAATGTTACAGAAATCTTTCATGGTAAGGTCGTTGATGTAACCAAAGATTCGATGATCATTGAATTGACTGGACACCAAGACAAGCTGGATGCTTTCCTTGATTTGCTTCAGGGATATGAGATTCTTGAGCTTGCAAGAACTGGTGTGACAGGCCTTACAAGAGGTTCATCAGATGTAACAATACTTGAGTAATACGATTCACATGAAATTTAGGAGGAATTATAAAATGGCAGAAGCAAGAATGTTTTATCAAGAGGATTGTAATTTATCTTTACTTGAGGGGAAGACAGTAGCTATCATTGGATATGGTAGCCAGGGACATGCACATGCTCTTAACTTAAAAGAGTCAGGTGTAAATGTAGTTATCGGATTATATGAAGGAAGTAAATCGAAAGCAAAAGCCGAAGCACAGGGATTAACGGTATATACCAATGCAGAAGCAGCAAAGATGGCTGACATCATTATGATTCTTATCAATGATGAGAAACAGGCTGATATGTACAAAAAGGATATCGAGCCAAACCTTGAGCCAGGAAACATGTTAATGTTTGCACATGGATTCAATATTCACTTTGGATGTATCAAAGCTCCAAAGGACGTTGATGTTACTATGATTGCACCAAAGGGACCAGGACATACCGTACGTTCTGAGTATCAGGCTGGAAAAGGCGTTCCTTGTTTAGTTGCGGTAGAGCAGGATGCAACAGGAAAAGCATTAGACATTGCATTAGCATATGCACTTGGAATTGGTGGAGCTAGAGCTGGTGTTCTTGAAACAACCTTTAGAACAGAGACAGAGACAGATCTTTTTGGTGAGCAGGCTGTTCTTTGCGGTGGTGTTTGTGCACTTATGCAGGCTGGCTTTGAAACCTTAGTTGAAGCTGGATATGATGAGAGAAATGCATATTTTGAGTGTATTCATGAAATGAAATTAATCGTTGACTTAATCTATCAGTCAGGTTTTGCAGGAATGAGATATTCAATTTCTAATACAGCAGAATATGGTGACTATATCACAGGTCCTAAGCTTATTACAGAAGAGACAAAGAAAACGATGAAGAAAATTCTTTCTGATATTCAGGATGGTTCCTTTGCAAAAGAGTTCTTGCTTGATATGTCAGACGCAGGACGTCAGGTACATTTCCAGGCAATGAGAAAATTAGCAGCTGAGCATCCATCAGAAAAGGTTGGTGAGGAAGTTCGTAAGCTTTATAGCTGGAACAATGAAGAGGATAAATTTATCAACAACTAGTCTTCGAATTTCTTTTGCTGAGAATTGATTCGATACAGCCATGTGGTTTATAATAAGCCATATGGCTGTTTTAGCGAGGAGGATAATGAAAATGAACGCGAAAGAAATAAAAATGCTTCCCAAAGTGGAATTACACTGTCATCTAGATGGTTCCTTATCAAAAGAATTTATGGAAAAGCAAATGGGACGATCCATTTTGGAGAGTGAGATTTCTGTTACAGATGCATGTACTTCGCTAGCAGAATATCTGAAAACGTTTGATTTACCAATTGCCTGCTTGCAAACAGAGGATGCAATGGAATTAGCAGGATATGATTTTATGAGAACCGCTTTCGAGGATCATGTTATCTATACAGAGGCAAGATTCAATCCTGGTTGTTCTAGAGAAAACGGATTATGCTATGAAACGATATTTGAGGCTTTAATTCGTGGAATGGAACGAGGAAAGAGAGAATTTGGAATCGAATATGGAATTATTACCTGCTGCATGCGCCACTATGATCGAGATACCAACCTTCAAATGATGAAGGCAGCAAGAGAATTTCTTGGAAATGGCGTAGTTGCTGCTGATTTAGCAGGTGGGGAAGCAATGTTTCCGATGCATCATTTTATGGATTTATTCGCAGAGGTTAAGAAAATGGGATTACCATTTACTCTACATGCAGGAGAGTGTGGAAATGCACAGAATATTATAGATTCTATTGATGCTGGAGCACAAAGAGTTGGACATGGAATTGCAATGCAAAACCGTCTGGATATTCAAGAGTTATGTAAGAGAAAGCATATTGGAATTGAAATGTGTCCGATTAGTAACATCCAAACTAAGGCAATTGATGACGCGCGTAATTATCCAATGCAAGAATTTTTGGAAAAAGAGTTATTCGTTACCATCAATACCGATAATCGAACCGTAAGCAACACGTCTCTTTTAAAAGAGATTCAATTTGTGCAAGAAAACTATCTCATTACAGATGAGCAAATTAGAAAGATGATGTTGTGTGCAAATGAGATATCTTTTGCAACTGATGATATTAAGCATCGTGTTTGGAAACAGTTGCAAGTGTAAGACTTCGAGTTGCTGAGAGAATAAGATTTGGAGTCGCTGCGAGTAATAGATTGGTAGTCACTGTGAGAATAAGATTACTGTTGACAAATATGATTACTATGATAAAATTACATTTGAATTTAATAGTGAAGCGATGATAAGGAATAGTAGAAGTGGATATGCTAGTAGAGAGTTGTCGGTTGGTGAAAGACAATAGGTAGAAGCTTTGAACTCACCTTGGAGTTCTGCTGGTGAAAGTAATGTAGTCAGTGGCGTAAAATCTGCGTTAAAGATGTTGAGTGCATACGACAATGGGTTGTATGAAATAGAGTGGTACCACGGAGCAAAACCTTCGTCTCTTTTTTGAGGCGAGGGTATTTTTTATTTAAGGAGGACGTTATGTCAGAAGGATACAATCATAAAGCGATTGAACAAAAATGGCAAAAATACTGGGAAGAGCATGAGACATTTAAAACCGATGTTTGGGATTTTAGCAAGCCAAAATATTATGCGCTTGATATGTTCCCATATCCATCAGGAGTGGGACTTCATGCAGGACATCCAGAGGGTTATACAGCAACCGATATTATGTCTCGAATGAAGAGAATGCAAGGATATAATGTACTTCACCCAATGGGATACGATTCTTTTGGGTTGCCAGCAGAACAGTACGCTGTTACAACTGGAAACCATCCAAATGGTTTTACACAGGAGAACATTAAAACCTTTTCAAAACAGTTAAAAGAGCTTGGATTTGATTATGACTGGTCTAAGATGACTGCAACCTCAGATCCAGAGTTTTATAAATGGACACAGTGGATTTTTAAGCAGTTATATGAAGCTGGATATGCAAAGCACATAGACATGCCTGTAAACTGGTGTGAAGAGCTTGGAACGGTTCTTTCAAACGATGAAGTAATTGACGGAAAATCAGAGCGTGGAGGCTATCCAGTTGTACGAAAGAACATGAAACAGTGGGTAATCGACCAGCCAGCATTTGCAGAAAAATTGTTGGAAGGTTTAGAGGATATTGATTGGCCAGAATCTACCAAAGAGATGCAGAGAAACTGGATTGGTAAGAGTACCGGTGTGGAAGTTGATTTCGACATTGTTGGTGGTGGCAAATTCTCTATTTTCACTACCTGTATTGAGACTATCTATGGAATTACCTTTATGGTTCTTGCTCCAGACGGAGACATTGTGAAAGGCTTGATGGATCGAGTAGAAAATCCAGAAGAAGTACAGGCATATATTGATGAGACAATAAAGAAGAGTGACATGGATCGTACTGAGTTAAATAAAACAAAATCCGGTTGCTGCTTAAAGGGTGTATATGCAATTAATCCTGTAAACGGAAAAGAGGTTCCTCTTTATATTGGTGACTTTGTTCTTGCAAGCTATGGTACTGGTGCCGTTATGGCTGTTCCTACTCATGATCAGCGTGACTTTGAGTATGCCAAAGCACATGGTATTGATTTGATTCAGGTTATTGATGGTGGCGATTGTACAGAGCATGCATTCGAGAAGCATGACTATGTTGGAAAAGGCTGTAAATTGATGAATTCAGAAGAATTTACAGGACTTACGGTAGAAGAAGCAAAAGAAGCAATTACCGATAAGCTTGAGAAAATGAATGTAGCAAGAAGAACAGTAAATTATCGTTTCCGTGAATGGATTTTTGCTCGTCAGAGATATTGGGGAGAGCCGGTTCCATGTGTATACAAAGAAGATGGTTCTATCTACTTCTTGCCAGATGAAGAGCTTCCATTAATTCTTCCTGAGTTAGATGACTATAAGGGAAAGAATGGAAAAGCTCCACTTGAAAATGCAACAGAATGGAAAAAATACAATCAAAATGGTGTGGTTGGAACAAGAGAGACTTCTACGATGCCAGGTTCTGCCGGATCTTCATGGTATTATATGAGATATATTGATCCACATAATGATAAAGAATTCTGTAATCAGGAGCTTTTAAAACACTGGCTTCCAGTTGATTTATATGTAGGTGGACCAGAGCATGCAGTGGGACATCTTATGTATTCTCGTATTTGGAACCGTTTCTTGTATGACAAAGGCTTATCACCAGTGAAAGAACCATTCCAGAAATTAGTACATCAGGGTATGATTCTTGGATCTAACGGAATTAAAATGGGAAAACGTTTCCCTGAATTCGTTGTAAATCCTTCTGATGTTGTTGAGGAGTATGGTGCAGATACCTTAAGACTTTATGAGATGTTCATGGGACCACTTGAAGTATCAAAACCATGGAATGATAACAACGTTCAGGGTGCAAAGAGATTTATTACACGTGTATGGAACTTCTTTACAGAATCAGAAAACATTACAGAAGAGAACGATGATACCTTGACAAGAGTTTATCATCAGACCGTGAAGAAAGTAACAAACGACTTCGAAGCACTCGGGTATAACACAGCAATTAGTCAGATGATGATTTTTGTTAACGAAGTATATAAAGCTGGAAAATGCCCAAGAGAATATGCAGAAGGATTGGTTAAGATGCTTTCTTGCGTATGTCCACACGTAGGAGAGGAAATCTGGGAGAAGATGGGACATCAGGATACCATCGCATTTGAGCCATGGCCAACCTATGATGAGGCAAAAACTGTTGAGAATACCGTTGAAATAGCCGTTCAGATTAACGGAAAAACAAAAGGAACACTTGCAATTGCGAAGGATGATCCAAAGGGTGAGGTTATTGCAAAGGCAAAAGAGACCATCGCAGATAAGTTAACTGGAAACATTGTGAAAGAAATCTATGTTCCAGGAAGAATTGTCAACATTGTAATGAAATAATGGAATAACCAAAAGGAATTAAAATGAAAAAAGAACCCAAACAAAGGGAAGAAAAACCAGAACATGGCTACTTACTTTGTTTGGGTTCTTGTATGTTCCTCTACATTTTGGTAAAAGGAATCGTTTTACCAATTCCAGAGGAAGAATAAATGGTTTCATCTTTTGTGACAAAAATTGCCTCTGTATTCGGTAGGGACTCAATAAGTGAAAGTCCATCTTCAAGTCCTAGGGCAAAGCAGGTGGTACTTAATGCATCACCATCCATAGATTGGTCACAGATAATGGTGACTTCGGAAAGAGAATTATCAATAGGCATTCCGGTTTTGGTATCCAACAGATGATGATAGAAGGAAGACCCAACTTGATAATAGCGTTCATAGATTCCAGAAGAGACTACGGATTGATCTTTAACTGTGATTTTAGCAATTGCTTCCCCATCCTTGGCAAAGGGCTTTTGAATGCCGATGTGGTAGCCGCTGTGATCCGCCTTATCCCCGATTGTTAATACATTTCCACCTAGATTAATGATTCCATCGGTGCAATCATGCTCCAACAAATATTGCTTCATCTGATCTGCAATATAGCCTTTGGCAATTCCGCCTACATCAATTTTGATTTGATCATCCAAAAGAGTGACGGCATTCCCGTCTATTCTTATTTTACGATAGTCGACAGATGACGCCAAACTTGCAACAAGAGCTTTATCTGGCAGAACTGATTCATCTACTTCGTTATTGTCAGCTTCTGCTTGCTTGGATATTTCAGAGAAATTCCAATGCTCAGATACGTTTCCAATGGTGATATCAAATTTCCCTTGGGATAATTGTCCATAGAAAATGCCTTTTTCCAATAATGCAATGGTATCATCGCTTACCGTTATTGGTTCATAGGGATGCGCATTGATTTGGCTAATTTCACTTTCTACAATTGTATTGCTGAATTTCTTTTCGTAATCAGATGCCAGCGCAAAACAGTCTTGAATCAGATCAGAGCCACGATTATCAAATAAGGTGATGGTGATAATTGTGTCAAAGTAGAAGCCCGATTCTGCGTACTTGTTTCCATTTGTCTTGCATCCGGTTAGTAAAGCAATTAAACAACACGATAATATAAGTAAAAGTCGTGCTTTCTTTGTTTGTTTCCAGTTGTTCATAAATGTTTGTTCGTCCTTTTTGTACAAGCATGGAAGTTCATGCTTGTACGAATTTGTTTTACATATGGATTATAAGCACTTTTCATAGAATTCGTCAAATAAAGGATTCTGTTATAGATATGATAGAAAAAAGATATAGGATTTTTTGCATAGAGGTACCAAATGTCTTTTGTATTTTGATGACAGATGTGGTAATGTATAAGAGATTAACTAGGAATGATATAGGAAAAGGAATTTATTATGAAAAACAGAGAAAGAAAACGAGTTGTAGTTAAAATCGGTTCTTCCTCACTTACACACGAGAGTACAGGATGCTTAGATCTTCCAAAGATGGAACGCCTAGTTCGCGAACTTTGTGACATTCGAAATAGAGGAATGGATGTTTGCTTGGTAAGCTCTGGAGCGATTGCTGTTGGTCGACAGACACTTGGATTAATGGAACGTCCGAAAGATATTTCGACAAAACAAGCCTGTGCTGCTGTGGGGCAAGGAAGACTCATGATGGCGTATCAGAAATTATTTGGTGAATATGGACAGGATGCGGGACAGGTTCTTATTACAAAGAACACGATGATTAATCCTGTTTCTAGAGAGAATGCCAAGAATACGTTTGATGAATTATTTCGCTTAGGAGTAATACCTATTGTAAATGAGAACGATACTGTAAGCACCTACGAGATGCAATTTGGAGATAATGATACGTTGTCTGCATTGGTTGCATCGTTGGTGGAGGCAGATTTGTTAATTCTCCTTTCGGATATTGATGGTCTGTATACGGATGATCCGCGTAAGAATCCAGACGCAACGCTTATAACGCAGGTAGAAACTATCGATTCTTCCATTGTTTCTATGGGAAAAGGCGTTGGAAGTGATGTGGGAACTGGTGGCATGGCAACCAAGCTTTTAGCTGCAAAAATTGCGACTTTTTCTGGTGCGGATATGATTATTGCCAATGGAAATAATTTGCACGTATTACATAAAATTTTCGATGAGGAAGACTATGTAGGAACGCTTTTTAAGGCAAATGATAATCCTAACTTCCAGTTAACAGAATTTATAATGGAGAGTATCGGTTAATGACACAGGAAAAGATTGATCGTATTAACGAATTATACAGAAAGTCAAAAGCAGAAGGCTTAACAGAAGCTGAAAAGAAGGAACAAGATCTACTGAGAAAAGAATTTATTGCAGATGTAAGAGGAAACTTACAGAGCCAGCTTAACAACATTGATGTTGTAAATGAAGATGGAACGATTGAAAATCTTGGCGAAAAATATGGAAAAAAGAAAACAAATTCGTAGTGAAATGAAAGCAAGGCGAAATGCGCTCTCAAAAGAGGAGCGCGAAAAAGCCAGTGCAGCAATTTGTGAGCATCTTAAGAAAGCGTCCTGGTATGATGATACTGAGATGCTTCTTTGCTATATGCCAATAGGTTCAGAGGTGGACGTTGGACTGTTTATGGAAATGGCACTGCGGGACGGAAAACGGATTTATATCCCGCGAACCGAAGGGGATAGGATGACCTTTTATCGATTTGAAGGACATAGCCATTTGGAAAAAGGAAATTTTGGGGTATTAGAACCTAGAATTTCAAAGGATTACTATCATCCAGATTGGGATGGTGTTGTTATCGTTCCAGGCGTCGCTTTTTCGAAAAAAGGAGAACGCATGGGCTATGGAAAGGGGTATTATGATCGTTTTCTTGCAAATTCTCCGCATTTATATCCAGTTGGTGTTGGTTTTGCAGTACAAATTGCAGATACGCTACATGCACATGAAATGGATGTGCCAATGATGGAATTATATACGGAAAAGGGTGGGATATATTATGAAAGAACTAGAACAACTATGCAAAGGGGCAAAGGAAGCGCGGATTGCGGTTGCGACGCTTAGTACCGAAAAGAAAAATGAAGTTTTATTGCATGCGGCAGAACTTTTGATTATGCATACTGCAGAAATTCTCGAAGCGAATCAACAGGATGTGGTTGCAGCAAGAGAGGCGGGGGTAAAGGAAGCGTTAATTGATCGTTTGGCCTTGTCTCCAGAACGAATTGAAGGTATGGCAGAAGGACTGCGGCAGATTGCTTCTCTTCCGGATGTGATAGGGGATATGCTTTCAGCAAAGAAACTACCAAATGGATTGCTGGTGGGCAAGAGACGGGTTCCACTTGGTGTTGTTGGTATCATCTATGAATCAAGACCTGGCGTGACTAGTGATGCATTTGCGCTTTGTTTTAAAGCAGGTAATTGCACGATATTAAGAGGGGGAAGTGACGCAATTCGCTCGAACTGCGCAATTGTGAAGATATTAAAGGAGGCACTAACGTTTGCAGAGGTTTCAGAGCATGCATTATCATTGATTGAGGATACTTCTAGAGAGACTGCAACACAATTTATGAAAATGAATGCTTATGTGGATGTACTTATTCCACGCGGCGGACAGGGGCTAATTCAAAATGTGATAAATAATGCTACAATTCCTACCATTGAGACAGGGACCGGCAATTGTCATATCTATGTGGACTATAATGCGGATTTTGAGAAAGCAATCGCAATTGCAATGAATGCCAAAACACAGCGTGTTGGCGTGTGCAATGCTGCGGAATCTTTACTGGTACATAAAGACATTGCCGAGGAATTTTTGCCAAGGTTATATGAAAAAATGAAAGAGAAATCTGTTATTTGGCGTGCAGATGAAAACGTATGTGAGCTTATGAGGGGACAAACGTTGATTGAAGAAGCAGATGAGGAAGATTGGGGCAGAGAATATCTTGACTATAAGATGAGTGTTGGCATTGTCTCTTCTGTGGAGGAAGCGATTACACATATCAATCGATACAATACAGGGCACTCGGAAGCAATCATTACCAATGATTTTATGAATGCTCAAAAATTTCAAAATGAAGTAGATGCTGCGTGTGTGTACGTAAATGCATCGACTCGTTTTACAGATGGATTTGAGTTTGGACTTGGTGGGGAAATAGGAATTAGTACACAAAAGTTGCATGCAAGAGGTCCTATGGGCATGGAAGCTCTTACCAGCATAAAATATACGATTTTGGGAGACGGACAGATTCGACAATAAGTCTTCTTTGTGTTATAATAATTTGCTGTGCCTGAATATTATAGACAAAGAAGTTAAGTTTTAGACGAATAAGAGAACGATACAGGTAAATAGAATAAATTATTTTAACGAGAGGATATTATGAGAGATTTAGAAACCATTCAGATTTCAAGTGAAGAAGAAACAAAACTCCAGTATGAATATATGCAAAAAGCGAAGGACTATGTAGCCCAAAAAGAAGCTGAACTTGGTAGAAAGCTTACTTTTTGTGTGAATACCTTTGGCTGCCAAATGAACGCACGTGATTCGGAAAAATTGGTTGGTATTTTAGAAGAAATTGGTTATGAAGAAATTGCGGATGAACATGCGGATTTTGTAATATACAATACTTGTACCGTTCGTGAGAATGCGAATAACAAAGTATATGGTCGTTTGGGTTATTTAAGCAATTACAAGAAAAAGAATCCTAACATGATGATTGGATTATGTGGCTGTATGATGCAAGAACCAAACGTTGTTGAGACCATTCGTAAGAAATATAAATTTGTAGATTTGGTGTTTGGAACTCATAACATTTACAAATTCGCTGAATTGATTTGCAGATGCTTTGAAACCCAGTCTATGGTAATTGATATCTGGAAGGATACAGACAAAATTGTAGAGAATCTTCCAATTAAGCGAAAATTCTCTTTCAAATCCGGCGTAAATATTATGTTTGGATGTAACAATTTCTGCAGTTATTGTATAGTTCCGTATGTGCGTGGTAGAGAAAGAAGCCGCGAGCCAAAAGAGATTATTCGTGAGATAGAGAAGCTGGTTGCAGATGGAGTTTGTGAAATTATGTTATTGGGACAGAATGTAAACTCCTATGGAAAAAATCTGGACAATCCAATGACATTTGCAGAACTACTTCGCGAAATCAATAAAATTGAAGG
>JAZUHO010000167.1:0-18808 GCA_045641745.1 Agathobacter sp. | reverse complement strand
GTCTCTCTGGTCGCGGTGACAAAGATGCGCATACGATTTCCGATGATTTTGCAGGAAAAGGATATATGAATTAGGAGGGTACTATGTATCGAATTGAAGCTAAATTGTGTGAATTAAAGGGGAAGAAGGAGAAGGCATTTATTACCTACATTACGGCAGGCCTCCCAAATTATGGCAAAACGAAAAAAATAATCGATGCACAGCAAAAGGCCGGGGTAGATATACTGGAACTTGGAATTCCATTTTCAGACCCAATTGCAGATGGACCCGTGATACAGAAAGCTGGTTACGATGCGATTCAAGCGGGAGCAACTTTGAAAAGAACCTTTGAAATGATGAAAGAGGTACGAGAACAGGGAAATGAAATGCCTATCGTATTTATGCTGTATTACAATACAGTTCTTCATTATGGCATTTCTGCATTTGTAAATGCGTGTCATCGATGTGGGGTAGATGGTTTGATTATTCCTGATTTACCTTTGGAAGAACAGGAGGAATTGCAAAATGCACTAGCGGATGCAGATAAAACGATACTTATTCAGTTGGTTTCTCCTGTTTCAGGGGAAAGAATTCCTAAGATTTTAGAAAAGGCGAAGGGATTTGTTTATTGTGTTTCCGCCATGGGAGTAACGGGTCAAGAAGGAACATTTCACAGGGAAATAGAAAACTATCTGAAAGAGGTAAAAGCACATGCGACGATTCCAGTTATGATGGGCTTTGGAATTCGTGAAGCAAAGGATATTGCTTTTGTAAAATCCTATGTAGATGGCGCAATTGTTGGAACGCATTTGATACAACTTCTATATGAAAATGAGTTTTCTGAAACAGCAGCTTATGAATACTGCAAAGAATTTAAAGAGCAGCTAAGAGAATTGTAAAAGGAGAGAAAAGGGATATGAAAGAAATAATTAATCAGCTTATTGCAGGAAATGATTTGAATAGAGAGGATGCTATGAGAGCGCAGGAATGTATTTTGTCAGGAGAGGCAAGTTCGGCACAGATTTCCGCCTTTTTAACCTTGCTTCGTGTAAAGGGAGAAACGTTGGAGGAAATTACAGGTCTTGCATCGGTTCTTCGAGATAAGGCTACTAAGTTAAACGTAAACTTGGATCATTATATGGATTTTGTTGGAACGGGTGGAGATTGTTCGTATTCATTTAATATTTCTACTACATCAGCGTTTGTGGTTGCAGCTGCAGGAGTTCCGGTAGCGAAGCATGGAAATCGTTCCATTTCGTCTAAAAGTGGAGCGGGTGATGTGTTAGAGGCTCTTGGCGTGAATATTGCAGCTTCACCAGAGGTGGTTGCTCGTTGTGTGGAACAGGCTGGAATTGGATTTATGTTTGCGCCAGCATTTAATCCTTCCATGAAATATGTGGGACCAGTGAGAAAGGAGCTTGGCATTCGAACGGTATTTAATATTTTAGGACCGATGGCAAATCCGTCCGGGGCCAAGACCATGTTAATTGGAGTGTATAGTAAGGAACTTACAGAGGTAATTGCAAAGGCTATGCAGAATCTTGGCGTAGAACGAGGTCTTGTGGTAAGTGGATGTGACAATATGGATGAGATTACTTTGACAGGGCCGACAACGGTTTCTGAAATTTGTGGAGAAGAGGTAAAGACCTACGAGATAACGCCAGAGCAATTTGGAATGAAACGATGCAAATTGGAAGATTTGCAGGGAGGTGACGGACAAATTAACGCACAGATTGCAAAAGATATTTTGTCTGGAAAAGAAAAAGGACCAAAACGAGACGTGGTGCTTCTAAATGCTGGAGCAGCACTATATGTGGCAGGAAAAGTTGAAAGCATACAAGATGGAATTATTTTGGCAAATAAAACGATAGAAGAACAAAAGGCAATTTTTGTTTTAGAAAAACTTGTGGAATTGTCAAATCAATAGTATTATTTTTCTGGTAGAGCATTGGCTCTACCAGATTTTTGTTATAAGGAAGAATATGCATGCGTAAACGAATTATGTTAATTGCAACAGGAGGAACGATTGCATCAAAGCAATCGGACAATGGATTAACTCCACAGATTACACCGGAAGAACTGCTAGAGTATGTTCCAGGTGTAGATGCATTTTGCGAGGTGGAAACCATCTCATTATTAAATTTGGACAGTTCCAATATTAGACCGGTCCATTGGAAAAAAATGGTGTCTTGCATTAAGGAACACTATATGGAGTATGACGGATTTGTTATTGCGCATGGGACGGACACCATGGCATATTCAGCTGCGGCATTGTCATACATGATACAGAATTCTACAAAACCAATTGTAATTACGGGAGCCCAAAAGCCAATCAATTTGGATGTAACAGATGCTAAAACAAATTTGTATGATAGCTTTTTGTATGCGTCGGATGCAAAATCACAAGGTGTTGTTCTTGTGTTTGATGGAAAAGTGATTGCAGGAACGAGAGCAAAAAAAGTGAGATCAAAAAGCTATAACGCCTTTTCAAGTATAGATTTTCCGGCGCTTGCGGTGATATCCGATGGGCAGATTATGCGCTATTTGCCAATGCTTCCCTACGAACAGCCTGTGAGGTTTTACCAGGAAATGGATGAAAATGTTTTCTTATTAAAACTAATTCCGGGAGTAAAGCCAGATATATTACCTTGGATTTTTGAACACTATGATGCGGTTATTATAGAAAGCTTTGGTGTGGGGGGGATCCCAGCTTCCATGAAAGAAGATTTCTTCCAGCTTTGTCAGAGCTACCCGACAAAAATGATTGTTATGGCAACACAGGTAGCGCATGAAGGAAGCGATATGACAGTCTATGAAGTTGGAAACTCCATGAAGGAACGCTGTAATTTTTTGGAGTCCTATGATATGACGTTAGAGTCCGTAATTGCTAAGACAATGTGGATTTTGGCAAATGGAAACGACAATGAGGGAATGAGGGAAGAATTATTCTACAAAAATATAAATTATGATGTAATCTTTGGTAAAAATCGTATTGCTAAGTAGAATAAAAGAGTACTATAATTTAATTGTTTAAAGTAATGCGGTAACAAAGAAAGCAACATTACAAAACGAGGGAAAAGGGAATAGAAATATCGAACACGGTTAGGGAGTTTATATGAGAGATGAGAAATGGAATGAAATCGAGGAAGCCTTGACGTATGATGGAGATGATTTGGGAGCATCTTACACCAAGGAAGAAACGGTTTTTAAAGTGTGGGCTCCGTTGGCAGAAGCGGTGCAGGTATTATTGTATCAGGAGGGCCATGGAGATTGTTTGATGAAGACACTTCCGATGGAAAAGCAAGAATGTGGGATTTGGAGCATTGCAGTTGCAGGAGATTGGAAGGGAAAGTACTACACGTATCGAATTGTACATAATCAAGTTTCGAAGGAGACACAGGATGTATATTCGTATGCGGTTGGCGTGAATGGAAATCGTAGTATGATAGTAAATCTTTCCGAAACAAATCCAGAAGGGTTTGATGAGGATAAGGGTCCTGCTTTGGTTGCGTATACGGATGCCATCATAACGGAAATATCCGTACGGGATCATACAAGCGATGTAGAATCCAATATTGAACATCGAGGAAAATATCTAGGACTTACAGAGGAAGGAACGAAAACAAGTGCTGGATTTCCATCTGGAATCGACTATATTACCTCTCTTGGAGTTACCCATGTGCAATTAATGCCAGCCTTTGATTTTGCAAGTATTGATGAAGCGGATAAAGAGGCGAAAGAATATAATTGGGGGTATGATCCTAAGAATTATAATGTTCCAGAAGGGTCTTATGCAACCGATCCTTATCATGGGGAGGTTCGTATCAAAGAGTTTAAACAAATGGTAATGGCATTCCATAAAAAGGGAATTGGTGTAATCATGGATGTGGTTTATAATCACACCTATGATGTAGAGAATTCGTGTTTTCAAAAAACAGTTCCAGACTATTATTATCGCAAGGACGGAGAGGCTTATTCAAATGCATCGGCTTGTGGAAATGAAATTGCTTCCGAACGTAAGATGGTACGCAAATTTATTATTGATTCTGTTTGCTTTTGGGCAAAGGAGTATCATGTGGATGGATTCCGTTTCGATTTAATGGGAGTTTTAGATATCGAAACCATGAATGAACTCCAAAAACGACTTGAGAAAATTAATCCATTTATTATCCTCTATGGAGAAGGTTGGGCAGGTGGCAATTCTGTTTATGAAGAAGAGAAACGTGCGATAAAGCTTCAGAGTGAGAGAATGCCGTCGATTGCTATGTTTTCGGATGATATGCGTGACACAGTAAAAGGGCACGTATTCTATGAGAAGGAAAAAGGCTTTGTCAATGGGCAACCTAATATGGCGAATGCGTTGAAATATAGCATTGTTGGAGCTACCTGGCATCCACAGGTGGCGTATGAAGAATACCAATATACGCCTACGGGGGCTTGGGCAAAGCATCCAACCAATACGGTCAACTACGTATCCTGTCATGACAATTTAACCTTGTGGGATAAGTTATGTATCACATGTCCAGATGCGGAAAAGAAGGTCTTGAAGAAAATGAATCGTTTGGCCGCTGCAATTGTTATGACTTCACAGGGAATTCCATTTTTCTTGGGTGGAGAAGAAATGTTGCGTACAAAACCGGTTGGAAATGACGGAGAAATCAGTGAGAACAGCTATAATCTGCCAATTGAAACCAATATGATTCGCTATCAGCAGTTGGTAGAAAATAAGGATGTATTCGAGTATTACAAAGGCCTGATTGCTTTCCGAAAGAAGCATCATGCGCTTCGCATGACGAGTAACGAGGCAATCCTTAAAAACTTGAAATTCATTCCTACCAACGATAAAAATCTTGTTATTTATAGTATCAAGGAAGGTAATCACGTTGTTTTTGTGGCATATAATGCGAATCCTTATAGCACACGTATCACACTTCCAACAAAAGATAATTACAAGATATATATTAACGGTGCAACTGCAGGAACAAGCCCATTTGCAACAGTAAGACATATGGTGGAAGTGGACGGAATCTCAGCATTGGTTGCAGTGTCAGAATGATAGAAAAATATAAGTGATATAAAAGTAATAGTAGAGTAATATAAAAGCACATTATCGTAGCCAAGTTATGTGATAAAACAAGGTTGACGATAATGTGCTTATTTTTAACATACGAGGAAAATCCTATAGCACTCTTTGTTCTGCTTCACGTTTATTCCGTACGTTTATTGATATAATTTGTTTTGTATTTACTATATATGATTTTTTGACTTTTATAGAGACCAAAATATCCAGAAAGCATGTAGCTGAAAGCTACAGCTAACAAGAAATATGGCATACCATCATAACCAAACAATTCAAAGCTGATAAGAAGTGAGGAAATAGGGCAGTTTGTGACTCCACAGAATACACTTGCCATACCAACAGCGGCACACAACATTGGTGAAAATCCGATAGTAAGTCCAAATAGGCAGCCGACACCTGCACCAATAAAGAAGGAAGGAACAATTTCTCCACCTTTATAACCTGCTCCAAGTGTGAGTGCTGTGAAAACAATCTTCATAAGGAAGGCTTCTGGGCGAACGGAGCCGTCAATACAGCCTTCGATAATTTCAATACCGGTTCCATTGTAGCGCTGATCGCCTACGAGAAGCGTTAATAATATGATAAGGCAACCTCCCACAAAGACACGTAAATAGGGATTTATGAAAAAGCGAACATAATATTTGTTGGCCTGGTGAAGTGCGATGCAGAACAGGATGCTTACAAAGGCACATAGCACAGAAAGACCAGAAATTTTTACCGCGTTAAATATTCCAAAATCAGGTATATCTTCAATAAGAAATAATTCATTTGATACATGAAAGTAATTGGCTACACCATGTGCCACAAGGGAGCTTATTACGCATGGAACAAGTGCAACGTAGTACATGATTCCGACACTGACGACTTCCATCGAAAAAATTGCAGCGGCCATAGGAGTTCCAAATAATGCGGAAAAGGCGGCACTCATACCGCACATAATCATGACATGTCGATCCTTTTCATCAAAGTGGAAAAGCCGTCCAATGCTGTTTCCTAAACTTCCTCCCATTTGAAGGGCGGCACCCTCACGTCCGGCGGAACCACCAAAAAGATGGGTGATAAGTGTACTGATAAAGATAAGTGGTGCCATACGGAATGGAAGACGATCTCCCGAGTGGATAGCGGATAAAACTAAATTGGTTCCGGTATCCGTCTGGTTGCGACATATGTGATAGAGGCCAACGATGATAAGACCTCCGAATGGTAAAAAGAAAATAAGCCAAGGGTATTGTGCTCGCGTCTGAGTTACCCAGGCAATTCCGTAATAGAACCCAGTGCCGGCTAGTCCGACAATGCAACCAACTAAAAGAGAGAAAACAATCCATTTGGCGGATGTGATAGCACGCCTTTTATCATGTTGGATGCGATGTGTAATTCGTTCTTTGGTTTCTATATTCATAACAACTCCTCCTGATGTATCTTTCAAAAGTTTAGCATATTTCATAGGTTGTTTCAAAAAGAACGAAAAAGTTTCGAGAAATTTCGCTTTTTCTATTGCATTTCGTCTTGGCACTGAATATACTTATGATAAAGCGATGCAGTGTGCCAAAAAACACTAGATTTTAAGTAGATATGTATAGATGTTTACATATAAGGAGGAAATGAAATGAGAACAAGTGGTGTATTAATGCCAATATCTTCACTTCCATCACCATATGGAATTGGAACTATGGGTAAAGCAGCAAGAAAGTTTGTAGATTTTCTTGCAAAATCAGGACAAACCTATTGGCAGATTCTTCCAATTTGTCCAACGAGTTATGGAGATTCTCCATACCAGTCGTTTTCAAGTTTTGCGGGAAACCCATATTTTATTGATTTGGAATATTTGTGCAAAGACAAGCTTTTGACAAAAAAAGAGTGTGAAGCTTTTGATTGGGGTGGCAGTCCAAAATATGTGGACTATGGAACCATGTATGTGTCACGTAATCAGGTTCTGAAGCTTGCATACAAAAGATTTATGGCAAATAAAGCAACTGATTTTGAAAAATTTTGTAAGGAAAACGAGGATTGGCTAGAAGACTACGCGCTTTTTATGGCATTGAAGGATGCAAACGATGGCAAGGCATGGGCTGAATGGGATAAACAACTCAAAGTTCGTGAGGCAAAGGCAATTGCAGATGCTAAGCTAACCTATAAGGAAGATATTACATATTACAAGATGCTTCAGTATTTGTTCTTTATGCAATGGAAAGAGCTAAAAAACTATGCCAACGAAAAAGGAATTCAGATTATTGGTGATGTTCCAATTTATGTTGCGGGAGATAGCGCAGATGTGTGGGCTAATCCAAGTCAGTTTTATTTGGACAAAGATTTAAATCCGATTGAGGTTGCAGGATGCCCACCAGACGCTTTTTCAGAAGATGGACAGCTGTGGGGAAATCCTTTATTCCGTTGGGATACTATGAAAAAGGATGGGTATACCTGGTGGACAAAGAGAATTGCTGCGATGGCAAGCTTATATGACATTGTGCGTATTGATCATTTTAGAGGATTCGATTCTTTTTATGCAATTCCAGCAAAGGATGATACGGCACGGAACGGAAAATGGAAAAAAGGACCTGGAATGGATCTTTTCCATACCTTAGAAGAGAAGCTCGGTAAGTTACCAATTATTGTAGAAGACCTTGGATTTATGACGGATTCTGTGTTACAATTACTCAAGGATTCTGGTTTCCCAGGTATGAAAGTAGTGCAGTTTGCATTTGATGAGAGAAATGACAGCACGTATTTGCCACACAATTATCCAAAGCACTGTGTGGTTTATACGGGAACTCATGACAACGATACTTGTATGGGGTGGATGAAGTCTGCACCAAAGAGTACCGTTAAGTATGCAAAAGAGTATTTGAACCTTACCAAAGAGGAAGGCTATAACTGGGGATTAATGCGTGGAGCTTGGGCGTCGGCTGCAGACATGGCAATTGTACCAATGCAGGATTTACTTGGACTTTCCAGCGAAGCTCGTATTAATACACCATCAACGTTAGGAAATAACTGGAAGTGGCGCGCGACAGAAGACCAGATTACATCACAACTTGCAAAGAAGCTCTTAAAGTACATGATTATGTATGCAAGACAGCGTTGCGAGAAAGAGGAAAAGGAAGACGCGTAGCATATGATTTACTTTATTGTCAACACACATTCTAGAACAGGAAAGGCTGCTAAGATATGGGATGAAGTGAAACAGGAGTTAAAAAGACAATCTGTGGAATTTCAAGCATTTCTTACCGAGTATGTCGGTCATGCCACTCAACTTGCAACAGAAATTTCTTCGCAGGAAATGGAAGGAATTCATCTTGTTGTTGTAGGAGGCGATGGCACGTTTAATGAAGTTTTAAATGGTATCGTTGATTTTGATAAAGTATCATTTGGATATATCCCTACTGGATCGGGCAATGATTTAGGAAGAGGATTGGGAATAAAAGGATCACCAACAGAAATATTGCAACGTGTGTTAAAAAATGAAACCGAACGAAGAATGGATCTTGGAAAGGTGACCTATTCGGATGGGCATCATTATTTTGCAATTAGCTCTGGAATCGGTTTGGATGCAGAAGTGTGTAAGATGGCATTGGATTCTAAACTGAAAAAAGCTTTAAATGCAATCCATTTAGGGAAGCTTACATATTTGTTGCTAACCTTGAAGGCGCTTCGTACAATGCCAGAGGTTAAAGTTAAGGTTAAGCTAGATAATGATGAGGAAATCGCTTTAGAACGTGCGATATTTGCGGTGGCAATGAATCATAAATATGAAGGCGGAGGAATTGCGATGGCACCGAATGCGTCTGCGTTCGATGGTAAGCTGTCTCTTGCCTGTGTTCATGGATTTAGCAGACCGCGTGCCTTATTTAGCCTAGGAACGTTAGTGAGTGGAAAACCAGAAAAAATTAAAGGGTTTGATATTTATCATTGCAAGTCCGCTCAGCTAACAATCGAAAAACCAATGGTAGTTCATGCAGATGGGGAGTATTGCGGAGATCGCGATGAGATAACCTTTAGCTGTGAAGCCGCTAAGCTCAGACTGCTTGGAATATAATAGACAAAAAATATATTAGGAATAATGGTGTCCCCCTTCTCATATAGTTGTTATGAGGAGGGGGATTATTATGTGTAGTGCGCAATCGTACAATTTATACAAAGATATTCAAGGCAGGACGAATGGAGAAATTTTTCTTGGCGTGGTAGGACCTGTGAGAGCAGGAAAATCAACATTTATTCACCGGTTTATGGAACTAATGGTGCTGCCAGAAATCGCAGATGAAGAGGTGAAAAGGCGCATGATTGATGAATTGCCGCAGTCATCTGGCGGACGAACTATTATGACCACAGAGCCAAAATTTATTCCAATGGAACCTGCGGAAATACAACTTGAGGATTATAGTACCTTAAAGGTACGTTTGATTGATTGTGTTGGATTTTTGATTCCAGGAGCGGAAGGTGAATATGAAGGAGAAAGATTACGTTTAGTACATACTCCATGGAGTGAAGAGGAAATTCCATTTAAGGATGCGGCAACGATAGGTACACAAAAGGTAATTCGAGATCATAGCACAGTTGGAATTGTTGTAATCACGGATGGCTCGTTTGGAGAGATTGCTTATGAAAATTATGAGGATGCAGCCAAAACCTGCATTCAAGAATTAAAAAAGGAAGGGAAACCTTTTTTGGTTGTACTGAATACGCAACATCCTTATGCGAGTGAAACAAAGCAATTGGCAACACGTTTACAGGAAGAAAATCATACTTTTGTACTGCCAATAAATTGCAAACAAATGCAACGAGAGGATGTAAACAAAATTCTGCAGAATTTACTATATGAGTTTCCGGTTATCGATGTGGAATTTGAATTGCCGAGATGGACAGAAACTTTAGCGGTAGATCATCCGGTAAAACATCAACTCATTCAGATGGCGAAGGAACGAATGCTTCGTATTGATTGCATGAAGGATGCAATG
The DNA here is from genome assembly GCA_045641745.1 of Agathobacter sp. Lineage (GTDB taxonomy): Bacteria > Bacillota > Clostridia > Lachnospirales > Lachnospiraceae > Roseburia. The sequence goes on along the minus strand of JAZUHO010000167.1, from coordinate 8,794 downwards.
CAGATAAATGGGCAGAGCGGAGCAGGAAGTATTGGCTCAAATAAGGAATGTGAAAAAGAGAATAAGGATTGTTTTGAAGGAAGAGAAAAATTAGAAGAGGTAACACTTTCGGATGGTACTGTTCGTATTTCTTTCACAGTACCAGAGAGGTATTACTATGAGAATCTATCCGCATTGACAGGAGAAGAAATCACTGGAGAATGTCAGTTGATGAAAATGATAGCGGAACTCTCGGCGCAAAAGAAAGAGTATGAGAAGGTAAAAGAAGCTCTTCTTTCAGTGGAACAAAAAGGGTATGGTGTTGTTATGCCAGAACTATCAGATATCGAAATGGAGAATCCAGTTATGATTCGACATGGAAATAAATTTGGTGTAAAAATGAAGGCATTATCACCGTCTATACACATGATTCGCGCGAATATTGAGACAGAGATTGCGCCAATCGTAGGAAGTGAAGAACAGGCAAGAGACTTGATTTCTTACATAGAAGAAAGTAGACGGGATGGAGAAGGAATTTGGAATACCAATATTTTCGGGAAATCGATTGGAGAACTTATGGAGGATGGAATTCGTGGGAAGGTTGCAATGATGGATGAGGAATGTCAGGAAAAACTGCAGGATACTATGCAAAAAATCGTAAATGACTCCGGTGGGGGAATGGTTTGCATTATCATATGAATCTGCTATAATTTTTTGCAATGGAACAGTAACAATTTGGAAAAAGGTGCTGGGGCATTCGGGGAACAAAGGAGAAAATATGCATTTATTTTAGATGGATTATGGCATAAACCTCATTTTGTGAAGCGATATGTGTACAGTAGCATTTCGGTTTACATTATGAGGTTTTTTTTACGAAATCGCATTTACAACAAGGAGGGCTTATGCTTGTACGTTTTATTCATCACAGTGCATTTTTGGTTGAAGTAGACGATAAGGTATTTATTTTTGACTATTTCAATGGCGATAGAGTGGATGGTTATCGGTTTGCAGGGGAATTGCCGGAATATGAAGCTGATACGAAAATATATATGTTTGCTAGTCATTGCCATCGGGATCATTACGACTTGGACATCCTTCGTTTGAAACAGCGGTATCCGAACATACAATATGTGTTTTCGAAGGATATTCGGGTAAGTCCGCATTTTCTAAAGAAACATGGATTTGACCCAGCTATAAGGGAAAGTATTTTGTTTGTAGGACCAGGAGAGAATCATCATTTGGATGATGTAAACATTATGACCTTGCGCTCCACGGATGCGGGGGTAGCCTTTTACGTGGAAACGAATAAAGCGACTTTTTTCCATGCGGGTGATTTGAACGATTGGAGATGGGAAGGGGCAGGTGAACTGGTAAATAATGCCACAAGAATGAACTTTCGCGCCCAGATTAAGAAACTCGCGAAGCTTCCAATCAATGTCGCCTTTTTCCCAATGGATCCAAGATTGTCAGAGCATCAGACGGATGGAATCGATTTCTTCTTGAAAAATACAGATTGTGATTACGTGTTTCCTATGCATATGTGGCAGCAATATGATGGAATTGCTACATACCGTAAGCGAATCAGTAATCAAGAAATGGCAAATAAAATAGTTACTATTTCCTATGAAAATCAAGAGTTTGAAATCAAAGAGAATTGACTTTAAAGAAAAAGTGGCACATACTATAATTAATTATGTAAATTTCTTGAACTATATTTGAAATTTGGCTATAATATACAAGTTAAAAAGGAGGAAAATGTTATGATAGCATTTTTTGGTTGGGTTATGCATTACCTTATTGAGTTAGTTGCAATGGTTATTTTAGCAGGGCTTGGTTTGACTCTTGGAATTAAGTTGCGCAAAAATAAGAATGCAAAAGAGGCTGCTATGCAGACTTCTAGCACAATAGATGAAAAATAAAGAATACTCGAATTTTGGAGGAAGTTTAAAATGAATCAGAGTTATGGCGTAAACGAATTGCGTCGTATGTACCTTGAGTTCTTTAAGAGCAAGGATCATCTTGCAATGAAGAGCTTTTCACTGGTACCACACAATGACAACAGTTTATTACTAATCAATGCTGGTATGGCACCATTGAAACCATACTTTACTGGACAGGAGATTCCACCACGTAATCGTGTGACTACCTGTCAGAAGTGTGTTCGTACAGGTGATATTGAGAATGTTGGTAAGACAGCACGTCACCTTACATTCTTTGAAATGCTTGGTAATTTCTCATTTGGAGATTATTTTAAGCATGAAGCAATCGCTTGGTCATGGGAATTTTTGACAGAAGTAATTGGCCTTGAAGCAGATCGTCTATATCCATCTATCTATGGTGAAGATGATGAGGCATTTGAAATTTGGAATAAGGAAATTGGTATTTCCGCAGACCGTATCACTCGTTTCTATCGTGATCCAGAAACAGGAGAATGTGATAATTTCTGGGAGCATGGTGCTGGTCCTTGTGGACCATGTTCTGAGATTTATTATGATCGTGGAGAGAAATATGGTTGTGGACAGCCTGGTTGTAAAGTGGGTTGCGAATGTGATCGCTTTATGGAGGTTTGGAATAACGTATTTACACAGTTTGAAGGTGATGGCAAAGGAAATTACGAGGAGCTTTCACAGAAGAATATTGATACCGGTATGGGACTTGAGCGTCTTGCAGTAGTTGTTCAGGATGTGGATTCTGTATTTGATATTGACACAATGAAGGCAATTCGTGATAAGGTTTGCGAAATGTCGAAAAAGACATATCAGACAGATGCAATGGATGATGTTTCGATTCGTTTGATTACAGATCACATTCGTTCTTCTACATTTATGGTATCAGATGGAATTATGCCATCAAATGAGGGTAGAGGATACGTTCTTCGCCGTTTGATTCGTAGAGCGGCAAGACATGGAAGAATTCTTGGAATTGATGGATTATTCCTTGCTAAGCTTTCACAGACTGTAATTGACGAGTGTAAGGATGGATATCCAGAGTTGGATGAGAAGAAGGATTTCATCTTCAAGGTTCTTACTCAGGAAGAAGAGAAATTCAATAAGACGATTGATCAGGGACTTGCTATCTTAAGTGATATGCAGGAGAAAATGAAAGCAAACAACGAGAAAGTATTATCAGGAGAGGATACTTTTAAGTTATATGATACCTATGGATTCCCAGTGGACCTTACAGCTGAAATTTTAGAGGAAAGTGGTTTCTCTTATGATGAGGCTGGATTTAAGGCATGCATGGAAGAACAGCGTAATAAGGCTCGTAGTGCTCGTAAAACAACAAACTATATGGGCGCAGAAGCAACGGTATATGAAGAAATTGATCCATCCATTACCTCTGCGTTTGTAGGCTATGATTCTTTAGAGCATACGTCTGAAATCACAGTTCTTACAACCGAGAAGGAACTTGTTGAAGCGTTGAGCGATGGTGAGGTTGGAACTGTTATCGTTCCTGAGACTCCATTCTATGCTACCATGGGTGGACAGCAGGGTGACAAGGGTGTGATTCGAACAGCATCGGGTGAATTTGTAGTAGAGGATACTGTGAAGTTACTTGGTGGTAAAGTTGGACATATTGGAAAAGTGGTTTCTGGTATGATTAAGGTTGGAGATAAGGCAGAACTTATTGTTGACAGCGAAAATCGTTTTGCAACATGTAAGAATCATTCTGCAACACATCTTCTTCAGAAGGCTCTTCGTGAAGTACTTGGAACACATGTAGAACAGTCTGGTTCTCTCCAGGATAGCGAGAGAACTCGTTTCGACTTTAGCCATTTTGCAGCAATGACAGAGGAAGAGATTGCACGCGTTGAGAAAATTGTAAACGATAAGATTGCAGAAGCTATTACTGTTGAGACTGCAGTTATGTCCGTAGAAGAAGCAAAGAAAACTGGAGCTATGGCACTTTTTGGTGAAAAATATGGTGAAAGTGTTCGTGTTGTTTCTATGGGAGACTTCTCAAAAGAGTTCTGTGGTGGAACACATGTAAAGAATACAGCTGAAATTACAGCATTTAAGATTGTTTCTGAGAGTGGAGTTGCAGCTGGTGTACGTCGTATTGAAGCACTTACCGGAAATAATGTATTTGCATATTACAAAGAGATGGAAGAGAAGCTTGCTGTAGCTGCTAAGGTTGTGAAAGCAACTCCAGCTAACTTGGTAGAGCGTTTGGAACATCTTATGGCTGAAATGAAAGCACTTCAGAGTGAGAATGAATCATTAAAGAGCAAAGCAGCAAAAGATGCACTTGGCGATGTTATGGATCAGGTTGTTGAGGTGAAAGGAATCCAGTTACTTGCTACATCGGTAGATGGTGTGGATATGAATGGACTTCGTGACCTTGGTGATCAGTTAAAAGAGAAATTAGGTGGCGGTGTTGTTGTTCTTGCATCTGCTTGTGATGGTAAAGTTAATTTGATTGCTATGGCAAGTGAGGATGCTATGAATGCAGGCGCACATGCTGGTAACTTGATTAAAGCGATTGCTGGTCTTGTTGGCGGTGGTGGCGGGGGACGCCCAAATAAGGCACAGGCAGGTGGGAAGAATCCAGCTGGTATTCCTGATGCTATTCGTGAAGCAAAGAATGCGCTGGAAGGTATGTTAAAATAATTGAACAAAAAGTATTGACAAATAAGATTTTTTTGTTAAAATATTTTTTAGTGCAATAGAATTACCTTACAGTTGATGCACAATATGCAACTGGAGGGAGGTTAGGTAAGATAATGTCTAGTGTAACAGTTAAAGAAAACGAAACTTTAGATAGCGCTTTACGTAGATTTAAGAGAAACTGTGCTAAAGCAGGTATCCAGCAGGAAATCCGCAAGAGAGAGCACTACGAGAAACCAAGCGTAAAACGTAAGAAAAAATCTGAAGCAGCAAGAAAAAGAAAATACAATTAGTATTTATAGAAACCATCGCATTTGCGGTGGTTTCTTTTTCAGTTTGCGCGCTATGGGCGCGCTCTAACGGGTGCAAGGGAAGTATACGCATTCAAATGATGAACAAAGGAGGACTAGAATGAGTTCCAATTTCAAAAAACTTTTGAGTTACTACAAACCACATATGAAAATATTTTGGGCAGATATGTTTTTTGCTCTTTTGCAGGCGGCAGTGGCGTTAACGTTTCCGCTTGTGGTTCGTTATATTACAACAACAGTGGTACACTATGAGCCTGCGCAAGCTTTGCAAGAAATACTTAAGCTTGCAGTTTTTCTCATCGTTTTAGTGGGAATTTCATGCTATAGTTGCTACTTTGTATCATATTATGGACACATTATGGGAGCAAAAATGGAGTATTCCATGCGAGCAGAGGTGTTTGATCATTTTCAAAAGCTTTCATTTTCCTTTTTTGATGATCAAAAAGTGGGACAGCTTATGAGCCGTATTACAACGGATTTGTTTGATATTACGGAGCTGTTGCATCATGGTCCGGAAAATCTGGTAATCTCATTTTTGAAAATTATTGGATCCTTATTTATTTTGACACAAATCAGTTGGCGATTGACAATTGCAGCATTTGTGCTTCTTCCGTTTATGATCGCATTTGCTTTTGGGTTAAATCGAAAAATGCGACGTGCATTTAAGGAGAATCGTGTACAGATTGCAGCAATCAATGCCCAAATTGAAGATAATTTATCGGGAATTCGTGTGGTGAAATCTTTTGCTAATGAAGCAATTGAAAATGAGAAGTTTAAGATAGGAAATGATGGCTTCTTACGTGCTAAATCGAACAGCTATCACTATATGGGGTCATGGCATGCTGGAATGAATAGCTTTAATACATTGATTCAAGTGGTTGTTATGGTTTCTGGTGGCTTTTTTATTACAAAAGGATTGGTGACAGTATCTGATTTATTAACCTTTATGTTATATATTTCCGTGTTTACAGATCCAATCCGTACTTTGGTAGATTTTACGGAACAGTTTCAAAATGGATATGCCGGTTTTGAACGTTTTATGGAAGTTATGAATATTGAACCGGATATTAAAGATGCAGAGGATGCTATTGAAGCACCAGCATTTAAGGGGGACATCGCCTTTTCTAATGTTTCATTTAGCTATAGTGATGGTGCTCCTGAAGTACTTTCGAATATTAATTTGAAGGTTCCGGCCGGTAGCTATATGGCCCTTGTTGGATCATCGGGGGCTGGGAAATCAACACTGTGCTCCTTGATTCCAAGATTTTATGATATCAATGAAGGTATGATTACCATTGATGGAATTGATACACGAAAATATACGTTGAAGAGTTTGCGTAATCAGATAGGTATTGTGCAACAGGACGTGTATTTGTTCGCAGGAACTGTTATGGAAAATATACGATATGGACGTCCGGATGCAGCGGAAGAGGAAGTGATTGAGGCAGCAAAAAATGCCAATGCGCATGAATTTATTATGGGACTTCCGAATGGATATGAAACAGATATAGGGCAGAGAGGAATTAAACTGTCAGGAGGACAAAAACAAAGATTGTCCATAGCACGCGTTTTCTTGAAGAATCCACCAATTCTTATTTTTGATGAGGCAACCTCGGCACTTGATAATGAAAGTGAAAAGGTGGTGCAGGAATCTCTTGAGAAGCTCGCAAAGAATAGAACAACATTTGTGATTGCCCATCGACTTACGACGATTCAGAATGCAGAGTGTATTCTTGTGCTTACGGACGATGGAATTGCGGAACAGGGAACGCACAAGGAGTTACTGGAAAAGAAGGGAATCTATGAAAAACTTTATCATATGCATCAGTAAATAGGATTTGCATTTTTGGAAATAGGCGAGTACAATAAGAAAGATGAAAATGCATAGAAGTTGCATTTTTGACAAATCTATGAATTAGATAGTGAAAGAAAGAAGGCAAAATTATGACCAAAATTGATATTATATCGGGCTTTTTAGGCGCTGGAAAGACAACATTTATTAAGAAAATGCTTCAGGAGGCATTTGTTGGGGAACAGGTTGTTCTCATCGAAAATGAGTTTGGAGAAGTTGGCATTGACGGAGGCTTTTTGAAGGATTCCGGAATTGAAATTACGGAGATGAACTCAGGATGCATTTGCTGTTCTTTGGTTGGCGATTTTGGAAAGAATTTGAATGAAGTGATTACGAAATATCATCCAGATCGTATCTTGATTGAGCCATCTGGAGTAGGAAAGCTTTCTGATGTTATGAAGTCTGTTCTTGATATTGAGAAGGAACAGGATGTTAAGCTTAATGGCCTTGTTACGGTAGTGAATGCAACGAAGGCAAGCAAACAGATGAAGGCATTCGGTGAATTCTTCAATAACCAAATTGAATATGCTACTACAATTATTTTAAGCCGTAGCCAGAATGCTACCCCAGAGCAGCTTGAGCTTACAGTGAAACAAATTCAGGCATTGAATAATAAAGCGGTTATCATCACAACACCATGGGATGATATCAAAGGAGCAGCAATTCTTAAGGCAATGGAAGGCCAGGATAATTTGGAAGCCAAAATGATGGCTGAAGAGCATGCGAAAGAAGAGCATCACCACCATGAGCATGATGAGAATTGTACTTGTGGATGTCATGACCACGACCATGATCATGACCACGACCATGATCATGATCACGAGCACGAGCATGACCATGAACATGAGCATCATCACGAGCATGAGCATCATCACGAGCACGAGCATGAACATCATCACGAGCATGAGCATGAGCATCATCACGAGCATGAGCATGAGCATCATCACGAGCACGAGCATGACCATGAACATGATCATCATCATGAACATGATGAGAATTGTACCTGTGGATGCCACGAACATAATCATCATCACCATCATCATGCAGATGATGTATTTACAAGTTGGGGTAAAGAAACACCTCACAAATTTGCAAAAGATGAGATTGAAAAAATCCTAAAGATTTTTGCTGAAACAGAAGAGTATGGTACCATTTTACGTGCAAAAGGAATGGTAGAGAATGTAGAAGGTGGTTGGATTTACTTTGATATGGTTCCAGGAGAATATGAGCTTCGTGAAGGCGAACCAGATTATACAGGTAGATTATGTGTTATCGGTTGTGACATTGATGAGCACAGATTGGAAGAACTATTTGGAATTGCATAGTTTAAAGGAGTAATTATGGCACAGGAAATCCCAGTATACCTTTTTACAGGTTTTATGGATAGTGGAAAGACAAGTCTTGTGAAGGAGACCTTGTTTGAAAATCAGTTTGGCGATGGAGCTAAGGGTATTGTTATCGCATGTGAAGATGGCGATGTAGAATATGATGAAGATAAATTGGCAAGCATCCAGACTAAATTTGTTACGATTGACTCGGAAGAGGAGTTTACAGAAGAAAGATTGGCTGAGATTGCGAAAGAATATCAGCCAGAACAGGTTTTTATTGAGTATAACGGAACCTGGGGAATGGAGCATATTTTAGAAGCAAAATTGCCAGAAGGTTGGGTAATTGTGCAATCGCTCGCAACCATAGATACGAATACATTTGAAATGTATATGAACAATATGCGCGCTATGATGCAGGAGCAAGTGTTCTCATCGGATGTTGTCATCTTTAATCGCTCAGACGATAATACTGATCGTGGGAAATATCGTCGCATGATTAAGAATATCAATCGTAAAGCGCAGATTGTATATGAGCGCAAAGATGGCACAATTGATGAAAGACCAATTGAACTTCCTTTTGATATCAATCAGGAAGTAATTGAACTCTCGGATGCAGATTATGCAATTTGGTATATGGATGCGACTGAAAATTATAAGAAATATGAAGGAAAAATCGTAAAATTCCGTGCTTTATGCTACAATCCGGATAAGCTGCGC
>JAZUHO010000166.1:0-5523 GCA_045641745.1 Agathobacter sp. | reverse complement strand
TAGGGGACTGAAACTTTCCGGCGGTGAAAAGCAACGTATCTCCATTGCTCGTGTTATCCTGAAGAATCCGAAAATTTTAATTCTTGATGAAGCAACCTCTGCGCTGGATTCCATCTCTGAAAATTCTATTCAAGATGCTCTCGAAGCCATGATGCAAGGTCGTACTAGCATCGTCATTGCCCATAGATTGTCTACAATTCTTAAGGCGGATTGCATTCTTGTTGTCAAAGACGGAGTCATTGCTGAAAAGGGTACTCACGAAGAATTGCTTGCCAAAGGCGGAACCTATCGCGAACTTTACGAAACTCAATTCCGTCAAGCAATCAATTACGAAGCAGAACATAAGGACAGCGAGCTCAATGTCGAAGCATTTTCTACCGAATATGCAGTTCGTACCATTCGCGAGGAAGATACTGCGGATGTTTACAAGTTCTGCAAGTCCAATATTCTTTTCTACGAATCCCTGCGCAATAGTCATGCTTCGGAAAATCTGACCGAATTTATGACCAAGCTTCCAGAAAATAAAAAGGAAAAAGGTCGTCATTGCGTGGGCTTCTATGCTGAAAACAAGCTCATTGCCGTTATGGAACTTATCCTTGGCTATCCTGAAAATAGCGATGCCTTGATTGGCTGGTTTATGGTGGATGGCTCACTGCAATGTCAGGGCATTGGTTCCCGCATTTTTGCCGATGTACGTGCAGCGCTTAAGGGCTACGGCTTTGAACATATTTCCTTAAAATGTGTTCAAGAAAATGCACAAGCCATGACCTTCTGGCAAGAACAAGGCTTTGCGGTTAATGGTCAGCCTGAAAATAAGGGTGAGTATAACGTAGTAACTTTGGAGAAAGATATATGAATAATTTAAAAAATTACGGCATTTTGATGCTTGGCGTATTTGCCATGAGTGCTTCAGCAATTTTCGTAAAATTGTCCAGTGCACCTTCCGCAGTAACCGCCTTTTATCGTTTGTTTATTACATCCTGCATATTGCTGCCCTGCTTGCTGCTGAGCAAGAAAAACATGGCAGAATACAAGTCCTTGAGCACAAAACAGCTTGGCATTATTTCCTTGTCCGGCTTATTTATCGCTGTGCATTACGTTATGTGGTTTGAATCCCTGCGCTTTACTTCTGTTTCCAGCTCCACCGTGCTTGTATCTCTGCAACCACTTTATTCCATGCTTTTCGGGTACATTTTGTTAAAGGAAAAAGTCTCCAAGGTTGGACTTTGTGGCTGCTTAATGGCAATTATGGGCGTAGTTGTCATTGCTTGGGGCGATTTTGCCATCAGTAAAGAAGCCTTCTTTGGCGATGTGCTTTCCCTTGCTAGCGCAGGCGTTATTTCCGGCTATTTCTTAATTGGGCAGATTGTCCGCAAATCCATTTCTGCGGTAACTTATTCCGTGCCCTGTTATTTTGCCAGCTCCTTCTTCCTTGCTCTTTATGCATTATCCCTTGGTCAGCCCATGTTTGGCTTTGATGCACAAACCTGGTGGTCATTCCTGGGAATTGCCGTTGTTTCCACCATTGGTGGTCAATTCATTATGAACTTGCTTTTGAAAGAACTTTCGGCCACAGCTGTTACCACAGGTATTCTTGGTGAGCCCGTTGGCACAATTATTTTGGCTTTCTTTATTTTGGGAGAAGTTATTTCTATGCGTCAGTTTGCGGGGATTTTTCTCATCATGGGAGGGTTAGGCCTATATTTCTTCTACCCTTTATGGAAAAACGCGAGATAATCGCTTTATACTTCGTTGAAATAAAAATGGGACAGGCGTCTGTACGTGTTAGTACTATCCACCTGTCCCATTTTTATTTCGCCTTGTCTAAAGGCGATTCTTTCGCGTTTTTGGGTTTCTTGTCTTGTTTTTTCTTAGAATAATTTGTTTGGGTCTCGTAATTCCAACTTTACATCGAGGAAGATATCATGTTTATTTTGAAGTGTATTTAGTTGGTGACAGCGATAAGTTTCATGTTTTAAAACTTCCAATATATAATCTCTGCCATAATTATCAAGACAATAATAATCCTCTAATATCTTCTTCAATTCATCTTCCTTTTCATCGATATATATTTTTTGTATATAATCATATCCGCTTATTTGGATATTATCTCCGGTTAAGTCAAAAAGTTCATCCGTAGTACACTTAAGGACTTTGCACAAAAGAAATATTTTTTCCAAAGTCGGAGTTCTCGAACCATTTTCCCACATTACAATGGTAGATTTGGAAACATCTAAATATGCTGCGAGATCATCCTGAGTTAAACGTCTTAACTTACGATAATGTTTGATTTGTCTAGGTAAAGTTTCTTGAAGAATTGTCATGATGAGCATACAACTACCCCCTTTGGATATTGTCATTATAACACAATATGTAATATTTTACAATGAAGAAAAAGTGAGATATATTTGCACTTCAATATAAATGCTCGCAATAACTACTTGCAATACATTAGATAATGTGTTATAATTCTTTTAGCTTAAAATAACACATATAGTGTTATATCGGAGTGCACTGTATATCTGAAAGAAAAATATTCAGGAGAAAGGAGGCAACACATTTGACTAAACTGCAAGAACTTAAAGATCAACGCATTTGGCTTTTATGGAAGTTTGTAAATAAGAATGGGAAGAAAACCAAGCTTCCGATTTCTGCCACAGGTTCTCGCACTGGCACTAGTAGTAACTATAGCGTTACTTGGGTAACTTACGAGGAGGCGATTGCTGCTACGTCGCGGCAAGAGGCAAATGGCGTTGGCCTCGTTCTGCCAAAAGGGTATTTTCTTTTGGACCTTGATGAGAGGGAGCTGAATGATCCCTTGGTACAAGAATTAAGGGCAAGGTTCAAAACCTACTGTGAGTTTTCACCCAGTGGTAAGGGTTTGCACATGCTTGGGTATTGTGATTTGGAGAAGCTTCCCCTTGTTTATGATGATAATGGAGAAAAGCCTGCTTTAGACAAAGCATACTACCAAAAGAATTCCAAGCTGGGCATGGAACTTTATATTGGTGGTCTTACTAATCGATATGCAACTTTCACCGGTCAAGCTATCGATGAAACTGACCTGCAGGATTGTTCTGGAGCTGTGCGTGTAACCTTGAATCATGAAATGCGCAAGCAGGATAGTGCCAATTCTCGAACTGCCAAACGTAAGAAACGGAGAAAGAAATCCCGCTTTGAGAAAAAAGCTCAAGCTGTGGAAATAATCGAAAATCTAAACTTGACTCCGGAAGAATTAAATACTGCTGCAGATAATATCATCAGCGAATTGTACAGCCAAAAGAACGACCTCAAGTTCCACACACTTTTCAGTGATGGAAATTTTGAGAATCTGTACGGTTCTCAATCCGAAGCTGATTGTGGCTTATGCGCTATAATTGCTTTTCGCACCGGTCCTTATCCGGAATTGATTGATGCGGTTTTCCGTAAATCCGCTCTTTATCGCGAAAAATGGGAGCGTGAGGATTATCGAACCGCTACCATCAAGAAGGGGATTGAAGCCTGTCAGGGAACTTTTTACGGAAAAGATAAAGACCCACTACCATTTATTGAATTTGATGGTAATGGTAAAGCAAAGATTAATCCTTCCATCCTTGCCGAATACGCACGTGAGCATATTAATTACATTCTGGTGCGCGACAGTGGTCGACAATGTACTATGAAATATGTCTATGAAAATGGTTACTATCGTTTTTATGACGATAGTATGATGATGGGTTTAATCAAGCAATTCGTGGTTGATTATGATATCGGATTGCTTAAAATGTCTGATATTAGCAATGCAGTGCAGGACATCAATACGGATCTGAATTATATCAGCAGAACGGAGCTTAATACAGATGAAAACATCATCAATTTTCAAAATGGTTTGCTCCATGTTTCCGCAAATGGTATAAGCTTACAGCCCCATTCACCGGAGATTTATTCCACAGTACAGCTTCCCTGTGCTTGGAAGAACGAAGCAATTCCGACTCCTGTGTTCGATAAGTATCTTGAGAAATTGACTAATGGGGACGAGGAGATTAAGCAATTGCTTCTGGAATGGATTGGCGTATGCCTTTCCAATGTTAAGGGTTGGCGAATGAAAAAGTCCCTGTTCTTAGTCGGAGCGGGGGATACGGGCAAATCACAACTGAAATCCCTTGTGGAAAGAATTCTTGGCAGTGAAAATTTCATTGGCATAGATTTAAAGGAAATTGAAGCTCGCTTTGGCACAAGTACATTATATGAAAAACGTCTTGCTGGTAGTTCTGATATGAGTTATCTATCCATCGAAGAACTCAAGACCTTCAAAAAGCTTACTGGCGGAGATTCTGTTTTTGCAGAGTTCAAAGGACAACAGGGCTTTGAATTTACCTATAGCGGATTGTTGTGGTTCTGCATGAATAAACTGCCGAAATTTGGCGGAGACAATGGCAAATGGGTTTTTGAACGCATTATGGTTGTTGATTGTCCCAATGTTATTCCTAAAGCAGAGCAGGATAAACAACTCTTGGATAAAATGTATGCGGAACGTCAGGGTATCATTTACAAAGCAATTCAAGCTTTGCAAAGAGTATTTACCAATGAGTTCCGTTTCACCGAAACAGAGAGCATGTTAAAACGTCGCGAAGCATATCACGATGAAGTAAACACAGTTGTTAGTTTCTTTGATGAATGTATGTGCGAGGTTAAAAACGGTACCGTGGATAAAGAATGCAAGCTTAGTGTTCTTTATGAGGCTTATGAAATTTGGTGCAAACAAAATAATAATGGCTGCGCCAATGCCAAACGTGATTTCAAAAAGGAATTGGCCGAGCATCTGGAAGTTAAGGCAAATGAATTAACCACTAAAAGAAATGGCTGTTATTATTTGAAGGGTTACACAATCAATACGGACACCAAGGATCTGTATAATACCAAAACAAAAACGGAATATTTCAAAATCGTCGAAGAGTTCGAGGATGAGGTTGGGTAGACTTAGGTAGACCTTGGTAGACTAGAGGTAGAGACAAAAATAATTGTCTCTACCTCATTTTTTCGCATAACTACGCATCTTTTGGGGATTTGGTAGACTTGGTAGACTAAATTTCAACTCCATCAGAATCTATACACTACATACTGTTTTTTCACAAATACCACATTTATTTTTGAAAAAATCCTAATGAATTTAAAAAGTAAGTCTACCAAGTCTACTAAAATGCTTGAAACCCTTGTGATTGCGCGGTTTTGCGAGGTAGACCTGGTAAAAAATGAGTCTACCTGTGGTCTACTTGGTCTACCACCTCATATTGGTATGCTATTGACGTGTCCAATTCATGGGGGCCACCTCAGACCGCCTCAATGTGTTACATCTTGAGCAGTTTTCTTTATATTACGAATTAAAAACACAAAAGTCTTGTCGGGGGGACAACAGTGATATTATATTCTTAATAGTGGTTCGGAATTTTATTTATTACATTATTTAGGAGGTTGTTGAGATGAAAAAAATGTTTGGCAAGGCTTTGGCTATGGCAGTTATGATGAGCGTGTTCTGTGGTAGTG
>JAZUHO010000165.1:0-40294 GCA_045641745.1 Agathobacter sp. | reverse complement strand
TAATAATTCTTAATAAGAGCAATTTTGTATAAAAAAATGTATAGAAAAAACTCCGCGAAAAGTGTCCCCTTCTTAGCGGATTCCGTATAAGGGTTTTCTATTCGTGGAGTTTATCGATTATTGCTCTTTCTTATATAACAGTGGGAAGGTCAGTCGATCCGCTGTACATAGCCAGGTTAATAAAGCCATAGTAATTACACCAATTACACCTACCATTAACCAAGCGAAATCATAGCCTACGTTATCCACAGCTTTTCCAATCCACAGATTTCCTGTGACGTAGAAAAAGCCTTGCACAATGCTGATAAACGCATTCATTCTTCCCCAATGCGTAGATGGAATTCTTCGCGTCATATAAGGACGGCTTCCGATGGTTACAAATACTTCACCCAATGTAAAGATAACCATAAGCACAAAATACATTGGCATAAATCCCTGTACGAAACGATAGCCAAATAGGCCTCCTATAATAAGAATTTCCCCTACAAACATCTTTCTCACATCAATTAATTGCGTAAAGAAGGTCGTAATCACTGGTGTTGCTACAATAACCACAAATGCATTCACACTGGTCAACAGGCCAAAAATCGTAGCGCCCTTTGCGCCATATAGTTCCTCCATGTTGAGAGGAAGAAGATAATTAAATTGTGCATACACCACGCCAGCTAATGCACCCTCCAAGGCAAAGAGTAGCAATATCTTTCTTTCGCGCAATATCGTTATTACGCTGGCATCTTCACGTTTTTCCTCGTATTCGCTAACTACGCCTTTTTCCACACTAAGCTTGTTTACAAAGAAAAGAATCAACATCGTAGAGCTTAACGTTGCAATTCCGGTAATAATAAAGGCAAGCCCTAAATAGTTTTCAAAGAGTAGCCCTCCCAAGGTTGGCGACAATACCAGACCAATATTCATGCCTAAATATTGCAAGCTATAGACACGCTCACGATTATCGGAATCACATAAATCTGCAATCAACGCATCGTAGGATGGTCCCTCAATGGTAGCAAAGACGCTTCCTAAATAAAGCAGCGCAATACTAAAATCACTCAGCGGAAGAATTCCACAAATAATATAGGATACCACTGTGATCATATCACAGGCGATAATAATGTATTTTCGATTCCACTTATCCGCCACTTTTCCACCAATCAACACCATCGGTAGCTGTGCAATTGCCATAACCATAGAAATAAGGGCAATAAAGGAGGCCGAATATCCCAATTTATTCTTTAGAATCAGTGTAAGCATTGGCCATATCAAAGACCCCATGCTGGTTACAATTCTTCCAAAAAAGAGAACGTAAACTTCCTTTCCCAAATTCTTATATTGTTCCAAAAATTTCATTTTCTTATATTTCCTTTCTTCCACAAATCCTCAAGTCTTCTCATTCTTCCTAATACTATTTCCCAGCCAAACAGGATACAGCGCGTTTTTTATTTCATAGCAAAAGACTTTCCTCGTATGAAATAGAAAAGCCGAGGTACAAGACCTCGGCTTACGATACGCATTCTATAATTTGTCCACTTTCATTCGGATAAAAGATACGATTGACTCGAGGTATTCCTATAAAATTCCACTGTTTTAGGTGCATGCGACAAAAACGCAGGGGCAACAGAAGCCGCTACGAACCCTAAAGACGATTTTCTATTGTCCAGTGCCTTAAACATTTCGCTTTTCATATTCTTACCTCTCTTTCTTCTAATTTTTGCACATAGCAAAGCCAACTATGTACAACTTGTTTTGTACGATACCATAATAAAGTGTTCTTGGCAAGATACTTAAGAAAAAAATTAACCAATTGTTTCCTCTTTTGCCTTTGCAATGTAGCGATACATAGTTGCAATGGAGCAATTCAATATCTCCGCAACTTCTTTTACTGCACCTTTTAATAAGAACACGCCACGCTTTTCGAGTTCATTTACAATTGCCTGCTTTTCATCTGCACTGCAATTGAGAATATCGACTCCAAGTGCTTGTGCCGTTTCCCGTATCGCACTCTCCGCCACATTTTGTGAGCTATTCGCAAAATGCTCAATTCCAATTTCCACATCCTCTTCCATAATGTGAGGTGCAATATTAAAAGCAAAGTTAGAATCCACAAACTGATTAGGATGACAAAGTCCCAAAATTCTCTCTGATAATTCCTGATATCTCGAATCATCGAAATTAATGCAAAGCATTCCCACTGGTTTCCCTACATCATTCCGAATAAATAGTGTGGATGACCGTAATATCTTTCCATTATCCGCCAGTCCCTTATAATGAATCTTATAATCGTTCTTTTCATATTTCTGTTCTGCCAAAAGGCGTAGCGCTACATCCGTAAGCGGTGCCCCAATCTCCCTTCCACTCACATGGTTGTTGGCAATCGCCACCAATGAGTGTTCCATATCTTCAAGATCATGAAGTGCCACCTCATAATCAGGTCCAAGTGCCCTTCCTAAGAATTCTGTTAAACTGGAATAATTCCTAATCTGTGTAATTGTCATACTTTCCCCTCACAAACACGTACTTTTGAACTATATTTTTGAAAATTTTTTCTCACTCGTTACTTTACTTGATAATTTATTATCGCACATTTTGTTCAAAGTGTACAGTTTTTTATTTCAGTTTTATATTTTTTATACAATTCGTACATTCACATATTGACTACAGGTTATAGTAGTGATAATTTTTTCTTATAAGGAGAAAATATTAAAAGAAAGGAGTATTTCATGAAGAAGGTTATAGCAACTACCAATGCCCCAGCGGCAATCGGACCATACTCTCAGGCTATTGTAGCAAACGGTTTCTGTATTACATCTGGTCAATTACCAATTGATCCAGCTACCGGTGCTTTCCCTGAAGGAATTGCTGAGCAGACTCGTCAGTCTCTTACCAATGTGAAGGCAATTCTCGAAGAAGCAGGTCTTGATATGACACATGTAATCAAAACAACTGTGTTCCTATCAGATATGAACAACTTTGCAGCAATGAATGAGGTATATGCACAATTCTTCGAAGAAGGCGGATACCCAGCGCGTTCCGCAGTCGAAGTTGCAAGATTGCCAAAGGATGCCCTCGTAGAGATTGAGGCAATTGCAATGGAATAGACATCTAAGTCAATAAGATCGTCGCAATTTTATTTATTATGAAATTGCAAAAGTACAATAGAATAAGGTACTGTCCGCTAATCGTTCAAGCGACAACCGGGGTGCCTCTCAATTCAATGAATCAAAAATAAGGTTTTATAATTGGAGGTAAAATAATATGAGTAAACAGTATCCACTTAATGTAGAAACACCTAAGTCATTTTCTTACGTAAAGCGTAACATTCCTGAGGTAACCGTAGAGCAAAGGGAGAGAGCTCTATCTTCTACACATTATAACGAGTTCGCATTTCCAGCTGGAATGCTTACCGTTGATATGCTTTCTGATTCAGGTACAACTGCTATGACAGATGTACAGTGGTCAGCAATGTTTTTAGGCGACGAGTCTTATGGACGTAATAAAGGCTATTATGTTCTTCTTGATACATTCCGCGATATTTTCGAACGTGGAGGGGAGAAAAACTGGAAAAAGGTAATTGATTTGGTTCGTACAGATTGTACTGACATCGATAAAATGATGGATGAAATGTATCTCTGTGAATACGAAGGCGGTCTCTTCAACGGAGGCGCTGCACAGATGGAGCGTCCAAACGCATTTATCATCCAGCAGGGACGTGCTGCAGAATCTGTTCTTATGGAAATCGTTAAGAATGTTCTTGCAAAACGTCATCCAGGAAAGGTATTTACCATTCCTTCAAACGGACATTTTGATACAACAGAAGGTAATATCAAACAGATGGGTTCTGTACCTCGTAACCTTTATAACAAAGAGCTTTTATATGAAGTTCCAGAAGGTGGAAAATATGAGAAGAATCCATTCAAAGGAAACATGGATCTTGACAAATTACAGCAACTCCTTGATGCAGTTGGTGTAGAGAATGTTCCACTTATCTTCACATGTATCACAAACAACCCTGTATGTGGTCAGCCAGTATCTATGGCAAACCTTCGTGCAGTAAGTGAGATTGCTCACAAGAATAATATTCCTTATATCTTAGATGCAGCTCGTTGGGCAGAGAATGCTTACTTCATCAAGATGAATGAGGATGGATATGCTGACAAATCAATCGCTGAAATTGCAACAGAAATGTTCTCATATTGTGATGGTTTCTGTATGTCAGCTAAGAAAGATGGCCATGCAAACATGGGTGGTATGGTTGCATTCCGTGACAAAGGTCTCTTCTGGAAGAACTTCTCAGAATTTAATGAGGATGGAACCGTAAAAACAGATGTTGGTGTTCTTCTTAAAGTGAAACAGATTTCTTGCTACGGAAATGATTCTTACGGCGGAATGAGTGGACGTGATATTATGGCTCTCGCTTGCGGATTATATGAAAGCTGTAACTTCGCTTACCTCGATGAGCGTGTAAAACAGTGCGAATATCTTGCACAGGGCTTCTACAAAGCAGGTGTCAAAGGCGTTGTTCTTCCAGCTGCTGGTCATGCTGTATACATCAACATGGATGAATTCTTTGATGGAAAACGTGATCATGCTTCCTTCGCTGGTGAAGGCTTCTCTCTTGAGTTGATTCGTCGCTACGGAATCCGTGTTTCTGAGCTTGGTGATTACTCTATGGAGTATGATTTAAAGACACCAGAACAGCAGGCTGAAGTATGTAACGTAGTACGTTTCGCATTAAACAGAAGCCAGCTTAGCCAGGAGCATCTTGATTATGTAATCGCTGCTGTAAAAGCACTTTATGAAGATCGTGCAAACATTCCAAACATGAAGATTACATGGGGCGAAAAACTTCCAATGCGTCATTTCCACGCATTCCTTGAGCCATATGCACCTTCTGAGGAAGAGAAATAATTTGTCCAGCAATACATAGGAATAACACTAAAAAACTGAATATTGAATTTGTTCTGTAACATAAGTATTACTAAGTTACCGTACACCGTATTATCATCGAGAACCCTTCGCATTAATTGAGGGGAATCGCAAAGGGTTCTCGTTTTTTGTTCAAAAATCTGGAGGAGGGTTTTTATGGGGAACACAACAGAATCACGTGACGGTTTTAAAAGCAAATGGGGATTCATTCTTGCCTGCATTGGATCTGCAGTAGGAATGGGTAACATCTGGAGATTTCCAATTATGGTACACAAATTTGGAGGATTGACCTTCTTACTGCCATACTTCCTATTTGTATTTCTTATTGGAGCTTCCGGAGTAATCGGAGAATTCGCACTCGGCCGCTGGTCTAAATCAGGTCCAGTTGGAGCGTTCGGAAAATGTTGCGAAGAAAGAGGCAATGGTAAAATCGGTCGTGCCATTGGTGCAATTCCAATTATTGGAGCTATGATGCTTGCTATTGGATACACCGTTGTACTCGGCTGGATTTTCAAATATACCTTTATGGCAATCTCCGGTAGTTTATTTGGTCTTGGAACAGATATGGGAGCAATCGGTGGTGCATTCGGTGCTACTGCACCTGAATCAGCTACCCTCGGTGAAGCTCTTAGCTTAATGACAAGCAATGGTATCTTTGGTGTTGGAAATGGCGTATGGCAGATTATCGCTCTCGTTGTTTCCGTTATCATTATGGCACTTGGTGTATCTGGTGGAATCGAGAAAGCAAACAAGATTATGATGCCAGTTTTATTCGTACTCTTTGTTGTTCTTGGTATCTACATTGCAACACTTCCAGGTGCAGGTGAAGGTTACAAATACATCTTCACTATCAAACCAGAAGGTTTATTGAATCCTCAGGTTTGGGTATTTGCCTTTGGTCAGGCATTCTTCTCCTTATCTGTAGCAGGTAACGGTTCCGTAATTTACGGTTCATACCTTCCAGATAACGAAGATCTTCCAAGTTCAGCAAGACGCGTTGCTGTCTTCGATACAGTAGCTGCTTTGCTCGCTGCATTCGTTATTATTCCAGCCATGGCCGTAGTACTTGGCGCTGGAATCAACGATGTTCCTGGTGGACCTGGATTAATGTTTGTATACTTAGTAAACGTATTTAACACAATGGCCGGTGGACGTATTGTTGGTATGGTATTCTATATCTGTGTATTATTCGCAGGTGTATCTTCTATCATCAATCTTTACGAAGCTCCAATCGCTTACTTAGAAGAGAAATTCCATATGAAGAGACTCGTTTCTGTAGGAATCGTCGCTTTATTTGGTATCATCGTTTCACTTCTCATTCAGCCTTGGACTTCACAGTGGATGGATGTCGTATCGATCTACATTTGCCCACTTGGCGCTATGCTTGCTGGTATCATGTTCTTCTACGTACTTAAGAAAGAGACTGCAATCGGTGCAGTACAGCAGGGAACCACACGCAATGTTACAGGTTGGTTCTACACCTTAGGACGTTATATCTATGTACCACTTGCACTGATTGCATTAATTCTTGGTGCATATTACGGAGGAATTGGTTGATTTCCATATGGATTTAACATAAGATATATTCCAAAAAGAGAGACTGTCGTTGTGACGCGACAGTCTCTCTTTTTGCTATTTTCTATCTTCTATTTCCTCTTTCGCTCACAATAATCCAGTACGAAGAACACCACTGCAATTCCAACCATAATAAAATCTCCAACGCCATCCCATACATCAAGCGAATTCTGTGCTATTGCAATTGTAACAATGAGATTAATTGCAAGCTGAGCTGGAACCAAAATAAGTATGCAGACTCCGATTGCAAAGTTCTTTCTTTTCTTTAGCCGACTCCAGATTAGCTGTACTAACCAGAGATATCCCACTCCCACGATTGCTGGTGCTACACCAACAGAAATAATCTCTTTTACATGTAATATGTAATTTAGAACAAATAGGAACGGAATTATTTCCACCGTGAGCGCAATAAGGCTTAATCTTATCCCACCTTTTCCAAGTAAAACCGTTGGAAAAAGAATTCCCCATGCAAAAATAAGTGCAGAAATTGGAATTAATGCCCAAGTCATAGTTCCTTCTATTGCCAGATTACAAATCGTGCATGCAAGCATTCCTATTGCAAAGCACCCCGAAAGTACAATCGCCAATATTTTTCTCGTGGATAACGCATTCTCATTATTCTTCTTTAATGAAAGAAGATTTTCATCCGCTTTCTCAATTTGTTGTTCCAATGCTACCTTTTCACCACTTAGTAACTCGTTTACTGTTATACCTAATATTTTACTCAATTCCATCATTATGGATGAATCCGGCATACTTTTTCCTGTCTCCCACTTTGAGACAGCTCTGTCTGTTATATTCAGTTTTTCAGCAAGTTGTGCCTGCGTTAATTTTTGTTCCTTTCGACAAGTTGCAACGAACTTTCCGATTTTTTCTTGATTCATTCCATTTCTCCTTTCTCAACTAGCATACGGAAAAAGGCGTACAAAAAACACGTACTATCGGTTGGGTTCTATCACTCTACTGCTGGTTGAGTTACATAATCCTTTATTTTATAAGCTTTTTTCATTTAAACATTTCTCTACTACTTCTCATGAGCTTAGGAAATGGTTTCCTAATTTCTATGACAACCTTCAACAATTACGCATCAAAATTTGTCTGAAATTCTCCCTCTGGAGTTCGCATAATAAGAAGTCCCAGATTAAAGTCCTCATCTAAAATGGTGATGTGATACTCAAACACCACATCCTCCTCGAATTTCGAAAGAAGAATATAGGTTCCATTCTCCTTCCCCTCAATCTGCTCGCAGATATCGTCATACACATCCTCTCCACTGATTTCTCTTGGATAACCTGCCAACTTGATCTTTGCTTCAATGATTTTATATATTTCTTCCATAAAAAATCCCTCACTTTCTAACCTCTGTTTTTCATTATACGCACATTTTCCACCTTTTCACAAGTATAACCCTCTTTCCTTCCGACAAATGTCCTCTCCCTTACCAGAAAAAGCGATGTATCCGATATCCTTTTGTTGCTTCAACGCATTCTATGATATATTTAAATAAGAATTACTTGCGAAAAAACAGTAAGAAAATAGTAAGGGGAAAAAGAGAAAAGAAAAAAATAAAAAACATGGAACAAAACGAAACGAAATTGACACCTAGTTATTGAAACGTTTCAAAACTGGTTTATGACTTCCAAGAGCAAACTGCCTTTTTTACGTAAACACTCTCTCAGTCAATACACAGCTATAGCCGATTCCACCAGTACGTCCCACTCCTCCACAAATCTCATGACAGAAAACGTGGATGAAGCTGATATCGTAAAGACAGACGGCACCTATATTAGCAGCTTTTCTTACAAGGACGGTGCAATTAACGAATATCAACAAACGCTTCGTGTTCTGACAACCAATTCTGTTTTTACGGAAGATGGCATCAGGAATACAAATACGCTTCGAATCTTTGACCATTCGCTGCAGGAATTAGGAAAGATTGATGCAATTACATTTTTCTATCTTTTTCTGCGTTCTATCCCGTTTTGAGCATAGTATGCTGCTTTACTTTCATACATTCGCTTATCTGCCTCAGCTGCTAATTCTCTAATTGATAGACTTGGATATTCTTTTGCAGTTGCATACCCATAAGAAATTGAAAGTGAACTAACCAAATTACCTGTCCATTCTTCAATCAACCTTTCAAATTCTTCTAATATCGCTTTTAATCTTTCTTCATCGCAATTTACAATTGCCATAAATTCATCACCACCTGTACGATAAGACTTTCCTACCACTTCAAAGCTTTTCTTAATGCAATTACTTGCACCTATTATCAATTCATCTCCAGCTTTATGTCCCAAGGTATCATTAACTGTCTTAAGTCCATTAACATCCATTGCAATGATACTACAATCTTCAACATTACCTTTCTGTGATATTTCATCTAAATCATCTTCATACATTCGGCGATTATATAATCTTGTAAGTTCATCTGTTGTAGATTTATATATGAGATTAATCATTTCATTCTTCTCAGAATCAATAATCTGAGTAACCACCACCATTCTCTTAACCTTATCATCTTGCATTTCAATTGGCATAAAGGTCATTCTCGTCCAGCCATTATATTTTCCTACGAACTCCGCTGAAATATATTTCTTTCCTAATGTTCTTTCTGTAACAGTTGAAAGATCCGCAAACTCAAGCATCAAATCAACATACTCATCCTTACAAGTACCTCTCATTAATAGATTAGCCATACCTTGACCACTTGTTTCATTTCCAATAATCTTTTTAAGAATATCTGATTCAATCAAGCTTTCAAATGTATCATTTTCGATATCAAAAATATGCAAGGAATATACCAAATTAGTTAAAGCTGAATATACCTGATATTCTCTTTTTTTATCCTCTGTAATATTCCGCAAGGCATACGCCACTCGACCAATTGAAGAATTACTATCGCCTCCTATTCTCACATACATTGCCTGTATCCATTCATTGTTTTTACATGCAAACTCTGCCGAAATGTGACTTTTCCCTTTCAATCTTTCATCTAAAGTTGATAGATTTGTAAAATCCCAAAATCTACTATACTCATCATCTATAACATCATTGGCAATTCTTTTGTTTAATGCAGTATGTGGGTCTGTATTAATGTCAAATATATCTTCTTCCGAATCTTTGACATCGAATCTTGTAGCTACAGATAATTTAAAATCTAACAGATTAATATAATCATAGGTACCAGACATAGACTGAAGTATTTCAAACTGCTCATCTATTTCTTTTTGCTTACTGGATAATTCATTATTTAATTCAATAATTTTTTGTAACTGTTTTTCTTGATTAAAGCACTCTTCTCTATCCTTTGTAACAACAAAAAGGTGTATTATGAAGAATCCTAAAAAGTATCCCAAGCTATAGAATGGTGCTTTTGGATACAGAAGCTGACATACCCCCAATAATATAGGGGCAAGTGTAAAGAAAAACACCGACCTGTACTGACTATTGCCTATTGTTTCTTTTTTTAATACCAAAAAAAGTGTTGTTATTCCAATTGCAAGATACACGACATATTGATTAACAAAAGCAAAAGGACGCAAGAATCCCGTCACATACTTACCATCTTCAATTCTAAATATGGTTGTTGTAAATACATTAATAATAATAAGTATTATCTGAAAACTAATTACAATAGTATCTAGTAATAAATACAGTCTTTTATGCTTTACTTTATCTCCCAGATACTCCAATACATATTTCAACCAAAAGAAAGTTGTAACAACAGTTGAAATATGGAAAACAGAACTGCTCAGAAAAAATATAACATCACTCTTTATAATTCTAGCATCACACATTCCCCAAACAGCATCCTGCAAGCAAAAAAATAGAACCCAAATAGCCATTTGCTTAAAACTATTTTCTATTTTACTTGTGATTTTTCTTACTCTCAAATTGCTTAATAAAATCATTCCTATGACAACTGCATGTGTCAATGCAGAAATCCAATACAAATTTACATCCATATTTTATTTGCTCCTACATTTGTCGGTATATTAAAGAACTAATTCTATAATCTAATTAACTATATATGATTATTTACATAATTTTTTCTTATATCGGCACTTTATAGTAAATAGTTTAAGCAATAATTTAAACAAACTCAAAACTATAGACGTCGCACCATTTTTTATAGCATTGTTATATGCAATATCAACTTCTTCAAAGTCTTCTTCAAAAGTATCAACATAAATCGCCATTTCACTATGACCATTTAAGCCTTTTATATACTCATATCTTCAACCAATAATCCAAATCATCTAATCTCATAATCAACCTCCCTACAAATTCAAATTTACATTAACATCGTAACAGAATTCTTGACGAAAGCCAAACTCTTTTATATATTCAAAACGACCCAAACAGTGGCAATAGCACTACCGTCTGACTCGTCAATTATCCTAGGATATCTAATTTACAGAGATTATTTCCTCCACTCATCATGTTCCCTAGAAGACTTCCCGAACAAGAAAAAGGGTATGCTCACATCATGAGTATACCCCGATTAAAATTTCAAGTTCATGCTCTAACCAATTCTTTTAATTTCTGCTCGATTTCAGCAATGACTTTCTTGAATTCCTCATCGCTCTTTCCTGTCGGATTCAACGGCATCCTGGTTAATCTAGGCTTCTAATTCGGTTCCAGCTGAATAGCACTCAATATAATCACCAAACAAATGATTACCAATTGCTTCTGCCATCTGACTCCTGCAAGAATTGTGAACACATATAAATGCTACCTTCTTTTTCATTAAAATCCCAACTTTCCAAATAGCTTAATCACTTCAGCACTCTTTAATACCTTACCCATAGAAACAACTTTCTCGTTCACAACGATGGCTGGCATACTCATAACGCCATATGCCATTACCTTTTCCATATCTGTGATATATTCTACTTCAACAGAAAGACCAAGCTCCTCTACTGCTTTCTTTGCATTCTCAAACTGCTCATGACAGCTCTTACAGCCTGCGCCTAAAACCTTAATGCTTGTCACTGTATTTCCTCCACAGCAATTCTCTGTCTGGGTATTATCTCCACCACAGCAACATCCCTTGTTTTCTTGTTCCTTTTTCTTTCCAAATAATGCCATTACAAATTCCTCCTTAAAATTTTTGATACTTGTCATTTCCATTTAGCTTCTGCACAAAACCAATGGATGTTCCTGCTACACAAGCAGATACTGAATCGCATTAAAGAAGTATCCCACAATAATAATTCCTACAGTACAGATTGCGATAAATACACCGAGTAACTTATTTTTAATTGCTTTCTTAAGCATAATCATAGATGGCAGACTAAGTGTGGTTACTCCCATCATAAATGATAAAACAACTCCAAGTTTTGCACCTTTAGCAAGAAGTGCCTCTGCGATAGGAATACAACCAAAAATATCTGCATACATTGGAACCCCTGCTAAGGTTGCTATGATTACGCCAAAAGGATTACCATTTCCTAAGAACTTCACTATAATATCTTCCGGAATCCAGTTATGAATCACTGCTCCAATTCCAACCCCTATTAAAATGTATGGAAATACCTTCTTAAGTGTTTCTGTAACCTGATCCCATGCATATTTCAGTCTGTCCTTAACTGTTAATTCTTCCTGGGGTAACTCGATTGCCTTAGCATTTCTTATAAACTCTTCTACTTGATTTTCTAGATGCAGTTTCTCTATAATTGTTCCACCAGCAACAGCAATTACCAGTCCAAGCACTACATAGACAATAGCTACTTTTGCCCCAAATATACTCATTAGAAGAACAAGTGACCCCAAATCAACCATTGGGGAAGAAATAAGAAAGCTAAAAGTTACACCAAGCGGAAGTCCTGCACTTGTAAACCCTATAAAAAGTGGTATTGAAGAGCAGGAACAGAACGGGGTAACAGTTCCAAGTAATGCTGCGATTAAGTTTGCACCAAGTCCGTGAAATCTACCAAGTATCTTCTTCGTTCTTTCCGGCGGAAAGAAGCTCTGAATGTAACTGATTATGAAAATCAATATACACAGAAGAACCACAATCTTTATTACATCATAAATAAAGAAATGTATTGAACCTCCTACTCTTCCGGCAACATCAAGTCCCATAAGAGATAACAGACTTCCTATCAAGTCCTTTAGCCATTTCATTCCAAGAATCTGGTCTTCGATAAATGTCCCTATCATATATTCACCTCCATCTATATAGACAGTCATCTATGTGTTAAATTCATTTTTTGCCGATATATTTCAATCGGCAATTTGTAACTATTTAGAGCCAAGGTAATTTATAAAAATGCATGTGTCAAGCTTGCTTGAACAAATATATTTTTATATAAATTTCTTTGGTGAAAACCAAACATCGAGGAAATCCGTAAGATTTTCGAGATTGGGTCTGAATAGTTATCGTTATCTATTTCTTGCAACAACAACTGGATTTGCTATTTTCTTTTTCTTTATAGCAGGTAATAGTTCCTATATACTCTTTGTATTCTGCAAAACGTTCACAGCTAATGGAATAATGCTGCCATTTGCCATCTTTTCTTGAACTCACCAGACCACAGTCACTAAGTACTTTCATATGATGAGACAATGTAGGTTGTGTCACTTGTAATTCTTCAAGTAAATCGCATCCACATTTTTCTCCAGATGTCAGCATCTCTATAATTCTAAGCCTGTTAGCATCTGACATTGCTTTGCAGATATTTGCAACTTCTTCTCTTGTCATTAGCAACACCTCACATAGATATTCGTCTATCTGTGTGTATTATATATTTACACATAGATGTTTGTCAATACGCTAGCCGTGAATTCCATCCAACAAGCGTTTTCTTTTTTGTTAATCGCAAAACTAGTACACATTCTCTTATTCTCTTATTCTCTTATTCTCTTATTCTCTTATTGCTTGTCTTTTCCATCTATATATTTGTTCACGTCAATGTAAAACATGCCATCTCTATTGCAGAAACAATATATCCTTTTTACACTTCTTATTTTAAACCTGCAATCGGCCTTACCTTCTGGGTAAAGTTTAACGATTTGCATCCCATCTGATGATAAAGACGCCACAAAAGAAATATAATGATTCTTCGTCATTTCATGGTTAATTTGTACATAATACTCATCTTCCACTCTTTCAATAAGTATCACATGATTCTCATCAGAAAGTTCTGCCTGTTCTGGTAACAACTGCACTCCGTGACAACTTATTGTCATTTCTCCCATACTATGAATGACATTTCCACATACTGGGCATACATAAAATTGGGACCGAAGCATATTCGCAGATACATTCATATTCGTGATTGCATTCCCCGATAATAGTTCCGTGATAGAAATTCCAAATGCATTTGCAATCGGTTCCAACAGGGATATATCCGGATATCCTTTAGCTGTCTCCCATTTTGAAACTGCCTTATCTGAAACATTTAATATCGTTGCCAACTCACTTTGTGTTAAATTATTCTTCTCTCGCAGTTCCTTAATAACTGCACCTGTAACATATTGATTCATCCATTTTTACCTCCATGCAGTCATTTTATATTTGTACCACAAATAAGTGTACCTACGCAAAGTAGAGTCAACAGAAAAATCAGAATATTCTATAATTAGCCTACCATCCTTCCTTCGCCATATCAATCGTATTCCATGTTTTGTCCATGTTCAAAGCAATTGCCCCCATGATGAATTGATTAAAAAAACTTCCGTTTCGCTCATTTAAAATCACAAGATACTTAAAATCTGAATTCATCAAATTGGTCATGCCCCAGTTTTCGCCATTTGATATGCCGTTATCTTGTTCAATCCATATTTCTCCTGAAGCATCCACATTGCCCTGTATCACTTCACATACTTGAACCTTCTGCTCAACCGCATAATCGTTGGTATTGATATCACCCAGTGGCTGTACGATGAGAATAGTCGTGGCTTCTGCTATTTCCATGTCAATGTCTTCATCTGTAAACATTTCTCCATTGCTTGCGTCGAACACACCTAGAAAATGGAACGTGTGCGTATAGATATCAGCTCCTTTTTAAACAAGAGAAGCTCTTGTAAGAAAAGTCAATAATATACCTATAATTACAATAACAGTCGTTACTTTTATCCCTCTTCTTGCCATAGTTTTCCCTCTCGCATTTTATATACAGTATCGCACATAACATGGATATCCTCGCGATTATGACTTGTAATCAATATAATCTTACCTTTCTGTTTCAAATCACCCACAACACGATACAATACTTCAACGCCTTTTTCATCTAATCCATTTGTCGGCTCATCTAAAATCAAAATATCCAATGGTTCCATAATCGCTTGTGCAATAAGTAATCTTTTTTTCATTCCTGTTGAATACTTCTTAATTAGAGTTTTATTTGTTGGATCTAGTCCAACGTAGGTGAGCACCTCGTCAATTTCTTTTTCCCCTATTTCGTTTCTGAATTTCGCAAGATACGTCAGATTTTCTTTTGCACTTAAATCCGGATAGAGGTTGCATCCATCTAAAACAGCAGCAATTTTAGGTTTTATTTCGCCCTCATCGGATACCACTTTTATTGTTCCTTCCGAAGGACGCATCAACCCTAATAGAAGGTTTAAAAATACGCTTTTTCCTGTTCCGTTTCTTCTACTAAGGATATCGCAGTGATTCCACTCATGTACTGTTCGCTAATGGTTGCATAGCTATCTAGGGAAAACATTTCTATATTCATTAGCATTCCCGCAAAGCATCCCCATAGAAACAAAATCACGTATCGCTTCTTACTCATGCTGCCACCTTACTGATTTTCCTCTGATAATCATTAAGCCCAAAACAAACATCAGTACAACAAATCCAAGAGTAATAACTCCATTTTGATTTCGATTTGCGGAAACAATGACATCATCCCATATACTATAATTGCCAATGGCATAGATTTCATTAATCACAAGTGAAACCAATGCGGCTACCGCTATAATCCATAATCCCTCTTTCTTTATTAGCAAAGATATCTCGTACAAGAATTGCGATACTCTTTTGCAGTGCATCGCATTGCTATGTATTTTATCGCTCCACTTTGCTTATTCTCTGCATTTTGATATCCAATATTCAAGGAACAAATTAATGGCAGTATGAGTGAGAACATCTGCCAATATGGTGCATATACATGAAATGCAAACATCTCAGAAGGATCTAACACACTTGCCGCATCATATCCTCGATATTGTAAACAGTAGTTTGCAAACATGATTAGGACATACAAGAGCAAAACCATAGAGCCTGTCCAAAATCCAATTTGACGTGTTGCAAAATACATTTGGCTCCTAATCAATCTTATCTTTTTCATAATGATTTCCCGCTTCCCTC
The DNA here is from genome assembly GCA_045641745.1 of Agathobacter sp. Lineage (GTDB taxonomy): Bacteria > Bacillota > Clostridia > Lachnospirales > Lachnospiraceae > Roseburia. The sequence goes on along the minus strand of JAZUHO010000165.1, from coordinate 24,471 downwards.
TAGTGCCCAAAGTGTGAAGAAACTTTCTTTAATTCCTCTATAATTGGTAAGTGCTGTGGACATACACCCTCGCACTGTCCACAAGCCACACAGTCGCTTGCCTGTCCAAAATTGGTCGTAAGTCTGTCATAATACTCACCCTGCGATGTCCAACCCTTTGATTTAGCCTCCTGTTTATCCGCATTATATAAAGAGAAGTACTTTGGAATCGCAATGTTCATTGGACATCCACCGGTACAATAGGAGCATCCAGTACAAGGAATCTCTATGTTTGCGTTAATGAGGTCAGCTGCTTTATGTACCATAGCAAGCTCCTCCTCATTCAAAGGCTTCATATCCTTCATATAGCTGATATTGTCTTCCATTTGTGCCATATTGCTCATACCACTAAGTACAATCTTAACATTTGGAAGGCTGGCAACAAAGCGAATTGCCCAGGATGGAACAGACATGGAGCTATCGTAAGCTTTGAACAACTCTTCCACCGTCTCTGGCACCTGTGCCAAAGTTCCGCCTTTTACAGGCTCCATAACAAATACATCCTTGCCATGCTTGGTGGCTACTTCATAACACTCTCTTGACTGGATGGCAGCACTCTCCCAATCCAAATAGTTAATCTGAAGCTGCACAAATTCCATCTCAGGATGTTCTGTAAGAACTTTGTCAAGAAGTACCGCACTATCATGGAAAGAAAATCCCATCTTCTTTACAAGTCCTTGTTCCTTCTTTTCCTTTAACCAGTTGAAGCAGTCCATCTCAGTATAATATTTATAGTGATCCTCTCCAATGTCATGCAGAAGATAATAATCAAAATAGGTTACACCAGTTCTTTCCAGCTGTTCATTAAACACCTTATCTCTGTCTTCCTTTGAATGAAAGAAGCCTCCATGAAGCTTGGTAGCCAGTGTATAACTTTCTCTTGGATAACGATCTACAAGGGCTTCTTTAATTGCTCCCTCACTCTTGCAGTCGCAGTACATCAGTGCTGTGTCAAAATAAGTAAATCCATTCGCAAGGAACGTATCTACCATCTTCTTTGTTGTCTCAATATCCACCGATCCTGCCACATTAGGGTCCAAAAGTGGAAGTCTCATCAATCCAAATCCTAGTTTTTTCTCAGCCATCGCTCATTTTTCCTTTCTTTTTCACGTATTTACAAGTGTAACTTTACTCTGCCATATTTTACACAATTTCATTTGACTGTGACATTTTTCTACTATTCATTTTACCTTATATCTCCTTATATCTACAAGAATAAACTATTTTTACTACCAAAACTTCTTGAATATAAAATCTCTTGGGCATAAAAAACTCTTTAGTATAAAAACTCTTTAGTATAGTCCCCTCTTGAATATAAGAAAAAGGCGACGGATATTTCACCGTCGCCCAGTTCATGAAAGCTTCTCAAATAGCTAATTTGGTTTCTATCATATCGTGCGTTTCTACAATTATTGATTTCAAACAGAAAATAAGGGAGCGTGTCACGCCCCCTCACGCCATGCCAAAGTACACATCCTCGTGGCATTAGGACCGTCCCTACAAATATGGGACAACCGCTCCATCATACTTCTCTGTGATAAAGTTTTTGATGTCATCCGATTTAAGCACATCAATCAAAGCTTTGATTTTGTCTGCTTTCTCGTTGCCTTCCTTCACTGCGATTATATTTACATAGGTCTTTGCTGCTTCCGAATCTGATTTCTCATAAGCAAGTGCATCTTTTCCTACCGAGAATCCTGCTGCAAGTGCATAGTTTCCGTTTAATACAACAAATGCTACCTCATCCTTTACTCTTGCAACCTGCTCTGCTGCAAGCTCTTCAAATTTGATATTCTTTGGATTCTCTTCAATATCATTTACAGTTGCCTTCAAGCCTGCATCCTTTTTCAATTTCAATAATCCATTGTCCTGAAGAAGAAGAAGCGCTCTTGCCTCATTTGTCGTATCGTTTGGAAGTGCAATGGTATCTCCATCTGCAACATCCTTTAAATCCTTCTTGGTTCCTGCATAGATTCCGAATGGCTCGTAATGAATACCGCCTGCATTCACAAGGTGTGTTCCCTGCTCCTCATTGAAGCTCTCTAAGTATGGAATGTGCTGGAAATAGTTTGCATCGAATTCTCCGCTTTCTACCACATTGTTTGGCTGTACATAATCATCAAATACGGTAACCTCCAAGGTATAGCCATCTTTTTCCAAAATCGATTTTGCCTCTTCCAAGATTTCCGCATGTGGAGTTGCTGATGCAGCGATTTTAATGGTTTTATCGTCCTTAGCGCCTTTTTCAGCTCCACATCCAGTAAATGCTCCAAGTGTTAAAACAGTAGCTAATGTTAATGCGATAATTCTCTTTTTCATAGTTTCTTCCTCTTTTCTATATTCTAATTCTATAATTCCTATTTTCTGTGATCGGTCTTTGATGCTATCTTCATTCCAACAGTCTGGAAGATTTGGAATAAAATGATAATCAAAATAACCGTTACAAACATGATGTCCATCTGCCATCTATGGTAACCGTAGCGTACTGCGATATCTCCGAGTCCGCCACCGCCAACGGTTCCTGCCATTGCAGAATATCCGAATATGGTTCCCAAGGTAATTGTGGCTCCCACAATCAATGAAGTCTTCGCTTCCACAAGAAGTACATGTCTTACAATGTACCAGTCGCTTGCTCCCATGGAGCGCGCTGCTTCAATCACGCCAGGATCTACTTCCTTTAAGGAAGACTCTACCATTCTTGCAATATATGGTACAGCTGCCACTACCAGTGGTACGATGGTTGCTGTAGAACCATAGCTTTTCCCTACAAGTAATCTCGTAAATGGGATTAACAAAATCAATAAAATTAAGAATGGGACACTTCGAACAATATTAGATATCACGTCCAAAATGCGATACACGATGGCGTTTGGCTTAATTCCGTCTTTGTCTGTTACTGCAAGCAACACTCCCATCGGAAGTCCAAATACATATCCTGCCAAGGTGGATACTAACGTCATATACAGGGTGTCTACAACACCTTCTAAAAGCATATTGATTACCTGACTATCCAACATATTCGGTCACCTCCTCAACTTCAAGCCCTCGCTCTAATAGGTACTCTTTCATCTTTGTTTGAAGCTCATTGTCCTTTGGCAATTCTAAAATCATCTCTCCTTGTGCTACGCCACCTACGTTATTGGTTTGTGCGCGTAAGATATTCACTGGTGTCTGGAATTTCAATATCATATTGGCAACCACTGGTTCATAGGAGGAGTTCTGGGAAAAGACGATACGAATGTGCTCGCCACCTCGCATTTCCTCTGGAAGCTCTACAATACTGCTTTCCACATTGTCATTGGCACCCTTTTTCAAAATTAATTCCTTGGCGGCTCTTGATTTTGGATGTGCAAAGATTTCTTCCACTTCTCCATCCTCCACCAGGTAGCCGTCTTCAATAATTGCAACTCGGTTACAGATCTGACGAATAACACTCATCTGATGTGTAATAATTACAATGGTAATTCCAAATTTTTGATTTATTTCCTTTAACAAAGCCAAAATCGAAGCGGTTGTCTGTGGGTCTAACGCGCTTGTTGCCTCGTCACAAAGAAGAATTCTTGGATCCGATGCAAGCGCTCGAGCGATGGCAACACGTTGCTTCTGTCCTCCCGAAAGCTGTGATGGATAAGCCTTCTCTTTGTCGGCAAGTCCAACCGTCTGAAGCAGCTCCTTCGCCTTTGCATGTGCTTCCTTCTTCTTGATTCCCTTCAAATAAAGCGGAAAGCAAATATTCTCAAGCACGTTCTTCTGCATCAACAGATTAAAATGCTGGAAAATCATGGCAATGTCACTTCTTTGCTCTCTAAGTGCTTTCTCACTTAAGCTTCCGAGCTCCTTTCCATCCACAATTACCTGTCCTTCTGTTGGTCTCTCCAGAAAGTTCAAGCATCGTACCAATGTACTTTTTCCTGCTCCTGACATTCCGATAATTCCATAGATATCGCCCTCAGAAATGCTAAGGTTAATATCCTTTAATGCTTTCACCTGCTGCCCTTGCTGTTCGAATGTCTTACTCAGATTTCTCACTTCAATTGCTGACATATTGTTATTAGTTCCTTTCTAGTTCTCATGAGTGGAACAATCTGTTCCGAAATATTTTGCGCAAAATAATCAAATTTGAGAGGATTCATCCCCAATGTTGCAAACCAACGGATTGCTTTATTACAAAAAAAGCCCGGGGGCTTTCATGCTCCCGGGCAAATGGCTATCTCTTAGGCTTCAAAACAATGTACGTCAAAAAGCCTGGCCATACTATATGCCCGGGAGTTTAACATTCGACACATCATTTTGTTAACGTCTACTCTTTTTGAACAGTACATTCTCTTGTCTCCTTTCTTCTCAAATTCGATGTTGCAATCATACACCTGTATTCCTACGTTGTCAATAGAGATTATGTAAAATTATGCAATTTCGTAATAGCACCTGCATAAATATGCTCACAAGGCGAGTATCCCATCGCCGCCCGTCCTCTCGTTTAGCGAAGTGCAAGCATATGTTCCACCGCTTCGTGATACTCTTCAAAGGATTTCGCCTTCTTAATCTTCTTTAATGCCTTATCACTTTCCGGAAAAAGCTTACACCAATAGCACCACAATTCCTTTAAACGGAACAATATGTTTTTGTCGCCCTTCCATGCCTCATAATAGCCATCGAATATCTGCTTATGGAAACGGCGAAATTGCTCTTGATTCCAGGTATCTATTATTTCTTCCTGCGAGGTATGCGCTTTGATTTCGTTGGCCAGGTTCGGATTTGTAATGATACCTCTTCCCAGCATAACGTCTACCTCTTCTCCACACAGCTCGCACAATTTACGGTAATCATCCACAGAATTGATATCTCCATTGTACACAAGTGAAATAGGCCTCTCCCATTCCCGGCTCTCTGCCAAAAGCTCTGCAAAATACTTTTTTCTCGGCTCATTCTTATAAAAGTCCTTTTGCACTCTTGGGTGAACAATCAATTCTGACACTGGATATTTGCGATAAATGGAAAGAATCTGCTTAAACTCGTCATCCTCATACATCCCCAAACGTGTTTTAAGGGATAACTGCATTCCCCGCTCTGTGAGCCCTTCATACACCTCTTCTAAATAGGCATCAAGTTCTCTTGGATTGGCAAGAAAGCCTGAGCCTCTTCCTTTTGCAACCACCGTTCCCGACGGGCACCCTAGATTCAAGTTAACCTCTTGATATCCGTATTCCTTCAAGGCTTCTGCAAGCCGAATGGTATCCTTCGCATCCTTGGATATCATTTGTGGAACCAATGACACCTTGGGATTATTCTCCGGAAGAACCTCTCTTCGTTCTCTGGCATCCATTGGTTTCTTTGTGTGTGTCGCAATAAAAGGCGTAAAGTACTTCTCTACGCCTCCATAACATGCTTCTATTGCGTTTCGATAAACGAACGTGGTTATGCCCTCCATCGGGGCCAAATATATCTTCATGAATTATGAAATCTCCCTTAATCTAGCTTCAGAAATTTCTTTGCAAGGCATGGTTCCTCCATGCAATGCAACAAAGGAAAGTGCTTCTCTTTCCTTATCCACCTGTTCCAGCTTGCGATAGCACATTGCCTTCAAGTAAACACCGGTAACACGATTGTAGATATCGCGCGGCTTGTCCTGCTCCACAAGGGCAACTGCCTTATCGTAATTTCCAAGCAAATACTGTTCCTGCGCCTGCACTACCTTATTCTTTTGCAGGGATGGAATAGCCTTCTTGTATTCCTGTTGAAAAGACTGCAAATCTTCATTCGAAAAAGCTTTCACCAGCAAATAGTTGTTCTTACAATGACGATAAAGCTTGCCTTCCTTCTTTCCCATCCAACGATTTTCTAAGAAGTCTTCTGCCTCTTCAAAGTGTAACCCACAGAAATAGGCAACTACCAGTCTTTGCTGCACGGAAAGAAATACGCTTCTCTGCCCGCCTTTATATTTTAATTCCTTTCCATAGGCATATGCAGCTTCCATAAGAACTTCATATTCCTTCACATCGCAGTTATCAAACAAAATACGGTCTTCCACGCGAAATGCCCGTTTCAAATCCGTAATACCAACGGTAAAGCCCATAAGAATTGCGATAACAGCAATGATTGCAACTACATGCGGCTCCTCACTCATCCAAGTGTTATTCCAAAATTCCTCGCCACGGGCCAACGTTGCCCCATATAAACCAGCCAAATAAACACTTAAACTAATAAGTGCAACCTTCGCCTTTCCCCAACGTTGTCCATCATACAACTTCTGAATTCTCTTTTCCATGTTGTTTCTCCTAGCCATAAATCCTCATCTTCTTTCCCCAAAGAAGTATCTTTATTTTTACATACAGACCTTATTAAGTCAACTCTTGCCCACACATTTTAGAAGTGCTAGGATTAGAAGCACGCAAGCATCTCTTGGTGATTTTTTGCACTCGTTTTCTTAGCGCTTCTTATGATGCGACTTTTTATGCGAGTAAGCTTTATCTCCTATTCCCATTATTTTTAGGAACTCCAAGCCCTCTTCATATTCATATTCCCTAGCAAACTGATGTATTTCAGCCAAAAATTCATCTGCAAGAGACGTTTCACCTTCTTCTAGCAGTTGCAAAATTCTACGGATTTCATTGATATTGTAGTTCTCAAAAGCCTGATATAACTGCAATAACAGTTCCTCTTGTTTCATCGCCTGTTCGTCGTTATCTTGCTCTGTTTTCTCTTGCAATTGTTCTTCTTTCAAATATTCTTCTCCGACCTCTTCCGATTTCAAATACTCCCTCCTTCGCTCCTGCTCTAAAAGCTCAGAATTTTTAAGTGAGAATATCTCATTATCAATTTCTACGATTGTCTCCTCCATGATTGCAAAGAAGTTTGTAAGTGCCTTATCCAGAAAACGTCTATTTTCCAGTTTAGCCGCCATCTCCAATATTTCTGCATAATTTGCAAGTACCTCACGTCCAAACTGTCGACTTACGCCTTTGATTCCATGTACCTTTGTTTGGAAAAGGCGAAGGTCTGTCTCATAGTATCCTTGCAATTGCGCACGCAACTGACACAACTCCTGACGAAATACTTCCAAATTATTAAAATACTGCGCCCTTCCACTTTTCCACACTTCATTCGTAATGATATCAACTGTAGGAGCTAGTTGTCGTTTTTCTGTTGGAAGTAAATCTTCTATTACCTGTTTCAAATACTTTTGTTGGATTGGTTTTTCTAGAAAACGTGTAAATCCGGCATGTTTACAATCGGTTTGAATACCTTCCGATAAATTTGCCGTCAACGCAACTATTGGTGCTTCCGTAATTTTACGCAATTCCTTGCATGCAGTAATTCCGTCTATTCGTGGCATCATTAAATCCAGAAAAATCATATCATATTCTTTCGCTTTCGCCGCCGCAATCGCGGCATCGCCATCATCTACACAATCTAGCTTAAACTTCCACTTTTCTGTCATCTGCATAAAAATAATGCGGTTGACTTGAATATCTTCTGCAAGAAGCACCTGCACTTCTGGGAATGCATAAGTCACCAGCTGTTCCTCCTGCTCAAACACCTTATGAAAGATCATTTCCTGCTTTCGCACTACATGTGCTGGTAGAATATCTGTTTCTTTCACCTTTCTTTGCTGTATTACAACCGTTGCCGTTGTTCCCGTAGTTCCATCGCTCTCTACGGAAAGTGAACCTCCCATTAATTCTGCAGTTTCCTTAACGATTGCAAGTCCTAATCCTGTACTTTCAATTCCAGACTCTTTATTAAATCCGATGTATTCCTCCGTGGCCTTCTTGATTTGCTCTGGACTCATTCCCTTTCCTGTATCGGATACCATCATATGAATACGCCAATGAGATGCTACCGATTCACAGCGAATCTGGCAATGGATGCTGCCTTCTTTTGTATATTTCACACTATTGGATAATAAATTTTGAAGAATTCCACGAACTTTATTTCGATCGCCTTGTACCATTTGCGGATATTCCGTTTGCATTTCCACCACAAAATCTACCTTTGAATTCTGCAACTGAATGGTTATTTCCTGTGCCACACCCATAATGTCTTCATCTAAATTATACTTTATGTTGTCCAATTCCATCTTATGTGCTTCTAATTTCGAATATTCAAGAATAGCACTTACACGTTCTAACAGTGTATTTCCAGCATTTTTCAGATACAAGACCATCGATTTATTCATCGGCGTTAGGGAATATTTTTCTAAGAGCAAATCACTAATTCCGATAATGGCGTGGACTGGGCTTCTAAGTTCATGACTCATGTCTGCAAGAAAACGGCTCTTATACTCCGCCTTTTCCTCTGCATATAGAAGCGCTTCTTCCCTTTCCATTTCTTTCTGATACTCTTGTGTTATATCAAATACGGAAACGATATAGCCAATCACTTTGCCTTCATAAGAAATTGGGGAAAGAATCTGTCGAATATGCTTTTCTTCAAATTCAAATTCACAACTTTTCTCTGAACCATATGCCATTTCTCGATATAATTCACGGAATATACGATTATACACCTTTGCTGCATGCCCCGTGCTTAAGTTGAAAGAAAACATATTCTTTGCTTTCTCATTTTCGTCTACATAATAGAACTCCTCATCCAGAAGAATCGTCGCTATGTCCATTGTACTAAAAAGATTTTCCTGAATAATCGAGCTGGCATCAATAAATCGGTTGGTCCAAATTCCCACATTTATGTATAGGCACAAGCAAGCCCCCAATGCCGATATTATAATTCCATCTGTTCCATTGGGTGTCCAACGTAGATTCTCCACAAAAATAGGAGTGCTTAAAAAAATGTAGAGTACAATCTTTTGTACGAGTTGTCTTTGAATTCCATTTCTTCTTCTGACACTTTGTATTCCTGCAATCGCTACAACTCCTGCATTGTATGCGGTAAACAAGCGTTGAAAGGGAATATAGAGTTCCGGTTCCTTATAGAAGATAAAAAGAGACAGATTAACCCCAAGTAAGAGTAAAAATGTTACGAGCTGTAACACTTTATTCATTTTCTGCCCCAATACCTCATACAAATAAAAAGTAAGAAGACATACTAATTGCACCATTAACATGTCTTCTAGTCTTGCAAATAACTGCTTCTGTTGGCTAAGTGTAAGGACGATTTCATAGAAATTGTACACTCCAAAAAGGCCAAGAACCAGCGGCAACAAGCGATGCCGCCTTGCAGATACTTTATTGTATATGAAATTAAAAATTGTTATTAGTGTAACTCCCAAAAATCCTATTTGCAGTAAAATCATGTTTCACACTCTCCCCAGCCAATCAGTATTTTTCGAATCTGTGAAATCAAGTACACTTCATTATATGGTCTTACCACATAGCCAGCACCGCCCAAATCTCGGCAAGCCAGCACCGTCTTTTTGTCGTGTAACGCAGATACAAACAGGACAGGAATCGTACCATTTGTAATTTCCTGTATTCTTTTTGTTGTTTCAATTCCATCCATATCTGGCATATCTACATCCATCAAAATCAAATCAATATCTTGATTTTTTTTGATATATCCCACTGCCTGGAATCCTGATTTTGCCAGCACCACAGAATAGCTGTCTTTCAGCATCTCATTGAGAATTTCCAGGTTTGTTGCCATATCATCCACTATCAGAATCTTTTTCACCTTTGCGGATATCATTTTCTTACGTGAATCCTCAGAATCCGTAACATGCGCATGAAATTCTCCCGGTGGAATAATGGAAATGTTAAGATTCTCTGGCTTACTCAAATCAAGAATTGCGCCATTCATGAGGCGAACAATTGGTCTAAGATTATATACTCCATGATTTTCCTTAATAATTCCTCGTCTTCCATCCGACAATTCGATTTCTGTACCTTTTGGGAATAGTGGAACACATTTTTTCATCACTTCCACCACATCTCGATCGAACAGAATGCCACAGCCTCCCATCAAATATTCCATAGACTCATAAGGGGAATACGGCTCCTTGTAGGGACGTTTTGAGGTAAGTGCATCATACACATCTGCCACATGTAATATTCTTGTAAAAAGCGACTGCTCCTCTCCAGGAAGTCCTGCAGGATATCCACTTCCATCCATATTCTCATGATGGAACAACACAGCGCCCTTAACATGTGAGGAAATATCCCAACGCTCTTTGATAAATTCATACGACAAAGTGGAGTGTGTTTTCATAATCTCAAATTCTTTTGCCGTAAGTCGATCCTTTTTATTTAGTATTTCCGATGGAATGGAAAGCTTACCTAAATCATGCAAAAGAGCCGCGGTTACAAGCATAGCCATATCCGTTTCGCTCATCTTCATGCCCAGTCCAATTGCAGAGGAAAGAATTGCCACATTAACAGAGTGCGCATAGGTATAGTCATCATAAGAACGTAAATCTAACATATCCAAAGAAACATGGCCTCGATTCAGTATCTCCCCGACAATCTGCTTTGCAACCTCAATACACCCATCAATATTCCCCTTCTTGATGCACTCCAAGCCATTTGCACGCAGTACAGGTGAAATAGGCATTTCGATATCAATATCTTTGGAAAGTTCATCTGCAACATAAACGCCTGTAAATCCAAGACCTTTTAAACGTTCTATAAACTTTTCATTTAATGTCATGCTACTTCCAATTAAGGTTCTGCCATCTAGACCATTTACGTCCATCGCTAAAACCATTCCCGGTTGCACTTTATCAATCGGAACAAATCTCATCTTTTACTTCCCTCAAATTGTACTTTTATCTTTTGTTACAATGCGACACTTTCCTTTCCTGTCACATTTTGCTTCACAAAGCAAATCCTCTGCCATTCGAAAAAGCTCTTCTAAATTCTGCTGTTCATCCTGTATCAAAATACCACCAATACTCACGGACGTTCTACATGTTTGCTTTTGATGAATGCTAATTTGCTCAACTTCTCTCATAAACTCCTGTAATTTTGCTTGCGCACTACTTACGCTTACAATATTGGTAAGATAGATTGCAAACTCGTCACCGCCTACACGAACAACGACGTCTTCCTTGTGGAAATGCCTACGCATTACTTCCGCAATATTCTTTAAAACATAATCTCCCGTAGCTTGTCCAAACCGATCATTAATCTGTTTGAAATCATCCACATCCAGAAGACAAAATACGCCAGGCACATTACGCTTTATCGCTTGCTTCATTTTCTTTTTTCCCGCTCCACGATTATAAATCCCTGTCAGATAATCCAGCTCTGCAACCTTGCGAAGCTTCGTCGCATATTCATTATATTCCAGCGATGCATACACCCCAAGTGAGGCAAGTGTGATACCACCTCCTGTAAGGAGTAATTCGTGGAAAATCGCATTGAGCAATAAGGTTCCAAATAAAACTCCATACATAACAAAAAGAGGGCGCGACACCTCTTTCGAAATTTTCTTTCTCTGCACCCATAGCATAATAACCGCTGCTAAAAAAAACACGGCAGGTATCGCAAATCCAAAAAGAACTGCCGGTCCGCCACTATAATATGTATTCTCCCCTTTGTAATATTCGATAGGAATACCAAAGAACACAAGCAAATACAGTAATGTGAACACAAGATATCCCCACCCTACTAATATCTTTAATTTTGCTTCTCGCATTTCCGGGAAAATAATCCCCACCACATACCGCATGATTTCAATGCTAAAATATGCTGCAAATAAGAATAACAAAATGTGACAACTATGATTAATAATGTCCGGTACCTTTCCCATATGGTTTACGGTATATACTGTTGCCGCATCAAATATTACATATCCCATTGCAGAAAAGTAAATCGGAAAATATCTCTTTTCATTCGTTCGTGAAGTGTGAAGAAAGCTACTAATCACAATAAATAGAAGCACCAGAAAACACACTATTTCTTCACGAAGAAACGTTATTACACTCATAAACTATTCATCTCCTAATTGTCCCCATGCATATTCTGACCAGCTATACTGTATCATATATTCTCCCTGATACAGATTCTTCGCTGCTTCTTCTCCTTCTAGCCAACGGTAATAATCGCACTCCGCGAGCTCTGTTGCAATTCCTATCATGCCTCGCTTTTTGATAATAAAATCACCGCAGTCTAATGCATTAAACGTACTTCGAATGTCGCTTACCAAATTACGGAAGTGACTAAACAAAGCTTGCGAATCCATCTTGTCCTCCCAAATCGTGGCACATATCTCCCCATTGCTACATAGCGTTCCTTTTCTATCCACCAAATATGCTACCAATTCTTTACTTTTCGCATACTTGAATTCCACTGGTCTTTGGTCGACATATATTTCAAAATTTCCAAAGCATTGAATGCGAATTCGTTTATCCGGCTGCTCTTGCACTGGAAATCTTAAATCCCTCAATTCATTTTGAATATCACAGCTTTGCGCTGGCTTTAGCAAATACCCCGATGCATGAAGCTTCATGGCTTCCATTGAATACTCCGGATAAGCTGTTAAGAAAATAATATTAATGTTCGGAGCAATCTTCTTTAATCTATCCGCAAGCTCGATTCCATTCATTCCCCGCATCTGAATATCTAAAAAAGCGACATGTACTTCATTTTCCTCAACATACTGAATCGCATCTGTGGCATTTTGAAATCCATGAATCTCATCGATCTCCGGTAAACGTTCTGCCTCATCTAAAAAATCTTCTAAAATCAATCTCTCATCATCTACTGCAATAACCTTCATTTTCTATTCACCCTTTGGAATTCTTATTGTAACAATTGTTCCTGCTCCTACTGTGCTCTTTACTGTCATCTCGCCCCCGCACATTCCACTGATACGTTTGCGTGTGTTCTCAATTCCAACATGTTCCTTTCCTGTGCGCGCTTGATCCGTAGTATCAAATCCAACCCCGTTATCAATTATCTGGATTTGATAGTATGTGGAACTCCCTCTTGTAAGAATCGTTAGGGTGCCCCCTTCTTCCTTATTTCCTAAACCATGCTTAACTGCATTCTCTACCATCGTCTGTAGTGACAATGCAGGACATTTAAATTCTGTTTCTCGCAAATCATATTCAATTTTTAGTTTATCACCAAATCGCAACTTTTCAATATAAAGATAACTTTGCACATGCTCTAGTTCTCTTTGGAAAGGAATACACTCCTTCTCCGTAAGCGAGTCCATATTTGCACGCAGATACAAAGAGAATTGGTCAATCGCTTTACGTGCCAACTCTGGATCTCTTGTGCATAGTGCACGGATGGTGCCTAGCGCATTGTACAGAAAATGTGGCTGAATCTGACTAATCATCGTAGCTATGTTGGTCTGAATCAACGCATTTTCTAATTCATGAACACGTGCCACCTGCCGCATATTGTTACGTGAAATCTGAATCAACATTATAAACTGCATCGTCGAGAAGACAAACAAACCTATTTCAAATACATAAATCCAGAAAAATTCCTCTAAATAGTAATGCACAATTTCTGCTACCGCAAACAAGAACAGGATAGCACCCGATCCCAACACGAGCGCATTTTCCTTGATATGTCCTCTCACGTATTCGAATACGATAAATCCCATAAACACAAGTAAAATACAGATAAATATACTAGTCGCCGGATAGAAAAATTCATATTCTCGCATGTCCTTGACTGCAAACAGATACATGCAAACGCTTCCTACCACCATCCACAATGCAATGGCGCAGGTCGCAATCTTAACATGCAATTCCTTGTAAATATAGTTCTTTAAATAAACCAGAATCCAACAGCATAAAAGAGCTTGTGCCATTAGATCAATGGCATTCACCCGATAAACATTCGGAAAAATCAAGGTAACGTAATTATAATCAATAAAGGTACAAAAGGTACCTGCAATCATAAGCAAGGAGCAAGAAATAGACATTCTAACCCTAGTAGACCCATAAAACAACAAAATGAGGTTCACAATCAATGTTGCAAACCCAAAAACAAAAATCAATGTTGTTATAATGATAGGAAGACGATACTTACGAATTTGCGCCTTCAGCAATCCTGACTTTGTTCCTTGAAAAAGGTTATTCATGAAGTAGCTTGCTACTTCTACCGTATTACTTCTTGCATAGCTATAATCAATTCTTATCTCATCCGTAGTTGCGATTTCAGATGACAAAAAAGAATCCCAGTATTGTGCATCCTTATAGGAATTATCAAAATATAACCTGTCATTGACATAGATTTGGCAATCTGCAAAATCCATATAGCATAGAATATCCAGACCATCTCTTACGGGTTCTGTAAAATGCCCTTTTAGGTGAATCTCATTTCCGACCAGTATCCCCAAATCCTGAGAAGAGTGGTACTCAATAGGAATTCCTCTTTCATCGGTATAATTTCCAACGAATCCTATCTGCTCGATTTCCGATTCCTTTACACTTTCGTTTCTGTATTTATTTCCCACAATCACAAGAAATATGACGCATACCACGGTAAATAGTATGTAAAGTATATTTCTTAGTCGTCTATATTGTTTTGTCGGCTCTTTCTCCGTCATCCTTTGTTCCCTATTGCTTACCTTTCATGTCTAATAATTTCATCCAGCTTCCTCTTTGTTTGCATAAGCTCATTATATAGAGGTAGCGCCTTTTCCTTTTGTCCCACGCGCAAATTTTCCACCAATACTCCAAGCTTTGTCTCGAGGTCTGCAATTCCCATATTTGCCGTGATTCCCTTTAGTCCGTGAGCGACTTCAAACGCGTGTGCGATATCCTCTTGTTCGAGTAGTTCTCCCAACTCCACATAGTCCTCTTCTTCTAGCAGTTCCTTTAAGCATGAAATATAGAATTCCTCGTTTTTCAAAAAGCGAGGCAAAGTTTTCTCATAATCAAAGCCTAGTTCCTGCAGTTCCTCAAAAAGTGGTTTCATATCTCCCCCATAATTTGTTAATGTAACAATTTGCGAAATTCTTCCTCTGGCATTGGCTTCGCATAGTAGTATCCTTGTATCATATCACAATTCATGTCTTTTAGCATCAATGCCTGCCTTTCTTCTTCTACACCTTCGGCAATTACAAGAAGCTCCATTCGTTTTGCTAATTGAATAATTGCATCAACAATCAAAGTATTGGCTTCGCTTTTATCAATCTGTCGCACAAAATTCATATCTAATTTTAATATATCAAGTGGTAATTGTGCTAGTAAATTCAGTGAGGAATATGCAGTTCCAAAATCATCCATTTCAATTAAGAAGCCATGTTCCCTTAATTTATGTACCGTTTCAATCAATTCTGCCATATTTTCTGCATATGCACTTTCCGTAATTTCTATATGCAAATGCTTCGGCTCCAAATGATGCTTTTCTAAAATTTCCATAAACGTATCGAAAAGATTCATGTTGAAAATGTCTTTACGAGATACATTCACAGAGATTGGCACATAAATGCCTTCACTTTCTATCCAGTTCTCGATAAATTCTGCTGTCTTGTCCCAAATATAGTAATCTAGCTTTGTGATTCCACCGCTTTTTTCAAGTACCGGAATAAACTCATTCGGTGCAATCATTCCGCGCTCTGGATGAAACCAGCGAACAAGAGCTTCCGCTCCCACCATTTTACCTGTGGAAGCCTCATATTTTGGTTGCAGATACACCTTAAATTCTTCATTGTCCAAGGCATTGTCCACAGCGTCAAGAATAAACATTTCATTTATCAGCGCTTTTCTTGCCGATTCCTCATAAAAGGCAATATCTACTTCTCTTTGTCCTTTAAGTGATTCGCCCGAAAGCATTGCGCGTTGGCACATCGTCATGACTTCAATTTCTGGCTCGTCTACATGGTACACGCCGTAATACAGTCGTAGATTCATATCGCCCGGATACGTTGCTACATACGTGCGCATCTTATTCACTATTCTTTCTATTTTCCCTTTTCTAGTCCCTCTTGCAAGTAATACTAAGAAATGATCCGCATAAGCACGCGCAACAATCGCATCCTCTTTTGAAAAAACTCTACGAAGGCCTTCTGCAACGTAGCTGATTACCTTCGTTCCTTCTGGATATCCATATTTATCATTAATCAATGCCAAATCCGAAATATTCACAGACAAGATATCATACTGTTTCTCAGAATTCTCGCGAATAATTCGTTCCGCGCTTCGCACAAAGGCCTCTTGCGTATAAAGCCCTGTCATGCTATCTTCCACAAGTGTATCAATTGTTTCTTTTGCTTCACGCATCTGTATCATATTTTGCAAGCGCTTTTTTAAAATTTCTGAATTGTAGGGTTTTGCAACAAAGTCACCTGCGCCCAAATTCAATGTCCGAAGCTCTGTTTCTTCTACGTTCTTATAGGTTGTAACCAAGAAAGGAATTCTAGATAACTCCTCGCTTTTTCCAACCTCCTGCAGTACCTCATATCCATCCATAACAGGCATTAAAATATCCAAGAGAACTGCGGAAAGATTGTTTTTTTCCTTTTTCAAAATTTCCATGCATTCCTTGCCATTTTCTGCCATCAAAATGTCATAATCATCCTGTAAAATGAAACTTAATATCTTACGATTTACTCTTTTATCATCAACAACTAATATCTTTTTTTTCATAATGCGCGCCCCATTTCCAAATCCTACGCAATATAGTCATTTTCTCCTATATTTTATCACTTTTAGTACTTTTCGTCTATAGAAAGGTTCGGTTGCATTAGAATCTCGATAAATCTTCCAGCTTCCATCCAGGCACGCTTGGATTCTGGAATATTTAAATATGCCATCTGGAACACATGGAACATTCCTTCGTATATGCTAAGGCGAACCTTCACGCCCTGCTGCCGCGCCTTAGCTGCCACTTCCACAGAATCACTTAAGAGCATTTCAATGGATCCCACCTGAATTAACATAGGTGGAAAACCTCGAAAATCTCCAAACAAAGGAGAAATATATGCATCCATAGGGTCTGCATCCCCTACATAATAATTGTTATAAATAAGACTATCCTTAGTATTTCCAAACAAAGGATCCTTGTCAAAGTTTGCCTGATAGGATTCCCCACTCGCAGTAACATCCGTCCATGGTGACATCGCAATAATTCCGCAAGGCTCTGGCATTCCATGATCTCGAAGATACATGCAAAGAGCCATAGCAAGTCCGCCCCCTGCAGAGTCTCCTGCAAGAATAATCTGCTCACCAAAATAGCCTTGTTCCAGCAGCCAACGATAGCTTGCTACCGCGTCCTCGAGTGCCGCCGGATAAGGATGCTCCGGAGCCACGCGATAGTCTGGAGTCAGGACACTGCAGCCATGACTCACTTCGTTATATAGCCCCGCAAACACATAATAGGCATTTCGCACGGCTCCCATGTATCCACCGCCATGCAGCTGTAAAATCACCTTCTCCGTATTGGGATTTTCCTTGGACTCCAAAAGTTTCATGGTAAAATCCCCCATATCGATATCGGTCATCTGAAAACAGGAAGGAACAATCCACGGTGGCTCCTGTAGCCTCTTACGTAGTTCTCCCGACTTTATTTTCTTACCAATAATTAAATCATTGGTAAAATGATGCAACAAATCCTTGACCACTTTTCCTTTGATACTTGCTTCATAATTCATAGATGAAATCTCCGTTTCAGTTCCGTTCTTGCTCTACGGTCTCCTAAAATTACCGATCCCAAAAAGCAAAAAAGCGAAACTGCATTCGCAATAATGGTTAATAGAGGAGCTGTAATAACATGATTGGCAATCAACGCAACCGCACACGCAGAAATAATCACCATAATGAGCTGTGGGACAATATAACTCTGCCAGTTTCTTCGATTCACTACAATAAGCACCAATAATGCCGCATCTAAAAGCAAAATCGCCGTTGGAATCACATAATTTACAGACCAGCCTCGATATCCCGTCACAAAATCGATTCCTGTAAAAATCGCCACTGTAAAGCAGACCAATCCTATAATTTTAATTTGATAATTACTCTTACCCGCAATCGTAAGCCGCAAAACCACATTTACATAAATGAGCGCGAGAACCAGTATCGCTGACCACCAAAACTCGGGATTCCATGCATGATTAATATACAATCCGCATGAGGCAACCACAATGGAAACAAATAATACAATATCCGATAGTAGTCGAAAATGTCTTGTCACTACACGCGCATCCGGATACGTTTCCCCGCCCCCCGGCGCCTTTTCTAATACACATTGGCAAAATGGACACTTTTGTGTGTCATCGATAATCTCAAGATTACATACTCTACATTTACTCATAATACACCCCATTCGTTTCAATTTTCACTTCCACGCCGTCCTTTGATATCGTTTGGAAAAAGCGACGTTGCACATTATTTTCTGCAAAAATAGAACTAAAGGTAAATACCAACGTGTCTTCATACGAGCAAACGGTTCCCTTCAAATACTGTCCCTTTGACATGGCAATAAATGCTTGGAAGCCTGAAATATACGGTGCATACACATTCTCAACTTTTACATTTCCAATATTGGTAATTGTCGTGGTGTTCGCTAAGGCGGATTTCTCATACACAAACTTCATGAAAATATTTTTTAACAATAGCGGGACATGTCTTGCAAATAGATTACGCTGACCTGCAACACTATAAGAAAACAGTTTTTCCAAATGCTCCTTATTAATTTGCTCTCGCAAGCTATCGTGAATCGTCTGCACCACCTCTTCAAAGGTGTAACTATCCTTTGTTGGATGAAATTCTGCCGAAACCATAATAAAAAAGTTCTTAGTTGTAACCGAATCAAAGAAAGGGCGCAAATTTACTGGAACTGCTACACGAATTGGTTTGTCCGACGGAAGACCATGCAAGCATTCCTGATAAGTGCTCCACACAAAGCACGCCACCAGATACTCATTGATGGATACTCCATACTTGTGTGATACTTCTTTTAATTGTGACACTGGCATATAGCCATGCATAACGCCAAACTCTCCTCTCGGAAGTTGTTCCTGCTTAATTAAAAAGGCCCTTTGCTTTTTGTAATTATTCTTACTCTTTTGTTTGTAATTTCTAACAAAACTGTCCTCTCGGTTCAATGACGTATGATCCGAGAGCATGTCTCCACTAACCTTACGAAGCTCTGGATGTGCCAAACGTAAATACTGATAGGTTAACTCTCGAATAAAGTTAAGACCTCCCATCCCATCTGTAAGAACATGAAATACTTCCAAATTGATTCTACAGCCGTAGTACGTCACCCGAAACAGATAGCTGTGGTTGCGATTCGGCTGAATATAGCGGCACGGAAAATAGGTTTCTTCTTCCACCTTCGGGGCCGGCTTTCCGTTCTCTTCAAAATAGTACCAGAACAAGCCCATTCGCATTCTAAGATTAAAGCCATCAAATTTAGGCAACACCATATCCAGCGCATCTTGAAGCAAATCTGGATCAATTTCTTCTTTTAATGTCACGCTAATTCGATACACGTTTGTCATGCTCTCTCCAGCAATAACAGGAAATAAGTGAGCTGTATTATCCAGCTTCTCCCAGCGTATCGGACGATGCTTACGATCCCTTATCTCATCTTTTCTCTTTTGCTTTTGCTCTCGCTTCTTTACCTCATGTCGCAATTCCCTGGACACTTTTTCTTCTGATATATCCTTCTTGGAATTCGTTTCTTGTATCACTTTCTCTTCTTTCATACCCGCTTATGATTCCCTCTTATTTCTTCATTTTATTCACAGATAAATAATTCCCCCAACTATTGTACTGTTCTCCTCCATGCATATATCTTCTTTCTGTTGATGATATCTTCTTTCTGATTAAGATTCATGTATCTTTCTTCCTAAATTATAACGAAAAAACTTCTAGTTCGCAACAGCTTCCAATATTCAAGTCTCTTAATCCTTTTATCTGGTATAACCAGTTTGCCTTTATCCCCCTTCTTCTCCTTCGTCCTCACTCACCAATGTTTTGCGAATATCTCTTGCATTTTTTTATCATCTACAGTAGAATATTTTCGTCTGGTATAACCAAAATACCATCAGGAGGATAGTATGAATTTTCAAAAATTGTCTGCTCCATCTCTTAAGGAGCTTTTTATAACAGAATTAGAAAACAAAATTTTGTCGGGAGAACTCGCAATTGGATCCAAGCTTCCTAGCGAACGTGAACTTGCTGCTTCCATGCAAGTAAGTCGCGCCGTTGTAAACTCCGGCATCTCAGAAATGGAGAAGAAAGGCTTTCTTGTTGTAAAGCCTCGTATCGGCACTTTTGTAGAAGATTACCGCCGCAACGGAACCTTAGATACCTTGGTTTCCATCATGAAATTCAATGGTGGTTCCATTGGTCGTAAAGAGGTAAAATCCATTCTCGAAATTCGAATTGTGCTCGTCAATCTAGCGGCAACACTTGCTATTCGTGATGCCTCAGACGAAGAAATTCAAACACTTCTTCCAATTTTAGAGGATTGTAAGCAAAGTAAGCAAAATGAAGAAATCGTAGAGGCAACCTTCCGTTTCTATCACGAGCTTGCCTTCATTAGTGGTAATTCTTTACTTCCATTATTCTTCATGTCATTCCGTGATTTAGTTTGCAAGCTTTGGACTCGCTTCGTTGTAAATTATGGCGTGGAAGCACTTATTCAAAGTGATGTGGAAATCATGGAATATATCTTGAATCGTGACATTGACGGTTTCATCGCTTACAACCAGAACTGTACCCGCGAAAGTATCGAGGGAACCCGTCCAATTTACTTCTAGTCCCGTGCGAACCAAGAGTGCTTTGTACTCTTTGCGCGCTGATGCGCAGAGGAATTTCCTCTATAAGTCCAAAAAATGCGCTACTATCCTGTAGCGCATTTTCTATTTCTTTGTGCATGTTTCCTTATGCATCTTTCTTTATGCTTCTTTCTCATCAGACTGCATTTCCTCTTCTAGCTCACCAGGTTCCTCCTGTGCACTCTCTGTAAAGTCCGCATGCAAGCCTGCACAATCGCTGTAATCCAGCAATTTGTCATACATGTCCATTGGCAACATCGTCATATAGATATTTCGATAATCTGTCAAATAACTACTTCTCAAATAATCCTGTTTATCCAGTTCATTCTCCTCTGCTACCAAAAACAAGGAATTCCTTTTCTCTTCATCTGTTGAGATATTGTACTTTTTAATCACCTTATAGAAAAGGCGATATCCAACGCCATTTACCTTTGGACGATTATGCTCGTCAATAGTAAATCCATTCTTTCGATAGAAGTATAATCGATTCTGTCTTTTGTATTTTTCACCAATGTCCTCCGTACTATCCGGATCCTCCGCTTCTACAATCAAAACACGACGATTCTTTACGAAACCATAGTATTTTTCCAATTCTTCTAGCATATGAGATCCATAGCCCTTGTCTCGCAAAGTATCTTTCACCGCCAAATAGTCAAGCAATGCTGCCTGCGAGAAATCTCCAAAGGCAACAAAGGCATAACAATATACCATCCCCCTATCCACCAAGCCAAAACACTGATACTTGTGCTGCTCTACTAAATCCAAAATAAGATTTAAATCCTTTAACTCTTCCGCTGGAAAATCATTTACCATAAGGTTCTGATACACATTACGGATTTCCATTTTACTTAATGTTTGAAAATGCATACTAAACGTCGAGCTTACCGTATACTTCCATCGGCACATAGGCAGCAATTGAAATACCGTCTGCTACATACTCCTCTTTTATTAATTCACCTTTACTTCTAATCAATTGAATCACACCTGCATCCTTGTAAGGAATCACACGCTCTACATAAATCTTATCCTCTCGAAGAAGCTCCGTCAACATTTCTTTGACATTTTCTAGTCCTTTTTTCCTCTTTGCAGAGATTGCAAGTGTTTTGTCTGCCCGGAAATCCTGCAGTGGCTCATCATCCGTTCTGAGATCCTGCTTGTTAAAAAGCGTAATTATCGTCTTGTCCTTCACGCCCAACTGGTCCAAGGTCTCGTATACAATGTGCATCTGCTTATCTCTCTGCGGATTGGAAGCATCTACTACATGGAAAATAATATCTGCATACTTTGCTTCCTCCAATGTACTTTTGAAAGCCTCGATTAAGTGATGTGGAAGCTTGCGCACGAAACCAACCGTATCTGTAAGCAACACCTGCTGCTTTGCCTCTAATTCCAAAGTTCTTGTGGTTGGATCCAAGGTGGCAAATAACATATCTTCTTCCAGTACATCCGCATCAGTCAGTTGATTCAGCAAGGTGGACTTTCCAGCATTGGTATACCCCACAATTGCTACCACGGGTATCTGATTCCGCTGTCTTTGTGCTCTTGTCACCTCACGATGCTTTTGCACGTCTTTCAATTCACGGTTCAGCTGAACCACACGATCCATAATCACACGTTTATCAATTTCTAATTTTTTCTCACCCGGTCCACGTGTTCCAATTCCACCACCGAGTCGTGACATAGAACGTCCAAATCCAGCCAATCTACTGGCACTGTATTTCAGCTGTGCCAGCTCAACCTGAATTTTTCCCTCGTTTGTGGTCGCACGCTTTGCAAAAATATCCAAGATAATGAGTGTTCGGTCCATTACCTTTGTATTTAACTGGTCTTCTAAGTTCTTCATCTGAATTGGAGATAATTCATCGTCGCACACAATGCCCGTGGCTCCCGTTTGTTCCATCATTTCTGCAATTTCAAGAACTTTTCCGGTTCCTACATAGGTTGCGTTATGAATTTTCTCACGATTTTGAATGATGGTTCCCACCACAGTAGCGCCTGCAGTTCGAACCAGCTCTTCCAATTCCATCACCGAGTCTTGTGCGTCATCTCCATCTTGTTCGCTCACTGCTACAAGAATTACTTTCTCCTGCACTTCCTCATTTTCATATAATTCTGGCATTCCTACTACTCCTTACTTTTTACCTCTGTTAACGACTTTCCAAGAATGTCAACTCACGCATTGCCTCATCATCCTCTGGATACAGCGTTACATACTCCTTTAGGATTTCTCTTGCTTCTGCAAATTCGTAATTCTTCTCGTATGCAATCGCGCAGTGCTTCATAATAATCTGCTTATTTGGAACTTCCTCTAGCTCTAACGCTGCTTTAAAGTAAGTAACCGCCTGTGCATATTTTCCGCCTTTTAGCTGGCTTTCTCCCAGTTGAAATAATTCTTCTGCAGTTGCATCCCCAGTCTCAAGATAGGCTTCAATGTATGAGTCCGCTTCTTCTAGTTTTCCCTGTGCAACATATAGCTGTGCCATATAGTAATTTGCATCTACCAGTTTTTTATCCAAAGCTTTCTTCAGATACTCTTCGGACTTCTCCCAATCGTTTTTCAGTAAATAGATACGGCCCTTTTGCATCATTCCATTGGCTGAGTCGTCCTTTACTTCCAATGCCTGATCCAAATATCTTACAGCTTCCTCCTGATATCCTCGATCTAACAAGGTCTGATAATTTCCGATGTATAGAGCAAACTCCTTCGGCTCTACCTCAACGGCCTTTGCCAAGTCGTCCTTCGCCTTTTCATCTTCTCCCATGGTGAAATATAGACAGCCACGTAAGAAATATGCATCTCCATTCTTCTTATCATAATTTATGAGTGCATTGTAAGTCGTAAGTGCCCCCTCATAATCCTGATTGCGGAACTGCGCCTCTGCCTTGTAGTAGCAAATGGTTATCTCATCCTCTGTGATGCTTCCTACGGTCTCATCTAACGCTTTCTGGAAGGTCTTTACGGCTTCTTCGTATTTGCCCTCTTCCATGCAAGTAATTCCATACTGTACAAATGCCTGTTGCTGCTTTGCCACTTCCTTGCTTTTACAGCCTGTCAACAAAAAGCTGGCGCACAACATTCCACCCAGCAATCTATATAAATGCTTTTTCTTCATCGCAATAAATGCCTCCAAATATCCATATTCCGCTTTATTATAGCAAAAACGCAGCTTCTTGTATAGAACGAACCCTGCAGTTTCCTTGCAGCCTTAGCATTTTGGGCTTCTCACTCCCGTCACCGCCACCGCAAGGGGGGAACTCCTCTCACAGGATCGCACAATTTCAAGTTCCTATACAGGTGCCTTTTTTCACAAAAAGCATTGCCAGTTCGACTACGCCTGGACTTGTGCCGCTTGCTGTACGCCAAGCCGTTGGACGTAAAGCGAACCGTATCAGCGCTTAACAGATGCTCGAAGATAATGCAAGGCGGCGAAGCACTTGTTTGAGCACGATTCGGTATCTCTTGCCGGCAGGCAAAAGACGAATCGTGTGAGTTTGCGCAGCCGCCTTATAATAAGCATTCTGAGAGCATCTGTTTAGCGATGGTAGGTGCAGCGTCCCGTCCAACTTTGGCGTACAGCAAGCGCCACGAGTCCAAACGGAGTCGGACAGGGAATACGAGTGAAAAATTTTGTGCTTAGAAACTTGTAAATCCGTGCTATTCGAAATGACTGGTAGGGGATGCCCCGAGGAGCTTTTTTCTACAACTGAAAAAGGATGCCACACATAGGTCGTGCGACATCCTTTACTACAGGTTTGTATTTGAAATTATAATTTGGTGGTCCAGTC
>JAZUHO010000164.1:0-10943 GCA_045641745.1 Agathobacter sp. | reverse complement strand
CGCTTTACGTCCAACGGCTTGGCGTACAGCAAGCGGCACAAGTCCAGGCGTAGTCGAACTGGCAATGCTTTTTGTGAAAGAGGATATATGCATAGGAACTTGAAATTGTGTGATTCTGAGAGGGTGCTCCCCCCTGCATATAGGGCGGCAAGCGGTGGGGCAAAAAAAGAACTTCCATGTTTTGCAAATGCTCTTGCATGGAAGTTCTTCGTTTTTAATTCTCGTTATTTTTGAAAATCACATTGCGGTAATTGCCAAGTACTTTAAGTAAAATAGAACCGAGCACACATACAGAAATGATTTCACCAATTCCAACGGTTACTGCGTTGAAAATAAGGGAAATATCCATTCCATTGTACTCTGTCACAAAACCATATCCATAGCGAAGAACCAATGGAATAATAATCATGTTTGCAATTACAGGTGGTAATGTGCATACGAACTTTTTCTTTCTTAAGAAATAAGTTCCCACTGCTCCCAATAAAGTTGCAAGGCTTCCAAATATAATATCCCAAATCATTCCTGTTGAAAGGTTGAATAGGAAGCATCCAACGAACAATCCAGGAATTGCAGCTGGTGTAAATACTGGAAGAATGCAAAGTGCCTCTGAAATACGAATCTGAATCGATCCAGAAGCAAGATTAAATGCGCTGATAAAGTAGGTCAGCACAAAGTAAAGAGCAGCAATTACTGCCGCCTGCGCAATGAATAATACCTTTTTGTTTCTCATATAAAATTGTCTCCTTTAGTTTTATTTTACGTCAGGAAGGTCTCGAACTGACGTATTGCATATTAGCTGCATTCCTTTTCTATGGACTGCAACCGAATGACAATATCATATCCTATAAGCAATTGTCAAGTATTCTCTTACAATAGATCACCATCTCTTGTATCAGGTCATCATTTATTCCTCTTCTCTATTTTTTAACATCGCTTTAATTCTTTCTGCCATAATAATATCATTAATTGCCTTCATGGCTTTTTCATAACTCTCTTTCTGCTTCCGCTCCTTCTCTTTTTCTTGCTCGATTCGACGTTCAAATGCTTCCTTTTTCTGCTGTTTCCGCACCTTCTCCCAGCGCTGGAATTGCTCTCTTTCGGCTTGTCGATTTTCAATATCTGCTGTATTTCCTAGAATTCGAGTTTTTCGCTTCGGCGGTTCTCTGTGGGTACGCAAAAATTCATACGCTTCCACAATCCGATGATAATATGCAACCTCTGATACATTTCCAGAGTCTGGATGATAGATTTTAACCAAACGCTTATATGCAGTCTTAATTTCCTCGTCATTTGCATAAACGGAAATCCCAAGTATCGAACATGCATCCCGTCTTGAATTTATCATTCTTCGCCTCACTCCTCTCATTCACAATCCTATTCGCGCTTTGGCAAATGCGCAATAAACTTCTTTTATTATGCAATAAAGCACTGTACTGCAAAAGCAGAATGCTTTACTTTATATCAATTGTATTCACCCAATTTTATGAATAAAAAAACCATCTTTGGAAATCCTTTCTTTATAGTCAAAAACACATTTTTACTTATTTGAAAGGAGTTTCCATGTCAATTTACAAAGTTGAAATCTGCGGTGTTAATACAACCAATCTCCCAATTCTCAAAGAGGAAGAAAAAGCAGAGCTTTTTGCTCGCATTAAAGCGGGTGATCAAGTAGCTCGTGAAACCTACATCAAAGGAAATCTTCGCCTTGTTCTATCTGTAATTAAACGGTTCCACAATTACAATGAAAATCCCGACGACCTCTTTCAGATTGGTTGCATCGGCCTCATGAAGTCCATCGATAACTTCAACCCAGACTTAGGGGTTAAGTTTTCCACCTATGCGGTTCCGATGATTATCGGAGAAGTCCGTCGGTATTTACGAGACAATAGCTCTTATCGCATCCCACGCTCACTTCGCGATATTGCTTATAAGGCTATGCATTCCAAAGAAATTCTATCTGCCACAATGCAGCAGGAGCCTACCATTGAAGATATTGCAAAGCATTGTGGTCTCACGCCTCAGGAAATTCTATATGCATTAGACGCCATACAAACTCCTTTAAGTCTATTTGATCCTGTTTATACGGATGCTGGAGACACCCTTTACGTTATGGATCAAATTTCCGATAAGCACTGCGGCGAAGACTATTGGGTTACGGATCTCGCAATTGTTGATGCTTTGCAAGGATTAAGCGAGCGAGATGAACAGATTATTCGATTACGCTTTTTTGAAGGAAAGACCCAGACTGAAGTTGCGAATGAAATTCACATCTCTCAAGCCCAGGTCTCTCGATTAGAAAAAAATGCACTGCACGCAATGCATGAATATCTTGCGGGTTAGTATAACTGGTTAATTCCTAACGATCCCATTTATCGCAGAGCGCATTTATTTGGTCTGCAAATTTTGCCATATCCTTATTTGCAAGCCCCTCGTTTCTACGAATAACAGCAATCAGGCGATTACCAGCAGCAAGTAAACGGTCAAATACGGTATTCGCACGGTGTTTCTCCGTCTTCTTTTCGATTCGTTGACGACTTCCTCGTGTTGTCCACTGCCCCGTCAATAAATCAAATACATCGCCACTATAAGGCGCTTCCGCCTTCACGCCAAGCTCCTCCATCAGATGCATAGCAAATGCATCCGTAGTAGAGTCTTCCCCGTGTACGATAAAAAATTGCTTTGGCTTATTGGTAAAATGTCTTGCCCAGTCTGTCAGGTGATTCATGTCTGCATGACCACTGATTCCCGGCAGATTACATATTGTCGCCTTCACATCAATGGTTTCACCAAAAAGACGAGCTGTTTTCGATCCATTGAGTAAGGAATGTCCCAAGGTTCCCGGAACCTGAAATCCCACAAATAAAATCGTTGATTCCTCTCTCCATAAATTGTGCTTCAAATGGTGGCGAATACGACCAGCCTCGCACATACCCGATGCCGAAATAATAACCTTCGGTGTATCTATAAAGTTAATATTCTTTGACTCTTCACTGGAAACCGCCACTTTAAGTCCTGGAAATTGAATCGGGTTAATGCCCTCTTTAATCAGGCTAAGTGCTTCTTCGTCAAAGCACTCCGACACATTCTCATGGAAAATATTGGTAGCCTCCACAGCAAGCGGACTGTCTATATAGACCTCGAACCTTGGAAACTCTGGAAGCAAGGCTTCCGTTTTGATTCTTCTCATGTAATAGAGCATTTCCTGCGTACGTCCTACAGAAAAAGCGGGAATCACAAGATTTCCTCCCTTGGTAAAGGTGGCATTCATTACCTTCGCCAATTCTCTTGCGTAATCAATGGGAACATCATGATTCCGATTTCCATATGTTGATTCCATAATTACATAATCAGCTTCTTCAATATACTCTGGATCCTTAATCAGTGGACGATTTCCGTTTCCAAGATCTCCCGAAAACACCAGTTTCTTTTCGTCTCCATTTTCCTGTATCCAAACTTCAATGGAAGAAGACCCTAGCAAATGTCCTGCATCCACAAAACGAATCTGCATTCCATCGCACACTTCAACTACTGTATGATAGTCACAAGGAACAAAGTGCTCCAATACCCCAATTGCGTCATTGGTGTCATACAGTGGTTGCACCTCTTCTCGACCTGCACGAACCGCTTTACGATTTCGCCATTCTGCTTCAAATTCTTGAATATGTGCAGAATCCTTCAACATAATGTTACAAAGTTCTGTGGTTGCCTTCGTTGCAAATATTTTTCCACGGAATCCATGGTTGTACAAAAGTGGCAAAAGTCCAGAATGATCAATATGTGCATGCGTAACCAATACATAGTCCACGGTTGCCGCATCCACTGGAATGTCTTGATTCACGTATAGGTCTGCCCCCTGTTCCATTCCACAATCCACTAATACATGTTTATCCTGAAATGATAAGTAATGACAACTACCTGTCACTTCGTGTGCCGCCCCTAAAAATTCAAGTATCATACATCTCATCTCCTGTTATGTTATGTTGTTGAGCTACCGTTCCTATTACTATGTATATTTTAGCACTTTTGCTCTACTCATACAAGAAATGTACTTTACTCTAACCGCTCCATTTCCACACGCAGCTGCTTCATTATCTTTTTTTCTAGTCGTGATATGTAAGATTGTGAGATCCCCAAAAAATCTGCCACCTCCTTCTGTGTCATTTCTTCCTGTTCGCCTTTTCCAATTCCATACCGCAGCTCAATTATTTGTCGTTCTCTTGGATTTAACGTAGCAATTGCTTTCATCAAAAGACGCTTTTCCACCTCCATCTCCATATCTCTATAAATAATGTCCTCTTCCGTTCCAAGAATATCGGAAAGAAGTAGTTCATTTCCATCCCAGTCTGTGTTCAGTGGTTCATCAAAGCTTACTTCTAATCGCAGCTTACTTGTTCTTCGTAAATACATTAATATCTCATTCTCAATGCATCGGGATGCATACGTAGCAAGCTTTATCTTTTTGTCCTGATTGAAGGTATTAATTCCTTTAATCAGTCCTATGGTGCCTATGGAAATCAAATCCTCCACATTCACCCCCGTGTTCTCAAACTTTTTCGCCAAGTACACCACCAACCGGAGATTATGGGAAATCAACTTATCTCTTGCCATCTGATTGCTGGAGGATTGTAACGCCACGAGGCACTTTTCTTCCTCTTGTTTTTCTAGTGGCGGAGGAAGCACCTCGGAACCACCTATGTATTCGCATGCTCCATCCTTTTCCTGTGTCAGATGAAACCATACCCTTTTTGCCAAATGGTTCACATAGTTCCAAATCCCTATCACTCCATTTTCCAGATAACCTTTTTGCATATTCAAGACTCCTTCCATTTAGAATAACATCCCACCCCGTCCTCGCTTGGGTACTCTCATCTACAATTACATATGCAGGTTTTATCCTATGCCATCTTGTCCCTACAAAAAAACACATCTCATCTACCGTATAAACTTCCTTCTCCTGCTTTCCATTTACGGTATTCACCCAAATCTTGTATCCTGTTTTTCCCTCTAAGGGAAGGACTTGCGCCATTTTCCCAGATACTACCTGAATCGGTTGCCCCTTTTCAGTCATTAAGGTATTTCCTGTATCCCATAAGCCCTCTCCCCGTCGTATCATTCCATGATGATACACGCGAACCGGACGCAGTGTATCAAAATGGTGAATTGTATTGACAAACCTGCAAATCATAATTCCACCAGCCAATAAAACAATTGGAGTTGCCCAATACAAAGGAATCTGTTGTTCTTCGAGGCAACCGAAAATGCCATCTAGAAGAATCATGCAGGCAAGATAGCCCAGCACACCTCCCAAGGAACGCGTCAATCCATAGGCAACCACGCTAGTCATAACCACCGATGCAATCACAAATGCAGAATATCCCACCCAGCACAGAATTGCCGTATCCACAATTCCAAGTACCAAAGCCTCTAGCAGATTGTAAAGCATTTGTCGCGGAGAGCATTTGTGATAGGCGATTCGAAGCAAATACCCTGTGCCAAGATATAACAAGCAAATGCGTAAGAAGAAAACATCCGCATAAAATATGTATCCCATTTTATACCTCATGCGCTTTCCTTTTCGTTACTATTTTATTCTATTCTCTCGCTTCTACCTTTCATGACATTTTTTGTTGATTACTTGAGGAAAAAACAGAACCAAAAGTTCTTTGCACTTATAAGAATTTCCTCGTAAGTCAAAAAAATATCCTCTTGGATTGTTATCAAAAGAAATAACAATCCAAAAGGATATACAATTTCACGCTCAAATAAAGGTAAAAATAATTCCAGCGAAGCCCAGGATGGTTATTATGGTCCCCCCTATCCTTGTTTCGATTAAATAGAAATCGGATGGTTCTCCTGTACCACCGGTCTTCCACTCTTCTGTAATTTCATAGAACACTTTCGGATCAATCAGCATTAGCAGCCCACATGCTACAAATATAACTCCAAGAATAAACCCCATAGTTCCTTCCTTTCTAATATATCTGCGAAAATTCCCAAAACAGATTTATTACCTATGCACTTTTCTTAATCGTTCCATTCGTGTTTTGTATCTCATGCTTAGAAATATAATCATGATTTATTGCATGATTAACATAAGTTCAAATTCCGCTTCTAACTCAATGCTACTATACTTGTATTTCCTACACAATGTTATACCTTACCAAATTTAGTCCTACCATTTTGTGCAAAAAAACACCGCACTTAGATAAGCCCCATCCACGGAACAAGCCGCAAATAGAATCCTTATCTCAAGTGCGATGGCTATATTAGATTCTCTTATCTCTTTGGTTTTAAGAAATCAGGAATGCTGATTTCTACCGGTTTTACAGAACTCTCAGGCTGCTGTGGTTTATTGATTCCACTATATGTAGCACCTGTCTGCATGGTACTTGTACGAGTTACTCCAGCAGTTGGACGATTTACACCCATAGTAGATGTTCCCATAGTAGTTGGTCTTGCTGTCGTAGTTCCCATTGTCGTTGGTCTCGCTGCAGTAGCACCCTGTGAGGTGTATTTCATCATTGTTGGAATTCCGCCCATCTTAGGTGCATTCTCAAGTCCTGTTGCAATAACTGTGATAACAGCAGAATCTGTCATTGTCTCGTCATACTTAGCACCAAAGATAATGTTTGCATCTTCACCAGCAAGATCCTGTACATAGCTTGCAGCATCATTTGCATCCATAAGAGAAATATCTCCAGAAATATTGATGATAACATGAGAAGCGCCATTGATTGTTGTCTCAAGAAGAGGAGAAGCCACTGCAAGTTTAACAGCTTCAATTGCTTTCTCATCCCCATGTGCAGAGCCAATACCAATATGAGCCATACCCTTGTCCTTCATTACAGTCTGTACATCTGCAAAGTCAAGGTTAATCAGTGCAGGAAGGTTAATTAAATCGGTAATTCCCTGTACTGCCTGCTGTAAGACTTCGTCTGCTTTCTTTAATGCATCTGGCATTGTAGTGCGACGATCTACAATCTCTAATAATTTATCATTAGGGATTACAATCAAGGTATCTACGCTCTCTTTCAAACGCTCGATACCAGAGATTGCATTAATCATTCTCTGTTTTGCTTCAAATTTGAAAGGCTTTGTTACAACACCTACAGTAAGGATTCCCTGTTCCTTTGCAATCTTAGCAACAACAGGAGCGGCACCTGTTCCGGTTCCACCACCCATACCACAAGTAACGAATACCATATCGGCACCCTTGATTGCTGATGCAAGTTCCTCTGTGCTCTCTTCGGCAGCCTTCTCGCCAATCTCAGGCTGGGCTCCCGCACCAAGTCCCTTAGTGAGCTTCTCACCAATCTGAAGTAATGTTGGAGCCTTACAAAGCTGTAAAGCTTGTTTATCTGTATTAACACCGATGAATTCTACTCCACCAATGTTCTCATCTATCATTCGGTTAACTGCATTATTCCCT
Source organism: Agathobacter sp. (assembly GCA_045641745.1). GTDB lineage: Bacteria > Bacillota > Clostridia > Lachnospirales > Lachnospiraceae > Roseburia. The sequence goes on along the minus strand of JAZUHO010000164.1, from coordinate 3,514 downwards.
GCACCACCAACGCCAATAACAATAATTTTAGCGCTAGCATCTGCTTGTGTATTTGTAATCTCCAGCAAGGTTCTTCCTCCTCTTTCTATCTCCATATTTATATCAAATATCACATTAAATCATAAAAAGTGTGTAATACAATATTCACATAAACCATAATATAATTTTTCGGTCAAATAATCAACTACAAATTGTGTTTTTTTTCAATTAATCTGCCCTTTGAAACACAATATCTGTGTTTTCTTCCGTCCACTTCTCAATATGAAGTGTTCCTGTCTGTTCCGCCAAGGATGGCAAAATCTGAGCCAAGCGCTCCACTTTTGGAGTCAATTTTGCCAAATCCCCCATCAAAACCACAATATTTCCATAGGTAAGTGCCGGTTCTCCTGCCACTCCATAGGATATTTTTGTTGGCTCTATTTCATACTTTTTGAGTACCTGTGTCAAATTAAGTATTTCCTTTAACCGTCGATCCTCAATCGGTAGCTTTTCATACAGCACCACTTGGTCACAGGCTAGTCCTTCTACCATTGGAACATCACCAATAGTCTCTGAAGAAGTCTCAACAACAAATCCATCTTTATCAAAGTAGGCATTCTCATTGATAGAAGGAATATATAAGTATCCGACCCTTGCTTTCTCATATACCTTAATATGCAAGGTGGTTGGATTCTTTAAAGATACCTCCATGGTATCAATAAATGGAATTTCCTTTTGTTTTAAAAAGCGATACTTTCCAAATACATATAAAGAATTCCAGGAATACTTATCATTCAATACAGACTCCTGAATTACGCCAGCATCATATAGTACGTTCCCTTCTACCTCCACTTTCTTTACGCGAAACACTTTAATCACGATTACCGCCGCAAGTGCTAAAAGAAGAATCATACCTATAATTACTTTGAGCAGTTTACGCCTTTTCTTCTTTTTCTTTCGCTGCTCCTTTATCATTGCTTCTCTCCAATCTATGCATCAATCTTTTGCAAACAAATTCCTCTAGATACACTAAGTACCAAACCCATTTCACTGAGTAAAAACAAGATGGATGTACCTCCATAGCTAATAAACGGAAGAGTAACCCCTGTATTTGGCATAGAATTCGTCACAACCGCTACATTTAGAATAACCTGAAGCGCGATATGCGCCATCACACCAATGACTAATAATGAACCAAATAAATCGCTGGCATTGTTCGCAATTACCATCATGCGCCACAGCATGATTCCAAAAAGCAAGATAACGCATACTCCACCGAACAACCCAAGTTCCTCGCATATAATGGTAAAAATCATGTCATTTTGTGCTTCAGGAACAAATCCCATCTTCTGAATGCTCTCTCCCAAACCTTTACCAAACAAACCACCTGATCCAATTGCGTATAATCCTTGAAGCGTCTGAAATCCGTGTTTCCCAGCATTTTCCGGATGAAGCCAGGCGTTGATACGATCCATACGATAACTCTGCGTCGCAATCAATCCTACAACTCCAGCAATACCAATCCCCCCCAAGGCAATAAATGGACGATATGTGGTGCTGGAAATAAATAACATACACATAGCAATACCTGCAATGATAATACCGGTACTCAGATTGGAATAGGCAACTACTGCCATAATCGGAACAACCATTGCAAAGGTTTTGAGAACCCCTTCTGTCGAATTCAATTTGGTAGGAATCTTCTCAATTACCATTGCCAAAAACAAAATCACTGCAATTTTAGCTGCTTCTGATGGTTGTAGCGACATCGAACCAATGGCTAACCAACGGGAAGATCCATTCTGATTACTTCCAATTCCCGGCACGAACACCAATAAACATAAACCTAGAGCTCCTATATACGCAAGAAATCCAATCTTTTTCCACACTCTATAATCTATCAAAGTAAAGCCAATCATTGCAGCAATTCCAGCAAGTGTCGCTTTCAATTGCTTTTTTAAATAGAATGCTCCATCCCCAAACTTATTGGCCGCAGTATATGAACTGGTACTATATAGCATCAAGCTTCCAAAACAAAGCATAAAGATGATAATGAATAACAAGCTATAATCAAAATATCGCGTCATCCCCTGCTTTTTTGTCTTTTTTATTACTGACTTTGAACTTCTCGCTCCCGCTCTTTTCGAACTCTTTGCGCTGTTTCTTGCCATTACTACTCCTTCAAATTTCGAACTATCTCTTTAAATATCCGGCCACGTTCCTCATAGTTTGAAAACATTCCCCAGCTTGCACAGGCTGGTGAAAGAAGAACTGCCTCCCCTGTCTTCGCACTTTCGTAACAAATCTGAATTGCTTCCTCAAAGGTCTCACACAGCACATAATCCTTAAAACTATGTGCCTCACAGCATGCTGCAATTTTTTCCTTCGTCTGTCCAATTAATACCAGCTTCTTTACTTTCCCATCAAAACTTTCAATCCACTCATCATAAGTCGATTGTTTGTCATATCCGCCCCCAATCAAGTAGGTTGGTCGATTCATTGCTCGAATTCCCTGAATTGCTGCATCTGGATTTGTTCCCTTAGAGTCGTTGTAATACCGAACGCCACGTTTCTCACAAACATACTCAATTCGATGTTCCACCGCTACAAATTCTTTTAATACCTCCACAATCTTATCCATTGGTACGCCAAATGCATCTGCCATACCAACTGCCGCCATAACGTTCTCATAATTGTGATTTCCCAAGATATTCAAGTCATCTACATGAATTACTTTCTTGCTTTCACCATTTTTTGCCTGATAGATGACAGAATCCTCTAAAAAGAGCCCTTCCTCTAATCTTCTCCTGCTACTGAAAAATACCACCTTCGTTTCAGCCTGTTCTCCAAACTTTCGAAGTACCTCATCCTCATAATTTAAAATACAGAATTCAGATGTTCCTTGATTTTTTGTGATATCTTCCTTTGCCTTAATGTAATTTTCCATGGTATGATGGCGATTTAAATGGTCAGGGGTAATATTTAAAATAGCAGAAACCTCTGGTTTAAAATCCTGTATCGTTTCCAGCTGAAAGCTACTAATTTCAGCAACCGTCACAGTGTCTTCATTCATGGTCAACGCTTCCGAAGTATAAGGAATTCCAATATTTCCAACCACACGTACATCAAAAAAGCAGTTCTTCATAATTTCACCCGTCAATGCGGTGGTCGTGGTCTTTCCATTGGTTCCTGTAATGGCAAGAACTCTGCCTTTTCCAAAATAATAGGCAAGCTCAATCTCACCCCAAATCTGAAGGCCAAGGTCGCGCATGGCATTTACCATTGGAATATCTGTTGGAACTCCAGGGCTTAAAATCACATAAGCAAACTGCTTCATCTCCTCTTCTGACAAATCGCCAAGAAGAAGTGGCACCTGCTTCACCTGTGGATTCTTCTCATACAATTTCGAGGTATCAAGGTCCTTATTCCCATCGAACAAGGTAACATCGACGCCCTTTCCCAAAAGCAGTTCTGTTGCTGCTATTCCACTAATTCCTGTTCCTACGACTAACACCTTTGACTCTTCGATTCTCAT
>JAZUHO010000163.1:0-14206 GCA_045641745.1 Agathobacter sp. | reverse complement strand
CACGAAGCATCAACTCTACAACCGCTTCTTTGGCAGATTTATCTTCGAGTAATACCTGATTAACTGCTTCGATAATCGGAAGCTCTACCTCATACTTTTTCGCCAATCCCAAAGCAGCTTTTGCTGAATAGATTCCTTCTACTACCATCTTAACTTCCTTGGTAGCTTCTTCCATCGTATATCCTTGTCCAATAAGCATTCCTGCTTTACGATTACGGCTATGTTTGCTTTCACAGGTTACAATCAAATCACCAATTCCGGTAAGCCCATGAATCGTTTCTGCTTGCGCTCCCATCTCAATTGCTAATCTACTAATCTCTGCAATTCCTCGTGTAATTAACGCTGCCTTTGTGTTATCACCATAGCCCAATCCATCAGCCATACCTGCTGCAAGTGCAATCACATTCTTTAGTGAACCACCAATTTCCATTCCTATCATATCCGAGCTTGTATAAACACGAAGCACTTCATTCATAAAGGTATCCTGTATCAGTTCTGCAGTCTTTTGTGTTTTCGCTCCTGCTACCAATGTGGTCGGAAGTCCTATTCCCACCTCTTCTGCGTGGCTTGGCCCGCACATAACAGCAGCATCTGCCTGCGGAATTTCCTGTTCTACAACTTCACACAATGTCAACAGGGTTCTCTCCTCAATTCCCTTTGCAACACAAATAATAACCTGATTCTGTTTTACAAAAGGGGCCATCATTTTAGCTGTGCTTCTTGTAAATACCGATGGAACTGCAAGCACGAGAAGCTCTGCTTCTTCAATTGCTTCCTGAAGCTCTGTTGTAAATGTTACCGATTCTGGCAAAAGAACTCCCGGCAGTTTGTCAATGTGTTCATGTTTTTCCTTCAGCATTTTAATTTCGTCTTCAACAATAGACCACACGATTACTTCGTGCCCGTTGTTTGCAAGTACTTTCGATAAAGCGATTCCCCAACTACCTGCACCAATTACACCAATTTTCATCATTTTATTACCAACCTGTCTACTCAATTTCATGTTTCTTTGTAAGTTTATTTTCTGTTCCATGCATAAGGCGAACAATATTCGCGCGATGTCTCCAAAGTGCCATGCCAGTGAAGCAGGCTGACAAAATCAAAAATTCTAATTGATATGCTTCTGGGATACGAATAATTCCAAAATAGTTAAAGCAAATAACCTGAATCAAGAAAGAAATCACAACCAAAATGGACCCCAATGAAACATATCGAGTGATTGCTACAGCAGCAATAAATAATGCCAAGCATAATGGAGCCGCTGGAAGACATACCGCTAAAATCACACCAGCGGTACATGCAATTCCTTTTCCACCTTTAAACTTCATCTGCACCGGGAAATTATGTCCTAATACAGCGCCAAATCCAGCATACATCTCAAGAACCATAATTCCTTCTTCATACTTACCGATAAAGAAAAAGCGAATTAAAAACACCGCAATCATTGCCTTTGCCAAATCGCCAGCAAACGTAATCAACCCAGCCTTCACTCCAAGTGTTCGAAGTGTGTTTGTACTTCCTGAATTACCGCTTCCATGCTCGCGAATATCTACCCCTTGACTCTTTCCATAGAGATATCCTGTTTGAAAAATACCAAAGATGTAACCAACTAGAATAGAGATAATTCTTGCAACAATCATTATTTGTCTTCCTTTCTCTCCCTTGTAATAAACTTCATTGCAGTACCTCGAAATCCGAAGGTATCACGAATTCTGTTTTCTAAATATCTGGTATAGGAGAAGTGCATTAATTGTTTGTCATTTACAAATAAAACGAATGTTGGTGGTTTTACAGCCACCTGTGTTACGTAATAAATTTTCAAACGCTTTCCTTTATCAGACGGTGGCTGCTGCATTGCAACGGCCTCTGCAACAATTTCATTTAAGACACCTGTCTGTACACGCATACTATTATTCTCAAGAACCACATCAATCAATTCAAAAATTTTGTTGAGGCGTTGTCCTGTTTTTGCTGAGATAAATAGAATTTCTGCATAAGGCATAAAACTTAATACATCGCGGATATCATCCGTATACTCTTTTACCGTATGATTGTCCTTCTCAATTGCATCCCACTTATTCACTGCAATAATAATACCTTTGCCGCGTTCATGTGCGATTCCTGCAATCTTTGCGTCCTGCTCAGTTACGCCTTCCTTCGCATCAATGACAATGATAACCACATCTGCTCTCTCAACTGCGGACACAGCACGAATAATACTATAGCGCTCAATTTCCTCTTTTATTTTATTTTTTCTTCGAAGACCTGCCGTATCAATGAACACATACTCTCGATCATTAAACGTTATATCGGTATCAATTGCATCACGCGTCGTTCCTGCGATGTCTGACACAATTACACGATCCTCCTGTGCTAGCTTATTAATAAGGGATGATTTTCCTACATTTGGCTTTCCAATGATTGCAACTTTTGGTCTGTCATCTTCCACTTCTTCTCTTGCGTCCTCTGGGAAGTACTGTACTACTTCATCCAGCATATCTCCAAGGCCTAGCATAGAAGCCGCAGAAACCGGATGTGGATCTCCAATACCAAGATTATAGAATTCATATACATCTGGCATATATTTTTCAAAACTATCCACTTTATTTACTACAAGCACAATTGGTTTCTTCGAACGGCGAAGCATATCTGCCACCTTTGAGTCCGCGTCTTGAAGTCCCTGACGCACATCTACAACAAACATAATCACGTCCGCTGTTGCAATTGCAATCTCTGCCTGTTCTCTCATTTGTGACAAAATAATATCTCCACTGTCAGGTTCAATACCTCCGGTGTCTATCATGGTAAAGTTATAATCCAGCCATGTAATATCGGCATATATACGATCTCTCGTTACACCTGGAGTATCTTTTACAATCGAGATACGTTCTCCAGCAAGGGCATTAAAGAGCGTTGATTTTCCTACATTTGGGCGGCCTACTACAGCCACAATTGGTTTACTCATGTTTTACTCCTTTTCAAATTTACTCATAAGCCATTATAGTTTACCACAAAAATGGCAGAATAACAAATTTTGTTATTCTGCCGCATCATTCTTAAGTGTAAATAGCCATTGAACTGTCTCCTTTTACTGTTCCCTATAAGCTCTAGAAATCCTCTTCCAAATTACGTTTTTCCTTACTGAAAAATCAATTCTTCCGTTGATTCAATTAATTCATTTTCCAATAATGCACGAATTATATTCTCACAGTCTGGTCCAAAAAAGACCTCAAAAACATAGATTTCCTGATACTCACTGCTTCCACTCACCATTCCTTCCTGTACCGAATTGGATGGTGTCTTCATTCCCTCCTCAAGAGGAAGGATATACTTAAATGTAATGGAATTTAGAAATCTTTCACTTGCCACCACACCCTCATAGTCTGCACTGTCATATTTTTGAATTTTCATAGCATCGACATCCTTGAGATATGCCTCATACAAAGCCTTTGCCACCTCTTCCGAAATTTCAAGTTCTCCATCATATGCCATGTTCTTTTCAAAAATACCAAGTCTTGCTCCAATTATGCTAGCATCCTGATAATCCGCACAAATTGCATTTTTTAAATAGTTTGCACCGTTCCATTCTGCAAAATTTATCTGCTGTGCTAGCGCCTTCGTGTTTTCATTAATCGTTATCTCATAGGAACGTGTTGTATAAGATCCATCTTTATAATAATAGCGAAATTGGATACTTTGCTGATTCTTTTGAAAATTTCTTCCCTCCTGGTACATGGATTGGTTCTCAATTAACTCTCTGTGAAGGCTTTGCGCCCATTCCATATCTTCGCCCTCATACGTCACTGGATTATTCATATGAATTTCTATTTTTTCTATTTTTCCCAACTCTGGCAAATAAACCGACATTCTATATGCTGTCATCTTCATCGCCAAAACAACAATTGTAAGCATTACAAGAAATATTGTAGCCTCTAGCACTCGCTTTTTGGTCACAACACGAAAGGTTTTCTGCACTAGCATATCACTTACAAAAAAGAACCCTATTCCAACAATCAAAATACTCGCAACGGTAACATTTTCTGTTGCTTTACGTGTGAGAATGTTTCCTACACCATTTGCAATTACTATAGCCAAAGCTCCCCCCGCACAGATTCCTGCCCCCCATCGAAACACAGGGTGAAGCACAGAGTTGGTTAGGAAATCTCCCGCCTTCTCCAATGGCCGTAGCTTATAAAACCAATAACCTAACCCAAAGAAAAGAAAGGATACTAAAAAATACCCCACTACACTGTTTCCATATGCAATGGAATATTGCATTTCGTCAATCGCACCATTTTCTCCATAAATTAACGCTTCCTGAAATTTTAGCAAGCGGTACAAATAATAAATGGGTGATAAAAATTCAAGGTGTATGCGACTAACCACTGTACTATAGGTAACGCCCCAACCTAGAAAGGAAATTAGGCTTGCAAACAAATTGCGTATTCCGATATATAAACCATTTCCAATCCAATAAATTAATATACCACCAAAAGTTTGACCACTCAGCATAATTGCACAAATTGCTATACTCAAAAAGAAAATAGATACTCCTGCAATCGTAATAAACCATGCACCAATGGTTGCAATACAATCAATCCTATAGCTAATGCACACCATCACTGCACCCAAATATCCCACAAAAAGCGGAAGCAGTAACATTACTCCCCCTGACAAAACATTGGTACAATACAGTTCTGATCTTGTTACAGGAAGAGCATGAATTGTATTTGTACATCTACTATTGGTTAAATAATGAAATACACATACTGCAACAATGCTAGCTAAAACAAACACGCCAAAAACCTGTATGTCCATTTGAAAAATGTCCCGCAGTGCATCCAGATTTCTTAATTGTAACTCCTTAGCCTCTGTCCCCATGTATATTCTTGCATTGCGTTCAAAGGTTATGAAGAGTGAAAACGGAAAACGAAATAGCATATACGCCAAATATAATACCCAAATTGGCCAAAACAATGCCATATTTTTCCTATGAATGGTTCGGTTAAAACAGAATATCTTTGATTTCATAATCTGCACCTCCCATTTCATAGATAAATATTTCTTCCAAAGTCAATGGAAGAATATCCACCACCACATTGTCCTCATTCTCCGTAATATCGCGTGCAATATCATTTGGATTGCCTTTTACAATCAAAGTATAGACGCGTCCTGTATTAGACATATGAAGCACAGGATAATCCTTAGATAATTTTGGCATACCTGTTGCACAAGCCACCTGTATCTTCGTGACATTTCCCTGCAAATCCTGTAATGATTTTTCTACCACAACGCGCCCATTATTCATAATTCCCACATGATCACACACGTCCTCAAGCTCACGTAAATTGTGAGATGACACAAGTACAGTCATATGATTTTGTTTCACTTCCGATAACATAATGGACCAAATTTGCTTACGCATAACCGGATCCAATCCATCTACAGGCTCGTCCAGAATTAGAAGTTCTGGTTTGCAACTCAAGGCCAGCCAAAATCCCACCTGTTTTTGCATACCTTTCGAAAGTCTGCGGATAGAATGTCTTAAATCCACTTTGGGAAATAATTCTTGCATATGGTTAAACATTTTCTCATCAAACTGCTTATATATACCTTTGTAATAACGCATCATTTCTCTGGTGTCAGCCTGTAAAAAATAGAACATATCATCCGGAATATATGCAATTCTTTTTTTTATTTCTCGATTTTCATAAACTGGCTGACCATCAATCCAGACTTCGCCAGCGTCTTGCTTGTATACCCCGGTGAGGTGCCGAATCAATGTGGATTTTCCTGCTCCATTCGGTCCAACCAATCCATAGACTTCGCCTTTTCCGACATTCATATTCACGCCATCTAGCGCCCGAAAATCATCAAACGACTTTACTAGATTATTTACCTTGATCATTCCCTATCCCTTATTTTCGATTTATGATTTATAGTTACGATTATTGTATGTACTTTGTAATCAACTTAAAGGTATTCTCTACTCCATCCTTATGACTTCTCTCATATCCATGAGACGCATACACGCCGGCGCCAATCAAACCATGGCGAATATCATAACCTGCCCCCAATGCCACGTCCACATCCGATCCATAGAAAGGATATACATCTACCGCAAAATCTGCACCACTATCCTTAGCTGCCTGAATCAAGTCTGTTACCACATCGTAATTATATGGACCACGGCTGTCCTTTGCACAGATAGAAACCTGATGCTCTGTACAATTTAAACCATCTCCGACACATCCCATGTCTACAGAAATCATTTCTGTTACGCCCTCTGGCATAGAACCTGCTCCACCATGTCCAACCTCTTCATAAACCGTAATATGATGATAGATACGGCGTGGTGTCTTGATTTTCTCATCCTTCATGTATTTTGCAATACCCAAAAGGATTCCGACGCTGAGCTTATCATCTAAGAAACGGCTCTTAATATATCCACTTTCTGTTACCGTAGTGCGTGGATCGAAGCAAACAATGTCTCCCACCATAATTCCTAGCTTTTGAGTATCTTCAGCAGAACTTACCGGTTCATCAAGAACGACTTCCATTCCGCTATATTTACGTTTCTCTTCGCTATATTCGCCATTCACATGAACCGATGCATTATTCAGTTGAAACGTTCCACAATAGGTTCCATCAAATCGAGTATAGATTCTACAGTTCTCAGCCTCTGCATTGTTTGGGTTCATTCCGCCTAGTGGTGACACCTCAAGGTTACCATTTCCTTTAATTTTAGATACCATAGCACCCAAGGTATCAATATGCGCCGCCAAAACCAAGCCATCTTCTTTATTCTCGCCACCAAGGTCTACAAGAATGCCTCCTTTAACCGTCATCTGTGGCTCATATCCAAGCTTTCTATACTCTTCCATCACAAATTCTGCTGCTTTTTTTGTAAACCCTGTTGGGCTATCAATTGCCAGCACCTTTTGTGTAGTTTCTACCATGTAATCAACATATTTCTTTGTATCCATTTCAATATCCTCTCTTTCTGCCACGTCTATTTCAGCATTAAAAACGCCCCGAGATTTCCTCTCCTTCCTTGACTTGCTCTGTGGGAGAAAAGGCGTTTTGCATTGCAACAGGTACAAACACCGCTAACCAATAGATTCTGTGGTCGAATTCCTGCTTCTAATAATACCACTTCATTTGCTTTCCACAAGTCCAAATGATATTTCTCTTCTCCGTCTCTTATTCCTCTATAGGTAAGGATTTCCTTCGCATGCTCTCCAAATTCCCTTTGAAACTGCTCCGCAACATCCGCACTTATCTCATAGCAATCCTTACAAATGCAAGGGCCAATCACCGCTTTGATGTCCCGTGTATCACATCCGAAATTTTCTGTCATAGCATCTATCGTATGTGCCCCCATTCTACCGACCGTTCCTCGCCAGCCAGAATGGCTCAGTCCAATTGCTTCCTTTACCGGATCCACAAAGTATAGTGGCACACAATCTGCATAAAAGGTCGCAAGTAATAGACCTTTAACATTCGTAATCAATCCGTCTATATCTACATAGTCCCGCTGCCGAACAACGCCTTTTCCCGCATCACGTTCTGTGACAACACGCACATTCGTCGTGTGCGTCTGATCGGAACATACAATATGCTCGATATCCGTGTGGAGTGCGTTCGCCACACGACGATAATTCTCCGTAACCGCTTCTGGATTATCGCCTCTCGTGTAGCTTAAGTTCAAGCTTTCAAATATTCCCTCACTCACGCCTCCATCACGTGTGGTAAAGGCATGCTCTACTATTTTGGTATCCGATAGAATCGGAAATTGAAGTAAGGGCAGCTTCTCTGCCCCTGCCAATTGCAAATATCGCTCCATTTTTCTTCTAATTCCTTCCACTTCTCTTTATGGAATTTCCCATGCTATAGGGCATATCCCTGAAATGCATTTCGGTAGAGTTCTATCCTCTCCCCCCGTATTGCTATCACATCAAAACGGCAAGGGCTCCACTCATGATAACCATGTGTCTTCAAATAAAACCAAGCAACTCTTGTAATGACTTTCTGCTTTCGCCAATCCACTGCTGCCTCAGGCTCCCCACAGCTTCCAGAAGTGCGATATTTCACCTCCACAAACACCAATGTTCTCTGTTCTCGTGCTATAATGTCAATCTCACCCAGCTTACATCGATAGTTTTGTTCTAGGATAACATATCCCTGCTTCCTCAAAAACTCAGCTGCACTGTCTTCCTTTTCTTTTCCAACCTCACGTCGATTCATTGTGTCCTTTCCACACGAATCTCTCCCTTGTTTTCTTTATTTCATGCCATCTATTTTTGCTTTTATTTTGTCCATGTCATTTACAAAAACTAATATTTCCGCCACCACTTCATACAATTCCGGTGGAATCATATCACCAATCTTCAGTCTCGATAGTGTATCTGCTAATTGATCATCCTTGTGAAGAGGCACATCATTTTCTTTCGCAGAATCAATAATCCGCTGCGCCACTTCGCCTTTTCCCGTTGCTAAAATCTTAGGGGCCGCTTCCCCAGGCTCATAGGCGATTGCCACAGCAGTTTTTTCTTCTTCCTTATGCAGTTGTTGAAATGCTGCTGGTTTCCATGCTGATTTTTCTCCCATACTATGCCCTCATATCAAATGAATATCTACGAAGTGCTCCTGCCGACGGTTGATCCTTTTTCAAAAAGTCTTCCACGAAATTCACCTTCTTGTCCTCATTTATAATCGTCACCTTTGCATCATACCCAAGTGCTTGCAGCCTTGCCTCTAGCTTTGGCATGTATGCTTCCAATAACTGATATGCGCTATCATCTTCCAGATAAAACCTTGTAGAAACCTTCTTATGCTCCATTTTCACGGATACATCTGTGGAACCAAGATGTTCCATATCAAGATGTAAAAAGGCGGTAAGATTCTTATTATCTTGCTCTAACGACTTCTTATTGGTGTACACATACAAATCTGCATTCGCCTGCTGCTTTGCCATCTTAAGTGGCAGCTGTAAGTACGTGTAGGTCTGATTAATCTGATCCATAAAATTAATGTTACTGCGAATGTCCTTCACCGTTTCACCTAATTGTTGTGCATTGGTGCCCGATGCCTTTGCCACCTGCTCCAAATCCCGCATTTGTCGTTCCAAGCGTTCATAAAGACTTTTCACCGAATTCTCTTCCTTAAGCTGTTCTGGCTTAAGCAACCATTTCTCATTTGCCGCAGCCTTTATCACTTCTTGAAATTCCTTGCCTGAAAACAAACGGCTTAAGCTATGCTTCACCTGAGGCGCTATCGATTCCTGCGTTTGTGGTTCCTCTCCCATTGGCTCCCTGGCGACCGCTTCTAGCATTTCTGAGCTGCTATCTGTCTCCAGTTCCATCTCCACCAGATGATAGGATAACACATCCATGAGTTGTTGTATCGTCGCCTTTCCTGACAATTCTCCTTCCGGAAAAAGCGTTGCATCCTGCTCCATTCCTGGTACTGCCTTCAATTGCTCTGACAGATTTTGCAAATCCTCCTCAGACAAAAGATATTCCAGGCTTTGTGTGTTTTGCACGGTTTGAATTGGATTTCCCTCTTCGTCTATGCCATTCTCTACCATAACCATCTGCGGTTCTGGCAATTCATCCGCCATAATCTGAAGTATCTGCGCATTCATATTCCGCATAGTTTCAAGAGGCAATTCTTCCTCGCCCATAGCCTTTGGAAGTTCCTCGAATAATTGTTGCATTTCCTTTGTGATGGCAGCCGCGTCCTCTTTGTAGTTTTCAAACATCGACGCGTTCTCCACCGTTACAGGAATTTGAAGCTTCTGCAGCTGTACTACCGTTGTAACTGGTATTTCCGGATTTAAACTTGCCAATCGCCCCATCTGTGATACATGATTCATATCAATCGGCATCTGTTCCTGCATCATCGTATTCACCATAGACAAATTTCTCGCATCCACAGGCATTCCTGCCGACTCTAATGCCTTCATGAGCGTCAGATTCCCCGATGTGCCATCCACAAGAAACGGACGTATCGCAACGGTACTTCCATCATTGCTTTTTACCTGAAAAAACATCGATTGTCCAACTGCAAGCGATATCTTCGCATCCAAGCAAGCCGAAAGTTCCTGCCCATTGGACAGCGCAAGCGTTACGCGCCCTCCACGCATCTGACTAACGGTACCTTCAAAAATATTGCCAACTGTCATTTCACGCACCGTAGCAACCAGCTTCTCTACCCCTTTCACACCCGTCACACTTTCAGGAGTAACATTTCCATGATTATTATATTGTCCTACTAAATCTGATATGTGCATAGTTTCCTCCTGACTCGCAAATGTTAAACGAAGTTCTTAATAAAGGTTGCTCTATGTATTGGAGTTGGTCCTAACTCCTTAATTGCCTGAATGTGCTCTGCTGATCCATATCCTTTATTTGATGCAAATCCATATCCCGGCAATACTTTATCGTACTCTTGCATCAAGCGGTCTCTCGTCACCTTTGCAATAATACTTGCAGCTCCTATGGAAATCGATTTAGCATCGCCTTTGATAATCGGAATTTGCTTAATTTCCACTTGTGGAATTGTTACCGCATCATTTAATAATAAATCCGGCTGTACCGCTAAATTGGATATAGCCTGACGCATCGCTTCATAGGTTGCCTGCAAAATATTAATCTCATCAATTCTTGCAGGACCTACCATTCCAATCCCGGTAGCCACAGCCTTCTCCATAATCTCATCATAAAGCTGCTCTCGCATCTTTTCAGATAATTTTTTGGAATCGTTAATATACAAAATATCACAATCCTTTGGAAGAATCACAGCCCCAGCTACAACAGGTCCTGCCAAAGGTCCTCGTCCCACCTCATCAATTCCACAGATATACGTATACTCTGCATTTGCCTTCTCGAATTTCTTTAACGCTTCCATGCGTTCTCTCTCTTTTGCAAGCTTTTCCAATTTCTTGTTAGCCTGTTCTCTCAGCTTCAAGACACCCTGTCTATCATCCGATGCAAACTGCGCAATCAGAGCCTCCAGCTGTTCAACTGGACACTCTGCAAATAATGATTTAATCTCACCGATTTTCATTTCTGTCATAGAATTTTAGCCTCCGAAAATGGAAAAAAGCGTGCGACTACTTTTCCCTCTATATTTTTGCGTTGGATATTTCCTACCATTTCAGAACGGCTATCCTTACTATTATTTCGATTATCTCCCAAAACAAAGTATTCCGAATCACTAAGTGTGATTTCCTCTGCTGCTACTCCAGCTCCTTGGATAACCTCTAATCCATAGGATTCTGCTAACATTTCCCCATTGATATAAATCAAACCGTTCGCATCAATTCGCACCTTTTCACCCGGAAGTCCAATAATACGTTTAATATAGTGGTCCTCTCCCACTGGAAATACAACTATATCAAATCGTTTGGGATCATGAAATCGATATGAAATTTTATCCAAAATCACATTATCCCCATCCTGCAAAGTGTTCTGCATAGATGGTCCATCCACAATGGTTCGCTGTCCCAAAAAAGTTACAATTCCCTTTGCAACTAAATAAATACAGCCAATATACACAATGAATTTCAATATCTCAATCGCCACTTTTTTTGCCATCTTTATCCTTCTTTCTGCTCTGGAAGTTCAAGTGTAATTTTTCCAAGTTTTCCACTTCTAAATTCATCAATCAGCAGTGTTGCCGCCTTTGTATAATCCAATTCGTTTCCTTTGGATACGCAGTTACGATTCTTTGCGATTTCAATCAATATATCGGTATCCTTTTGTTCCTCATTTACTCCATATCGCTCTGTCAGTACTCCCTTATACTGTACACAAAGAATACGAATCAGCTCGATTGCCAATTCATCAATATTTAAGATTTCATCCTTAATTGAGCCAATAAGTGCCAGACGAAGTCCTACCATTTGATCCTCAAACTTTGGCCACAAAATACCTGGAGTATCGAGCAGTTCCACGCTCTTGTTTAGGCGAATCCACTGTTTTCCTTTGGTAACACCTGGTTTGTTTCCTGTTTTCGCGCAAGCTTTTCCTGCATAAGAATTGATAAAGGTAGATTTTCCAACGTTTGGAATTCCCACTACCATAGCGCGAACCGGGCGATTCTTGATGCCACGCTTCAAATCACGCTCCATCTTCTCTTTACAGGCCTCCATGATAACATCGGTTACCTGTTTCATTCCATTCTTGCTTCTTGCATCCAAGCAAACTACATAATATCCTTTTGCTCGAAAATAGCTGCTCCATGCTTCTGTCTGTTTCTTATCTGCCAAATCTGATTTATTCATTAAAATCAGTCGATACTTGTTCTTCCCTAGCTCGTCTATATCTGGATTACGACTACTCAATGGAATTCTTGCATCCACTAGCTCTATTACCAAATCAATGAGTTTAATATCCTCCTGCATTTGGCGTCTTGCCTTCGTCATATGTCCTGGGTACCACTGAAAATTCATATTTGCCTCCTATTACTTAACGGTTCCTAATTTTTTGAAAGAGCCTAGTCGAAACCAAACCTTGCCCTCTATGTATTCCTTTTTTACGTTTCCGATATTTGCCTGCCGACTATCCTCACTATTATTTCGATTGTCACCTAGCACAAAGTATTCATTCTTATCCACTGTGATTTCCTCTGCGGCAAGTCCTGCATCTTCAATTGCAGCCACATCAAGATTTACCTCCTGATATGCTTTTCCATTCACATACACAGCGCCATCCTTAACTTGCACTTTGTCACCAGGACATGCAATCACACGTCGAATATAATAATGTGATTTCTCATTTCCATTCGGAAAGAATACAACAATATCATTCTGTTTTGGATGTCCAACCATATAAACAAACCGGTTCACCAGAATCTGATCTCCGTTCTCTAAAGTGCTGGTCATCGCCTGTCCAACTACACTCGTTCTAAAACCAAAGAAAAAGATTACCACAAATGCAATTCCTATTACGATAGCAATCTCTGCAATCCACGATATAATTTCCACAAATAGTGGCATGTTAAACTTCTTTCTCTGCTTTCCGAAATTCAATCCGCTTCTTCTTCGCATGTCATTCTCCTGCTGTACTTTTCTCATTCTTACGAAACTTTTCCAAGATATATTCTACTATATTTGCGCCAAAATTGAAACCAAGTAAATAAAACCAATCTATGATTATTTTTCATGCGATTTCGTGTTTTGATATTATCAACTATTTCATATTCAACCACTCAATAATATGAACAAACCCTAGAGAATTTAGGCTCTAGGGTTTTCGTAGATATATATGCATTTAGCAACTCAATTTTTTCATAAGTGCATCTTGTAATAATTGTGAACAATTAATATTTCTCTTATCAGCCAGTGCAAGCATCCATGCAGGAATAGAAACATTCTTTCTAACTGCCTTTGTATCTGTCATCGCTCTATATGCGATAGTATCAACTTTAATCAGAGCACAAGAACTATTTTTATCAGATATTATAATATCCTTTTGTGGTGTAGGCTCAACAATTTCTAAATCTTCATCTTCTGCAACAACCAACCATGCACTCATAGCATCCGTAATTTGGTCTATTGCATCCGATAAATCTTTTCCAGTAGTAATGCATCCATCTAGATCAGGCACCTTTGCATAATATCCGCTTCCGTCTTCAATTGGTGTAAATATAGCAGTGTATATATATAACATATCATTTACTCCTTTCCTGCATTCATTTATTTAATCTATAATCAAGTAAATTAGAACAAGCTTAATTCTTCCTCTCAATACCAGCTTCCTTAAAAATGTACTTCATGTCATTTTCATTAAAGTCATGGCGTTTAACTGGGATTGTTTTCTTAGTTTCTGGATTATAATATATATCATGATTTGCACCATGTCGTTTTAATATATATCCATTTTTATCCAATTCCTTAATAGTTATCCCTCTAGGATTCATTTATTATCTTCTCCTTCCCTTAATATATAATACACAATTATACACAATTCAGCAAGCGTTTTGTGTAGAAATACACAATCAATTCATATTTGATTAAATTATCCGTTTGCACCTGTGAAAATTCTCATTGTCCCCATTCTCGCCTCCTCTTCATAGCGTCCGCCATCACTCCCGTCACCTCACGTGCAAGGGGGGAACACCCTCTCAGAATCACACAATTTCAAGTTCCTAAGCAGGTGCAGATTTCCATAAAAGCATTGCCAGTTCGACTACGCCTGGA
>JAZUHO010000162.1:0-26035 GCA_045641745.1 Agathobacter sp. | reverse complement strand
ATGATAAAAATCCAGCTTGGAAGAAATTTTTACATCGGAATCAGAGTGAACAGGAGAAATCGATGATAAAAATCCAGCCTGAAAAGAATTTTTACATCGGAATCAGTTTGAAAAGGAAAAATTGATGCAAAAAAAGTGCTTGAAAGCAATTTTTTACATCGGAATTGGTATGATAAAGATTAATTGATGCCTGAAAGAAGAAAAAAGGCGTATATAAGCATCAAAACTGGATGAATTAGAAAGAATTGATGATTATACAAAAATTCCCTCGTTACTGAAGAATGGGAGCGGTTCTCAGATTTCTGAGAAATGTCCGTGCAACAGTGTAACGAGGGAATTTCCACGTGGTGACTACTTAAGTACCATTTAAACGTTATATAAGCAACATCTACACGTCATTGAAATATGCGAAAAGCATAAATTAGTGGCAGCAGCCTCCGCTACATCCACCGCATCCGCTTCCACAAGAATGTCCAGCACTCTCATCATGGGATTGTCCGCAGGTTGCAGTCTGCACGTAACCAAGTTGACCTTGAAGGAAGAGAGTAACAGCTTCATCACAGCCGCCAGATACGCCTGCATACATAGCGATGCGAGCCTCGATTAATGCATTCTGAGCTCCGGCACCAATTCCACCGCAGATTACGAGAGCAACCGACTCTGCTTGAAGAAAAGCGGCAACGCCATCATGACCGGAAGTATTGCAAGCAACTACTTCACTAGAAAGAATCTGTCCTTCTTGAATTTCATAAATTTTAAAGTTCTCACAATGACCAAAATGCTGACAAATTTGGTCGTTTTCGTATGGAATTGCTAATCTCATAGAAATCTCCTTAATTATATAAATGTGACACATAGCCGCAATCTTATAAAACAAAAATCCCGCAAAACAAAAATCCCGCAAAACAAAAATCCCGCAAAGCAAGAATCCCGCAAAACAAAAATCCCGCAAAACAAAAATCCCGCAAAGCAAGAATCCCGCAAAGCAAAAATCCCGCAAAACAAAAATCCCGCAAAGCAAGAATCCCGCAAAGCAAGAATCCCGCAAAACAAAAATCCCGCAAAACAAAAATCCTGCAAAGCAAAAATCCTGCAAAACAAAATTCCAATAAAGCACATATTTAGCAGAATAAATGCAGAGCCATAGTATAATAAATGTACGGCATATGCGTAGGTTACAAATAAAAATATCCCTGCCAATAGGGCATAAGAAAAGCGTGTCGAAAAAAGGACACACTTCATTGTCCATTATAGTATAACTGATATTACAAGTCTAGTTCTTTTTCTAAAAATTTGATAGGATAGCTTTGTCGGGAAAAGGAAAGCAAAAGGAGCACGAAGATGAATGATAAAAAAAATATGCATGTAAGTGGAGAAACAATGGATCCAAGAAGCACGCGCGGCAAACGCTATGGAACGACGCGCGAGGAAGAAGAGGAACGACTTGCAGAGGTAATAGCAGTTGCGGAGGAAAACAAACAAAAGACAGCAGCAACGATTAAGGAATATAAGGATACGTTGTATGATTTGTTAGAAACCTACGGAGCAAAGGATCACGAAGGTTTAGCCATGTGGCACAATACGCAAGCCCTGATGCTGGAGGCAGAAAGAGACTACGTTCGATGTAAAAAGGCGAGAAAGAAACCGTATTTTGGACGAATTGATTTCTGCGACGAATCAGGTAAGGAAGAAGAGAGCTTCTATATAGGACGTGTAGGAATTGCGCGAAACAGTGCGGATTTGGAGGTCATTGACTGGAGAGCACCTATTGCATCGGTATATTATGAGAGTAATATGGGACCTTGTAACTACACCGTAAAGAATGAGGCAACCTATGAAATCGACCTAAAGCGTAAGCGTACCTATGAAATCAAGGACGATGAACTGAAGGATTATTATGATTCTGATGTGGTTGCAAATGATGAACTATTAACCAAATATCTTGCAAAAAGTAAGAAGGCAGTTTTGGGGGAAATCATTGCTACCATCCAAAAAGAGCAGAACAACATTATCCGTAAGTCGCCAAAAACGAATGTCTTGGTACAGGGCTGTGCGGGATCAGGAAAAACAACCGTAGCCATGCATAGAATTTCTTATATTCTATATAACTATGAAGACGATTTCCGCCCAGAGGATTTCTATATTGTGGGCAGTAACCGTATTTTATTAAACTATATCACGAGTGTACTTCCAGATTTGGATGTCTATGGAATCAAGCAGATGACCATGGAACAGCTCTTTGTGCGTCTGTTATACGAGGACTGGAATCCGAATAAGCATCAGATACGAATGATAGAAAAAGGCGACGCGGACGTGGCCATTAAGGGAACTGACGAGTGGTTTCAGCAATTGGCAGCTTTTTGTGAGCGATATGAGCAGACGCAGATTCCTTGTGAGGAAATTCGCTTAGAAAAGAATCAAGAGCTTTTGATAGGGCCGAATATCATCCAAAATTATTTGCAGGAAAACAAACAGATGTCTATGCAGGCAAAAATAGGGATGTTAAATGAAATCCTGCTAGCAAAATTAGAAAATCTGGTGCAAGGAAAAAATGTAAGCTTTAAGGCTTCAGAAAAGAAAGAGTTAGAGCGAAAATATGCAACCTACTTTGGAAAAGAGGAATGGAAAGGAAATCTGTTTGCTCTATATGAGGAATTTTTGTTAGAGCAGATTGAAAAAGGCGCCAGAATTCGAATGCCACGTGACAGTTTTGATGTCTATGATTTGGCTGCTTTGGCATATTTATATAAGAGAATCAAGGAAATTGACCCAATTCGCGAAGCATCTCATGTAGTAATTGACGAGGCACAGGATTTTGGAATGATGGCATATCAAAGCCTACACTATTGTATGCGCGGCTGTACGTATACGATTATGGGAGATGTATCCCAAAATATTCATTTCGGTTATGGATTGAATGACTGGGAAGCTCTTCGCAAACTGATTTTAAAAGGAACCTATGATAGCTTTGGTTTGCTGAAGAAAAGCTACCGAAATACGATAGAAATTTCGAATTTCGCCACGGACATCTTAAAACATGGCTCCTTCTCTATTTATCCGGTGGAACCAATCGTGCGCCATGGAAATGAGGTACGTGTGGATCGCTGCAAGGACAGAAGCGATTTGCTGGCAGAAACGGTACGCACGATTCAAAATTGGCAACAAGAGGGACATGAGACCATTGCTATCGTAACGAGAGATGAGAAAGAGGCACAAAAGGTTACGGAGGAACTGGAAAAGTATATTACATTGGCAGACTCTAATTTGGAAACCGCTGAATTTGGAAATGGCGTCATGGTACTTCCAGTTGCTTATACCAAGGGCTTGGAATTTGATGCAGTTTTACTATTTAATCCATCCACAAAGAAATATCCAAATGAGGATGCGTACGTAAAACTATTGTATGTCGCAGCAACGCGTGCGCTGCATGAATTATGTGTGCTTCATCTTGGAAATCTCTCTGAGATAATTGCCACGAAGGCTCCAGAGGGGAAGAGTATGGAGCATCTTCGGGAGTATGATGAAACCGTGCGTATTTTCCAAAAGGAAGAGAAAACGACAGAAGAACAAAAGAAAGAGTTAGCACAAGATGCACATAAGGAAATGGCGCGGCGTGCACATATTGGACCGCAGCGAATCGTCGTTTCCAACAAAAAGAATTTGGATAACACGTATACGCTTTTTCCAAAGGAGGCGGGAATCCGGAAAATTCAAAGAAGCATTGGAAACAGCACACCAACGGATGTGGAGAAAGCGTTAGCTAAGCATCAGAAACAGGTGCAGGCAAAGGAGAGAGTGGTACGCGATACAAAGGCAGCGGAGCGTGAATATGAGAATGCACCGATAAATCCAAGTGTGCACCCGTTTGGTGCAATGCCAGACACAGCGGGACTACGCGTACCGGGACATGGAAAAGTGGATTGTGCCGTTCGCTGGGTGAAAAAGTCGAAAGCTTTTGTGGATATTGCAAGTAATTATGGAACACTTCGTGTACAACCGGTAACAGACACCTTGGTGCGAGTTCGCTTCCGCAGGGGGCAAATAGGAGAATTTCAGGCAGAATATCCGGGATTTGCGCCAGAAGAAGTGCAAAACCACAAATTCATTCAAGATAAGGATGCAGATACAAGTAAGGCAGCAAGGATTGGAAAAGAGACCATAGACAATGCATCAGCACATACGGGCAAAGAAAGCGGAAGTAATGCATCGGCGCGAATGGGCAAAGAAAGCGAAAACAACGCCCCTACGTGGAATGTGAAGGAAAGTGCAGGGTATGTTGAGCTTTCTATGAAATATTTCTTAATAAAGTGTGAAAAACGAACGGGGGCACTTCAATTCTTAGACAAAAGTGGTAAACTAATTTTAGAGGAAAAGGCGACGGAACCACGCCTTATTAATGACCGTGGAAGAAAAGGATGGTATGTCTTTTTCGATTTCGCAAAAAACGAGAAGCTGGATGCGAGGGGAATTCTTGCAACAGATTTGAACCGGGTAACCATGAAGGCGAAGTATATATCCTTCGGGCAAAAGCCACTTCGCATGCCATGGTTACGTTCAGAGAAGGGATATCAGCTTGGAATTGCAGCAACCCAGGGGGTTGTCTGCTGTGATATACCAATGTATGGTCCTTACGTTTATGCAGAAGAAATGGAGGAGATTGACTACTATTTCTCCGTACGCTAAATAGAAAGAAAAGAGGAAAAGGGAATGATACGATTTAATTGTGACTACGCTGAAGGTGCACACGACAGAATCATGCAGCTTATGTTGGAGTCTAATAGAGAACAGACAGAGGGCTATGGCTGCGACCATTACTGTGAAGAGGCGCGGGAGCTTATAAAGAAGGCGTGCAAAAAGGACGATGCTTACGTGCAGTTTTTGGTGGGGGGAACACAGACCAACATGACAGTGATTGCCTCTGTGCTACGCTCTTTCCAAGGAGTATTGTGTGCAGACACAGGACATATTAATGTGCATGAAACAGGTGCAATCGAAAGTACCGGTCACAAGGTGCTTGCACTCAAGAATACGGATGCAAAGATTACAGCTGCGCAGATTGATGAATATTGCGAGGAACATTTTAGCAATGAAAGCGCAGAGCACATTGTACAGCCAGGTATGGTATATATTTCGCAATCTACAGAGCTCGGAACTACCTACAATAAGGCGGAACTGACACAGATCGCTGAAGTGTGCAAAAAGTGGAAGCTTCCGCTATTTGTAGACGGGGCAAGACTCGCCTATGGACTTATGGCAGCAGATTGTGACGTAACCTTAGAAGATTTGGCAGAACTTGCAGATGTATTCTATATTGGTGGAACGAAGGTGGGAGCCTTATTTGGCGAGGCAGTCGTGATTACCAATCCTTCCATTGCTAAGGACTTCCGCTATATGATTAAGCAGCGTGGAGGAATGCTGGCAAAAGGTCGTTTGCTTGGAATACAGTTCCTTGGTCTTTTGCAGGACGGACTATACTGGGAGCTGGGAAAGCATGCCAATCAGTTAGCGGATCAGGTGCGCGACGCTTTTTCACAAAAGGGCTATAATTTCCTGGCAGCAAATCGTACGAATCAGGTATTCGTAATTTTACCAGATGATGATTTGGATAAGCTAAAAGAGAAGTATAGTTTTTCATATGAGCGCAGAATAGATGAGACGCACAGTGCAGTACGCTTCTGTACAAGCTGGGCAACAACACAAGAACAGGTGAATGCGTTGTGTGAGGATATTGCGCAATTATAAGGGAAATAACACATTTTGGGAATGAGGAATAAGGAAAAGGAGAAGGTGTGTGAACACCGAAAGAAACTAAAATGACAAATAACCAGTCACAAATGATGGGATTAACGGATGCACAGGTTGCAGAACGTGTAGAAAAGGGTGCGGTGAATACGCCAGTAGATTCTGGCATGAAGACTACAGCACAGATTATTCGCGAAAACACCATTACGTATTTTAATATTATCTTTATCGCACTGGCAGTATTGGTAATTATTGCGGGCTCATTTAGAAGCTTGACCTTTATGCCAGTAGTAATTGTGAACTCACTGATTGGTATTTATCAGGAGATACGTGCGCGCAATGTGTTGGCAGAAATGAATCTGGTAAATGCGCCACATACCACTGTGATTAGAAATGGCGTAGAATCTCAAATTATGTCAGAGCAGCTCGTAAAAGATGATATTGCGATATTTCGTTCGGGGGAACAGATTCCTGCAGATGCTGTCGTATTAGCAGGTATGGTAAAGGTAAATGAGTCTTTACTAACGGGAGAATCGGATGAAATTGAGAAAAATGCCGGTGCAGAGTTACTTTCAGGAAGCTTTGTGGTATCTGGAGAATGTCGAGCGAGAATTGCTAAGGTTGGAGAAGAATCTTATATTTCAAAGCTTACCATAGAAGCCAAAAGTCAAACGGGACAAGAACAATCTGAGATGATTCGTTCCATCAACCGTTTGATACTCGTAATAGGAATTATTATTATTCCAATTGGATGTATTCTCTTTTATCAGGGATTCTTTGTGAACGAAGAAGGCTTTTCACAGAGTATTGTTTCCATGGTAGCAGCCATTGTCGGAATGATACCGGAAGGCTTGTATTTACTGACTACAATCGCATTGGCGGTCAGCACCATCCGATTGGCACAACGCAAGATATTGCTACATGATATGAAGAGTATTGAGACACTTGCGAGAGTGGATGTGCTTTGTGTGGACAAGACCGGAACGATTACAGAGAATACCATGTCTGTGCATGATATTGTTGAGACGCAAACCTATCGGGAGCAAAAGAAGTCAGAACCTGTGACTGCTATCTTAAAAGACTTTGTGGAGCAGATGACAGATGACAATATTACAATGCATGCACTCAAGGAATATTGCCAGAAGATACCAAAGGAAGAGCAAGCATTTCCAAGAAAACCAGAGTCCATGACGCCTTTTTCCTCAGAGGTGAAATACTGTAGTGTTACCTTTGACGAAGGGGCTTATGTATTAGGTGCTCCAGAGATGGTACTCAGACAAAAATATGCATTGTATGAGGATGCGATACAACAGTATACCCAAAAGGGATATCGTGTATTGGTATTTGGAAAATACGATGGTGCAATCAGTGGAAAGCCATTGGTGGAAAATGTATCGGTATATGCCTATTTGCTTTTTGCCAATCCAATTCGTGAACGTGCGAAGGAAACCTTCACCTATTTTGGAGAGCAGGGTGTAGCAATCAAGGTAATTTCCGGAGATAATCCATCTACAGTAGCAGAGGTGGCAAATCAGGCTGGAATCCCGAATGCAATGAATTACGTGGATGCCAGAACCTTAACCACGCCGGAAATGATTGACGATGCGGTAGAACAGTATACCGTGTTTGGACGTGTGACACCGAAGCAAAAGCAGTGGATTGTACATTCTTTGCAGGATTTGGGACATACTGTTGCTATGACAGGAGACGGTGTAAACGATATCCTGGCAATGAAGGATGCGGATTGTAGTGTTGCAATGGCATCTGGAAGCGATGCAGCAGCGCAGGCGGCGCAGGTGGTTTTACTAGAATCAGACTTCGCATGCATGCCATCCGTGGTTGCAGAGGGACGACGTGTAGTAAACAACATTCAAAGATCGGCGAGCTTATTCTTAGTAAAAAATATTTTTTCGTTGCTCATGGCAATTTTTTCCGCAGTACTGTTGATTACTTACCCGCTAGAACCATCACAGGTTTCACTGATTAGCATGTTTAACATTGGTATTCCGGCATTTTTCCTAGCAATGGAGCCAAACAAAAATCGAATCGAAGGTCGATTCATGAAAAATGTTATTTTGAATGCTTTGCCAGCCGGACTTACCGATGCACTTGCAATCGCGGCTTTGGTAATTTGCGGAAAAGTATTCGATTTACCGGCGGAAGATATTGCAACAGCAGCAACCTTCCTTTTAGCAATTGTAGGATTTATGATTCTATTCAAAATTAGTCAGCCAATGAATGGTTTCCGTAAGGTTGTTATGATAGGAGACATGATTGGGCTTATTCTATGTAGTGTATTCTTGAGCAATTTGTTCGCAATCAATGCGGTATCAAGAATCTGCATACTGTTATTTGTGGTATTTTCGTTTGGAGCGGAATCCATGTTCCGCCTTTTTTCCAATACGATTACGAAGATATCGGAATGGAGAAATCCAGCCAAACAGAAGTCACAAGGCAAAGAAAACAAAGCAAAGCAAAACTTTAAAAACTATATGAAAGAGAACTTTTTTACGTAAAGATAGGATGAGTGGAGAAGATACATGATAAAGGAGAAGACAAAGAGTACGTTAGAAAAGGCGAAGAACAGCAATGGCAGATATCTAATCCCCGTATTGGGAGTGAGTGGATTTTTACTTGTTCTGGCGGTGGCCTATTTCATTTTATGCCAAGCATTTTATATTGAAATTCGCATGGTTGGAGATGCCAACATGACGATAGAGTATGGCGGGGAATATGAAGAATTAGGCGCAACTGCAACAGTAAAGAATAAACTTGCTGGAGGAAAGGCCAAAGAGCTTGAGGTGCAAATTGAGGCACCGAAGCAGATGTCGGATATCGGAGAATACAAGGTGAAATATGTAGCGCATTATAAGTTTATGCGTAGGAAGGTTACTAGAACGATAAAGATTCAGGACACGATTCCTCCTGAAATCACACTTGTGGAGAATCCTGAGTACATTGTCAGGCCAGATGAGGAATATGAAGAAGAGGGATTTCGTGCGAAGGATAATCGAGACGGAGATATAACGGATAAAGTAAAACGAGAAGAGGGAGATGGAGAGATCATCTATACGGTTTCGGATGAAGCCGGAAATGAAACTAAGGTGACGCGTAAGATTCATTATAAAGATTTGGTTGCACCGGATATCGTGGTAAATGGCGCAACAAATATGACCTTAGCAGCTGGCAATCGATTTGAGGATCCGGGGGCAACTGCTATAGATAATGAGGATGGAGATATTACTTCATCCATCGTGGTTGAGGGAACGGTGAATCCTTACCGCTCAGGAGATTATACGATTCGATACATAGCGACGGATGCAGCAGGAAATGTGGCGGACGCCATTCGAACAGTAACGGTAACGCCAGTTCGTCAGGGAGACTCTTCCGTTACAAACGGAAAAGTAATCTATCTTACCTTTGATGATGGACCTGGTCCATATACGCAAAAGCTGTTGGATGTGCTGGATAAATACAATGTGAAAGCTACATTTTTTACGGTAAACGGAAAATATAATGATTTACTGAAAAAGGAAGCGGAGGCTGGACATACGGTTGCAGTACACTCTTTTACGCATAAATATGACCAGATATATAGCAGTGTGGATGCCTATATGGAAGACTTCTATGCGCAGCAGAATGTGATAGCGCAGTATACAGGACAGACAACAAAGTTATTTCGTTTTCCTGGTGGAAGCAGTAATCGAGTTAGTGCAAAATATTGCAAGGGTATTATGTCTTCCCTAACGAGTGGAATGCAGGCACAGGGCTATGTTTATTTTGACTGGAATGTTATTAGTGGAGATGCAGGAGAAACAACCAGCACAGAGCAAGTTTTTGCAAATGTGAAAGAAGGTTGTATGAAGCATAACACGTCAGTTGTTCTTCAACATGACATTAAAGAATTTAGTGTAGATGCAGTAGAGGAAATTTTGGCATGGGGGATTGCCAATGGATATACCTTCCTTCCAATGAATGAGGGAAGCCCTACGGCACATCAGCCAGTAGGAAATTAAATTTTGCAAAATTAAATTTATAAAAACTATTGACAAAAGGTAAAACAGAGTCTATAGTTTGGATATAAAGATTGCACACAATTAAATTATTAGCAATTATAAAGGAGACCGCATGCAAGAGAGATATGACGTAGCAGTTATTGGAACTGGCCCAGCGGGTTTATCCGCAGCTCTTACATTAAAAAATAGAAATAAGCGAATACTGTTATTAGGAAGCGAGCAGATAAGCGCAAAAGTAGCCAAAGCTCACGAGGTAAACAACTATTTGGGACTACCTGCGATGAAAGGAGATGCATTGGCATCGCATTTTCTTGATCATGTAAAGCAGATGGGAATTGCGATAACAAACGATGCAATTACTACCGTCTACGCAATGGGTGATTATTATGCACTTCAATCAAAAAGTAATGTGATGTATGAAGCATCAGCTGTGATAGTAGCAACCGGTGTAAGCTTCGGGAAACCGTATCCGGGAGAAGAGCAGTTCCTGGGAAGAGGTGTTAGCTATTGCGCAACTTGCGATGCCCCACTTTATAGAGGGAAGAAGGTGGCTATCATCGGCTCATCACCAAAGGAGGAAGCGGAAGCTGAATTTATGGCAGAGGTCGCTTCGGAAGTCTATTATATTCCTACGTATGCAGAGGAAGTAAAGGTTTCAAATCAGATAAAAGTAGTGCATGACCTTCCGGTAGAAATTGTCGGGGATAAGGTGGCAAATCAACTGGTAATGAAGGAACAGACGCTTGAAGTAGATGGAATCTTTATCTTGCGTGAAAGTATATCACCTGCGCAGCTGGTTCCAGGGTTGGTGTTAGATGGAAATCACATTGCAGTAAATCGCAAGATGGAGACTAATTTGAAAGGATGTTTTGCTTGCGGAGACATTGTAGGCGCACCTTATCAGTATATTAAATCTGCTGGAGAGGGAAATATAGCAGCAATTTCGGCAGCGGCATATTTGGATGCAAAGAAAAGAGTAGAAAAGGAGTAGAAGTATGGTAAAAAAAATTAACGAGTCAGAATTTAGAAATGAAGCAGTAAAAGGCTGCGCAATAGTAGATTTTTCAGCAATCTGGTGTGGACCATGCAAAATGCTTGCGCCAGTTTTAGAACAGATATCAGAAGAGATGGCAGATGCGGTTTCCTTCTACAATGTGGATGTCGATGACAATCCGAATTTGGCAGCAGAATATGGAATCACGAATATTCCAGCACTTCTTGTCTTAAAGGATGGTGTAAAGCAGGACATTCTAGTAGGCTTTAAGCCAAAGGACGTATTGAACGAAGAAATAAAGAAATATTTGTAATGCGGTAGGAGAAATAGGAGGATAAATCGATGAGTTTTTATGATTTGTCAGTAGAAGCAGCGGATGGCAGCAAGGTATCTATGGAAAGCTTTAAAGGAAAAGTGGTATTAGTTGTAAACACAGCTACAGGATGTGGATTTACACCTCATTATGAGCCAATTGAAAAAATGTATGAGGAATACCACGAAAAAGGCTTCGAGGTCATTGATGTGCCATGCAACCAGTTTCGTGATCAGGCGCCAGGAACGGATGAAGAAATTCGCGAGTTCTGTACCTTGCATTACAACACTCAATTCCCACAGATGAAGAAAGCAGATGTAAATGGAGAGAATGCAATTGAACTATTCCAGTACTTAAAGAGCCAAAAAGGCTTTGAAGGCTTTGGAAAAGGCGCAGCAGCTCTTGCAATGGCTGGCATGCTCAAAATGATGGACAAGGATTACAAGAAGAATCCAGACATCAAATGGAATTTTACCAAGTTTGTTGTAGACCGCGAGGGTAAGGTGGTTGCTCGTTTCGAGCCAACAGCAGACATGAAAAAAGTGGATGAATGTGTAAAAGCATTACTTTAAAATGAAGCTTGTTAAAGGAGGACATCGCAACTGCGGTGGCCTCTTAGTTTGTTCTACCCTGCCTCCCACACCGCCTCAACCCCACGGGGGGAACACCTCTCGAATATCGCACATTTCTTAAGTTCCTGCACGTGCCCGATTCCACAAATTGTCTGTCCGACTCCGTCTGGACTTCTGCGGCATGCTGTACACCAATGGTGGACGGTTCGCTTTACGTCCAGCGGCTTGGCGCACAGCAAGCGCTACCAGTCCAGGCGTAGTCGAACTGGCAATGCTTTTTGTGGAAGATGACACATGTATAGGAACTTGAAATTGTGTGATCCTGAGATGGTGCTTTCCCCTTGGAAGCTGGTGGCAGGGTGAGGGATGGATACACAAAAGGGTAACTCCACAAATCGCGCAAAATCGCCTTTTCTTTGTGCTTTACAATCAAATTGAGTAATGTTACAATGGCTAAAGAGTTATGAATCTGGAGGAGGATGAGTTATGGCGGGGATACTCCAACGAATCCTTCAGGGGTTCGAGAAAAAGAATAGCCGGAAAGAGATTCGGCAAGTACCTGAAAGGAAGATAAAACACGTGGAGAATAGCGATTTTTTATTAAAACAAATCGATGAATTTAGAGATAAAGCGCAGCAACTTCAAGGCCTTCTTATCTCGAAGGAAAGCAAAGTAAAGGAACTGCAAAGTCTGGTAGATGAAAGAGAAGACAAAGCAGAACAGCTTCAGCAGATTTTGAAGGAAAGACAGGAGAAGGCTGACGGAATTACAGAAACTGTTGGAAAGCAGATGGATGCTATTCTTGGACGTGTGACACAGAAATTGGATGATGTTCAGACTGAGATTGGAAAGCAATTGGAGTCTGGAAGCAAATTGAGTGAAGAACAGATTGCAAAGATGAATGGAACCATGACAGAGGTTCATAATCAGCTTGCTTCTATTGTGGAAGATTTGGAAGCACTTAGAGGACAGGTAGATGATTCGAGAGCCGAAGTCTCAGAAAAGGTACATTCTGAAAATGTAAAATGCTATCGTAACATACAGGATTTATTCAAAGAAGGAATGGATCAGCTGGAAAAAGTGGAAGGTGTTTCACAAGAAGTGAAGTCGTTGAAAGGATTTATGAAATTTTCTGCTTGGATTTCTGTTGTAAATCTGATAGTATTAGTTGGCTTGGTATTGTACTCAGTTGGAGTTTTCAATATGTTATAATGCGTGAGAGGGAATCACAGAGGATTATCCGGTAAGCGGATACAAGGGCTATGGTGATGAAAACACGATATAAAGATACGCAATTTCTGTGTAAGTGCATGGGAATTGCGATTTTTTTCCAAGTGGAGAAGTGCATGAAAAATAGGTGTTCCGGTGGGCAACAGAACAAATGACGAGACAAGATACCTATTGAAGTATTCATATGAAATTTTGAATTTGGCGGGTTAGAAAACAGAATTTGAAATGAACAGATAGAATTAGGAGTATGCATGGATAAGAAAAAAGTTTGGATTGTTGGTCATAGACACCCAGATACCGATTCAATTTGCGCGGCGATTGCCTACGCGGATTTGAAAAATAAGACAGAAAAGAAACGAGATATCGAATATGTTCCGAAGCGAGCAGGAAGCGTGAATCCGGAGACTTCTTATGTGTTGGAGCGATTTGAAGTAGAGGCCCCAGAGCTTGTGACAGATGCAGGAACGCAGCTTAAGGATATCTCAATTCGTAGAACTGAGGGAGTAAGTAGCAACATTTCCATGAAAAAAGCCTGGGAAATGATGAAAATATTGAAGGTAGTTACGCTTCCGGTTGTGAACGCAAAGAATAAGTTAGAGGGATTGATTGTAACAGGAGATATTGCAGAGTCCTACATGGATGTATACGAAAACTCTACACTTGCAACAGCACGAACACAGTACAAAAACATGGTAGAGACACTTTCAGGCAAAGTGGTTACGGGAAATGAACATGGATACTTTGTAAAAGGAAAGGTCGTTGTCGGTGTCGGAACGGAAGAGGTTTTACAATCCAAAGTGGAAAGCGATGACCTGGTTATTATTGGAGATCGCGAGGAATCACAGTTGGTCTGTATCGAAGAGAATTGTAGCTGTATGATTGTAAGCAACAATCTCGAAATTAGTCAGCGGGTTATCGATGCTGCAAATCAAAGAGAAGTGGTTATTATCAGTACTCCTTACGATACCTTTACGACAGCCCGTTTGATCAATCAAAGTATGCCAATCAAATATTTCATGACAAAGGATAACATTGTAACCTTTGACGAAGATGATTACGTGACCGAGGTAAAAGAAGCTATGGCGAAGATTCGACATAGAGATTTCCCTGTGGTGGATGAGAACCAAAATTACATTGGAATGATATCTAGACGTAATCTTATGAGCACACAGAAGAAACAGGTAATTCTAGTAGATCATAATGAGAAATCGCAGGCACTTTGTAATATAGAAGAAGCAGATATCCTTGAGATTATCGACCATCATAGAATTGGTAGCCTGGAGACTATGGGACCGGTATTCTTTAGAAATCAGCCATTGGGATGCACCTCTACGATTATTTATCAGATGTATCAGGAAAAAGGCGTAGAGATTGAACCTAAGATAGCAGGATTATTGTTGGCAGCTATCTTATCTGATACGTTGATGTTCCGTTCACCAACCTGTACAGCGGTGGATAAATTGGTAGCGGAAGAGTTGGCGCGCATTGCAGAAGTGGATATCGAAGAATTAGCACTCAAAATGTTCAAAGCGGGAAGCGATTTTGAGAATAAAACAGAAGAAGAGATTATAAATCAAGATTTCAAAATATTCAAATCAGGAAGCACAAATTTTGGTGTTGCACAGGTAAGTGCCATGAGTAGAGAGGAACTGGATCGCGTGAGAGAGCGTATCCATCCACTGCTTGAGCAGATGTGCATGGATAAGAAGGTGGATTTGATATACATTATGTTGACAGACATTTTAAATGAAACTTC
This sequence comes from Agathobacter sp., assembly GCA_045641745.1. GTDB lineage: Bacteria > Bacillota > Clostridia > Lachnospirales > Lachnospiraceae > Roseburia. The sequence goes on along the minus strand of JAZUHO010000162.1, from coordinate 11,412 downwards.
TTTTGTAACCTATGCGGGAGACAATGCGGCAACCATTCTATCAAATGCTTTTGCGTGCCCGGTAACTGCTGTAGGAGTGGAATTAAAAGGTGTGGTATCACGTAAGAAGCAGGTGATTCCACAGTTGATTAATGCAATTGCAGAAATGTAATAGATTTATTTTAAGCTTTGGATTCTCCTAGCCTTCGCTAGGAGCATGCCCAAAGCTTTTTTTGTATGCGCGAGAAAATGTGGTGTAGTTCTTGTATCCACATTCGAGCGCAGCTTCTGTAATTGGTGTTCCGTTTTGGATAAGTTCCTTTGCTAAAAGAAGGCGCTTTGTGTTTAAATAGTTTCCGATGGTGTAGCCCGTCTCTTCCTTAAATGCATGCATAAGATGATAGCGACTAAGGAAGAAACGCTCTGCAAGCATATCAATGGAAATAGAGTCCGTTAGGTGTTGGTTGAGATACTCCAATACGGCTAATATTTTTTCATTGGATGGTGTAGTTCCGAGATAGGTAATCTGATCATCCAGGGCTGCGCGATTTAGCTGGACCAGCAACTGGAGAAAAAGCGCGGTATGATAGACTTCGTTTGCGTAGGCATCGGCCTCCAACGCCTTTTCCATTTCGGAAATGATTGTAGCAATTGTACTTGTAGGGTAGGAATGAACGCGAAGAACGTGGGATTGTCTATCGTGTGCCTGCTGAAAGCAAAGGGATAAATCATGTTGATTCTTCGAATACTGTGCCAGGAAAGCAGGAGAAATATAAATAATAATCCGTTCATAAAGCTTGTGATCATGCACAATTGGACGATGGACGTCGCCGGCAGGAACGAATACAATGTCATGCTCTTGCAAATCGAAGGTTCGTCCTTCGATGCAATAGGATACATTTCCCTTAAGACAAATTAGTATTTTATGAAAGTCGTGAAAATGAAAATCCACATCAATTTGTCCGTGGTCTGCTAAATGGAATATTTTAAAGTCATTGTGAAGATATCCTGTTTTGGAATATTTAACCTGAGACATAGAATTACCTCGCTTTTTTTGCCGGAGAAGTATTCTCTAGATTGTTTGTGCTTCTATTGTAAAAGATATTAGCACTATTTGCAATATGATTCGCACTTTGGGTAGTTTGATTAACCAATTGTGCGATGTATAATAGGAGTATCGAAAAAGAAAGTGCAAAAAACTCGGAAATTACACAACGCAAAATTAGGGATGGACATTGGAGGATGTGTTATGAAATTTACCAAATTACAGGGCTGTGGAAATGACTATATTTATGTGAATCTGTGGGAAGAAAAATTAGCAGATCCAGCAAAATTTGCGATTTATGCAAGTAGAAGACATTTTGCGGTAGGATCCGATGGTGTTATTACGATAGGACCTTCCGATAAGGCAGATTTCCGTATGCGAATTTATAATGCAGATGGCTCGGAAGCGGAAATGTGTGGAAATGGAATTCGCTGTGTAGCAAAATACGTATATGACCATAAATTAACTAATAAGACGGAGATAACTGTGGAAACAGGTGCTGGAATCAAGACACTTCAGCTTACCGTTGTAGATAATAAGGTGGAGCTTGTTCGTGTGGACATGGGGGAGCCGATTTTGGAGCCTGCACAGATTCCAGTTGTTGCAGATGGAGATACTGTAGTGGCGGAACCAATTGTAGTAGACGACGTCGAGTGGAAAATGACCTGTGTATCGATGGGAAATCCGCATGCAGTTGTATTTATTGACGATGTAGAGCACTTTGAAATAGAGAAGGTGGGACCAAGCTTTGAGAATCATGAGAGATTCCCAAAGAGAACCAATACAGAGTTCTGTCAGGTGGTTTCCAGAAAGGAAGCAATTATGCGTGTATGGGAACGAGGTTCTGCGGAGACCTGGGCATGTGGAACAGGAACCTGTGCAACCGTTATGGCATGCATCTTAAATGGATATACCGACAATAAAGTTCTTGTGCATTTGCGTGGCGGTGATTTAACCATTGAGTATGACAAGGAAAGCAATCATATTTTTATGACAGGACCAGCTACGGAAGTGTATACTGGCGAAATCGAGTGGAACGAATAAAAAGAATTAGAGGATAAATCGTATGAAGGTAAGTAAATTAGTTGAAAAAATGCAATATCAGGTACTCGCAGGAAGTGTTGAGACAGAAGTGAGTACATTAGTATTTGATTCGAGAAAAGTAGAAGAAGGATCCGCTTTTGTGTGTATCTCGGGAACCGTAAGAGACGCGCATGACTTTATTCCAGAAGTAATTGAAAAAGGCGCAAAAACCGTTATCGTAGAGCGCAAGGTTGAGGTGCCAGATGGCATCACTGTAATTCAGGTTGAGAACAGTAGAGAAGCTTTAGCTTATATGTCTGCTGCTTATTTTGACTATCCTGCTGAAAAATTAAAAACAATCGGAATTACAGGAACAAAAGGAAAAACAACAACGACCTACATGGTGAAATCGATTCTTGAGCAGGCTGGAATTAAAACCGGTCTTATTGGAACCATCGAAACCATTATTGGTGAAAAGCACATCCCAAGTGCCAATACAACACCAGAGTCTTATGTTTGCCAGCAGTACTTTAAAGAAATGGTAGATGCAGGCTTGGATGCGGTAGTAATGGAAGTATCTTCTCAGGCATTGATGTTACATCGTGTTACCGGTATTACGTTCGATATTGGTGTATTTACCAACCTAGAACCAGACCACATTGGCGATAATGAACACAAAGACTTTGAAGATTATATGCAGTGCAAGGCAAAGCTCTTCCGTCAATGCAAGGTTGGTATCTTCAATGGAGACAGCGAACATGTCGGTGGAATTATGAAAGACCATACCTGTGAGGTGGTAACCTTGGGATATGGCGAGCAGAATGATCTTCGCGCAGTGGATGTTACACTTGTTTCTGCTCATGGAACTCTTGGCGTACAGTATCAGCTGGCTGGAAAGTATGACTATGAAGTACAGGTGAATGTCCCAGGTAAATTCAGCGTGTATAATTCCCTTACTGCAATTGCAATTTGCGAGCAATTTCAGGTGAAACAGGAAGCTATCAAAGCAGCACTACAGCATGTAAGCGTAAAGGGTAGAATCGAGATGATTCCAGTTAGTAAGCGCTATACATTAATGATTGATTATGCGCACAATGCGATGGCGCTTGAGAGCCTTCTTACAACACTTAGAGAATACCGTCCAGGCAGATTGATTTGCCTTTTTGGATGCGGAGGAAATCGTGCGAAGTCAAGAAGATATGAGATGGGAGAGGTCTCTGCCAAACGTGCAGATCTTACGGTTGTAACATCTGACAATCCACGTGATGAAGAACCTATGGACATTATCAATGACATTTTAACAGGTGTGAAAAAGGGAAGCGGTTCTTATGTAACTATCCCAGATCGTAAAGAAGCGATTGCCTATTGTATGAAGAATGCAAAAGAGGGAGATATTATTGTTCTTGCAGGAAAAGGACATGAGGATTATCAGGAGATAAAAGGCGTAAAATATCACATGGATGAACGCGAGCTTATTCAAGAGATTATAGAAGAAAATCCTGAATTGAAAGAAATGTAAGATGGGAGAATGTGATGGCAATATTCCAGGGTGCAGGCGTAGCACTGATTACGCCTTTTCATGAGGACAATTCGATAAATTATGAGGAGTTAGAACGAATCATTGAATTTCAGATTGCACGGCATACAGACGCAATTATCGTAGCAGGAACCACAGGGGAACCGGCTACGATGACCATGCAGGAACGCCTGGATTTGATTTCGTTTGTAATAACAAAGGTTGCACATCGTGTTCCTGTGATTGCAGGAACTGGCGCTAATTGTACACAAGAAGCAATTGAAATGTCGAAAAAAGTACAAGAGCTTGGCGCAGATGCACTTTTGGTGGTGACTCCATTTTATAACAAATGTACGCAGAACGGATTGTTCGCGCATTATGAGGCAATTGCCAAGGAAGTTGAGCTTCCAATTGTAATGTATAACGTACCATCAAGAACAGGCTGTAACATTTTGCCAGAGACAGCAGTTCGCATTGCAAAAGAAATTCCTAATGTGGTGGCAATCAAAGAGGCATGTGGAAATATTTCGCAGCTTGCAAAGCTCGCGCAGCTTTCGCAAGGGGTACTGGATATCTATTCTGGAAATGATGATCAGATTCTGCCAATTCTTTCACTGGGAGGAAAGGGCGTAATATCTGTATTATCGAATCTCGTACCACAGCAAACCCATGACATGGTTATGTCATATCTGGAGGGAAATACAAAAAAGGCAACAGAATTACAGCTACAGTACTTAGGGGTTGCAAACGCACTGTTTTGTGAAGTGAATCCAATTCCTATCAAATATGCTGCAAAACTAATTGGTTTTCAGACTGGTGGCATGCGCCTTCCGTTGACAGAGCTGGAAGAGGAACATAAAATACTTGTAAGAGAAGAAATGAAGAAAGCAGGTATTATTCATGAGTAAGCAAAACTGGAAAGCAGGTAATATGCTGAATCCGGTGCCAGCGGTAATGGTAAGCTGTGCCGATAAAGAGGGGAATGCAAATATTATAACGGTGGCATGGGCAGGAACAATCTGTACCAATCCTCCTATGCTATCAATTTCCGTTCGCCCAGAACGTTATAGCTATCATATGATTGAAGAAACAGGAGAATTCGTAGTGAATCTTACTACGAAGGAGCTGGTAAAGGCCTGCGATTATTGTGGTGTAACCAGCGGGCGAGATGTTGATAAATTCGAGAAAATGAAGCTTTCGAAGCTGCCTATGCAGCATGTGAAGGCCCCGGGAATTGCAGAAAGCCCAGTGAATATCGAATGTAGAGTAGTGGAAAAGAAAGAATTGGGAAGCCACCATATGTTTTTGGCAGAAGTACTTGGAGTGACGGTGGATGATGCCCATATGGATGAAACAGGGCGTTTCCACATTAATGATACCGGTTTGGTTATGTATTCTCATGGGGAATACTATGACATGGGAGAGAAGTTAGGAAAATTCGGTTATTCCGTGGAAAAACCAAACAAAAAGAAGAGATAAAATACACAATACCTTACGAAAAAGGCCATCATCGTTTGCGATGATAGCCTTTTTTCAACTTATAGAAAATTCCTATAAGTGTGCAAAGCACTCTTTATTTTATTACACGCCTTGTGGCGCACGTTTCTATTTCATAAGAATATCCATCAGATAAGCGTAGACATCCTCATTTTGATTTTTCCAGTTATTACAGATGGCTTCCGCCTGCTCACGTGTTTTGGCACTGATGGTGAGATCAATTACATTCTTTCCATCGTGGCGTACCTGACAATGCACGGCATAGTCTTGATTTGGTGTTTTGTAATAATCGGCTAAGATGGAATTCTCCTGTCGTAACTCAACCTTGTTGTCGGAGAAGTATTTGTAAATGTCCGCTTCAATAGCATCGGTAATCTTATCTTTAAAGAAACCAAGGGTTTCTTTGCCGGCTGGAGTGATATGATATTGGGTGTTCGAGTGGGTGGACTCAGCTCGAATGAGATCTGCATCAACGAGATCACCAATTACCTGCTGTACTCTAAAATAATCGGTGTATTCTAAATCAAGAAAGAATCTTGAAAGCTGGGTGTTCGTAAGCGGAAACCCTGCCTTGTCTAACATATTTAAAATCGTAAGTTTATATATAGTAAATGGTTCTGCCATATAAAAATCCTCGTTTCTATTTGAAATATTTCCCTTGCCAAGTGTCGCGTTCCTTCAAACGTTTCTGAATGGTGTTTAATACACGCTTTTTGTCTGTACTCCATAGCGGAGCGATGAGAAGCTTGCGTGGACCATCGCCGGTAAGGCGGTGAATCACCATATGGGATGGTAATAATTCTACACAATCAATCACAAAATCGCAATATTCTTCTAGAGAAAACATGGGAAAAGGCGAAGCTTGATACTCCTTTTCCAAAGCTGTATTTTTCAATACGTGTAAGAGCTGAAGCTTAACACCTTGAATATCCATGTGACCTATCGTTTGGATGGTCTGAAGCATCATATCCTGCGATTCTTGTGGTAGACCTAAAATTACGTGCGCAATCACGGTGAGATTGCGCTGGCGGAGGCGTGTTACGGCATCTGTAAAGGTCTCAAAGGTGGTATGTGTATTTAACCGTTTATGTGTATCATTGTGTATGGTTTGCAAACCAAGCTCAATCCATACCGGTTTTATTGCATTAATTTCTTCCAATAAGTCTAGAATATCAGGGGATAGGCAGTCACTGCGTGTCCCTATGGATAAAGCGACTACGTCAGGGGCAGCAATTGCCTCATAGTAAATGCGTCGAAGGTAATCAACGTCGGCGTAGGTGTTGGTATAGGCCTGAAAATAAGCGATAAATTTGCGACAATCCGTTTTGGAACGAATGCGCTCCTTGGCCTGTGTAAGCTGTTCTGTGATAGAAACATTGCGGGACGCAGCAAAATCACCAGAACCACCAGCACTACAAAAAGAACACCCTTGAAGACTGTAGGTGCCGTCCCGGTTGGGGCAGGTCATGCCCCCATCCAAAGAGAGACGGTACACCTTTTCTCCAAAGGTGGCTTTTAAATATTCGTTTAAGGAGAGATATCGATTCTCGCTCATAGACTAACGAATGTGAGCCTTGACAGCTTCGCTAACTACTGTTGCAACGCGAGGATCAAAAGCCTCTGGCATAATAAAATCGTCGCACAATTCTTCATCGGAAACAAGATTTGCCAGCGCAGTAGCAGCGGCAAGCTTCATTTCTTCTGTAATCTGAGTAGCGCGTCCTTCTAAAGCTCCTTTAAAGATACCTGGGAAAGCAATTACGTTATTTACCTGATTTGGGAAATCGCTTCGTCCGGTACCCACAACACGAGCACCAGCCGCTTTCGCAATATCTGGCATAATCTCAGGTACTGGATTAGCCATTGCAAAGAGGATGGAATCCTGATTCATGGATGCAACCATCTCTGGGGTTACGATATTAGGAGCAGACACTCCTACAAAAATATCCGCACCCTTCAGCGCATCTGCCAAGGTGCCAGTTGCCTGCGAAAGATTGGTGACTTCGGTCATTTTTTTCTGCATCCAGTTTAAGTTAGGATAATCTTTTCCGATGATACCTTCGCGATCACACATGGTAACATTTGTAAAACCATAGGTTAATAGAAGCTTAGTGATGGCAATTCCAGCAGAACCGGCACCATTTACAACAACCTTACAGTCTTCCTTCTTCTTGCCGGTAACACGAAGTCCGTTGATAATTCCTGCGAGAACAACAATGGCAGTTCCGTGCTGATCATCATGAAAAACAGGAATATCCAGCATTTCCTTTAAACGCTCTTCAATCTCGAAGCAACGTGGAGCAGAGATATCCTCTAAGTTGATACCACCAAAGCCAGGTGCAATATTTTTAACAGCAGCAATAATTTCTTCTGTATCCTGCGTATCTAAACAGATAGGAACCGCATTTACATTTCCAAATTCTTTGAAAAGAACGCATTTTCCTTCCATAACAGGCATAGCAGCGTATGGTCCAATATTTCCTAAGCCAAGAACGGCACTTCCATCGGAAACAACAGCAACGGTGTTCGATTTCCAGGTATAGGTATAAGCAGCTTCACGATTGTTTGCAATGACCTTACATGGCTCTGCAACACCAGGGGTGTATGCGATAGCAAGGTCTTCACGGGAATTTACTTTTGATTTGGCAATCGTGTCTAATTTGCCATTCCATTCTTTGTGGCATTGTAATGCTCTTTCTTTTATATCCATGTGTGGTACTCCTATCTATGTATTTCCATTTCGTTTATACATTTTCCTTATAGAATATACCATCTTAATAAGTGCAAATCAAGAAGAACCCGTGGAAAAAGCGAGCATTTAAATATAGGATAGAATAATAAAAAAGACTTTCTATTTGGAAATAAATGGGGTATAATTACTCATATTGAATTAGTCATTGTCAATTCGACATTATTCCCGTTTAAGAGATGAAATTAAAGAAGGAGTTATTCCATGGGAGATAGCAGAGAAAAATTAGAGACACTGTCTGTTGCTGTATTGCGAGAGATGGCGAAGCTTCAAGACGCCAAAAGTGTCACAACGATGAAGAAGGCGGAATTGATTGATTACCTTGTTATGCGTGAGGTAAATGCAATTGCCGCACAGGAAGCAAAAGAAGAGCTAGAAACAGGCAAAAGTGTTTCTACAGGAGCAAGTCGTGCTCCAAGAAGATTGCAGACACGTGAAAATAATCGAGAGAACAATCGCGAGAGTGCACGCGAAAACAATCGAGAGAACACACGTGATAATTATAAAGAAGGTGCACGTACAAGAACTGCAACCTATGAACAGAAGGAAAATACGGAAAGTGGTGTGGTCAAAGAGGATAATTCTCACCTCGATAGTGGTGAGGTAGCAAATGGTATTCTGGAGGTTATGCCGGATGGTTATGGGTTTATCCGCTGTGAGAATTATATGCCAGGCGAAAATGACGTCTATGTTTCTCCATCACAAATTCGCAAGTTTAATTTGAAAACAGGTGATATTGTAGCAGGAAATATCCGTGTGAAGACGCAGAATGAAAAGTTTTCAGCACTTCTTTTTGTCTCTTCTGTGAATGGATATCATCCATCAGAAGCGCAGAGAAGACCAAACTTTGAAGATTTGACTCCAATTTTTCCAAATGAAAGAATTCATATGGAACGCCGCGGAGCATCAGTAGCCATGCGTGTGGTTGATTTGATTGCACCGGTTGGAAAAGGACAGCGTGGTATGATTGTATCACAGCCAAAGGCCGGAAAAACGACTCTTATGAAAGAGATTGCAAAATCTGTTACACATAATAATCCAGAGATGCATTTGATTATTCTTCTCATTGATGAGAGACCAGAGGAAGTAACGGATATCAAGGAGGCAATTGAAGGGAATAAAGTAGAAGTCATTTATTCTACCTTTGATGAGACACCAGAGCATCACAAACGTGTTTCAGAGATGGTAATCGAGCGTGCGAAGCGCTTGGTAGAGCATGGACAAGATGTTATGATTCTATTGGATAGTATCACACGTCTTGCGCGTGCATACAACTTAACAGTACAGCCAAGTGGAAGAACGTTATCCGGAGGTCTTGACCCGGCTGCACTTCATATGCCAAAGAGATTCTTTGGTGCAGCTAGAAATATGCGAGAGGGTGGAAGCCTAACGATATTATCGACTGCATTGGTCGATACAGGAAGCAAGATGGATGATGTGGTATTCGAGGAGTTCAAGGGAACTGGTAACATGGAATTGGTATTGGACCGTAAGTTATCTGAGAAGCGCATTTTCCCTGCGATTGATATTGTAAAATCTGGAACAAGACGAGATGATTTACTTCTTACGGAAGAGGAGATGATGGCGGTTAATAACATGCGCAAAGCCTTTAATGGAATGCGGCAGGAGGAAGCCGTCGAGAATATTCTTAATATGTTTGCACACACCAAGAATAATAAAGAATTTGTAAATATGGTAATGAAAAACCGTATTCTATAGTTTGAAAATCTAGATATCATATAAAGAGATTTATTTCAAAGAGAAAAGTCTGTTTTTAAGAAAAGAATAGAAAAAGAATAAAAAATAGAGCAAGTTAATAAGAAAAATACAAAAATACAAGTTAATAAGAAAAATAGAACAATGTATTGCATTTTTTGGAAAGCTATGCTACAATAACAAAGCTGTTTATCGGGATGTAAACGGACGAACGTGTCATTTCTCGTTCGAGTATCATATGCGGATCGGGCATACGGATATAGAGGAATGAAGCACTAAATATAATAAGTAAACGATAAGAATAAAAGAGGTGAAAATCATGAGAGAAGGAATCCATCCAGATTACTACCAGGCAACTGTTACATGTAACTGTGGTAACACATTCGTTACAGGATCTACAAAGGAGAGCATCCACGTAGAAATCTGTTCAAAATGTCATCCATTCTATACTGGACAGCAGAAAGCTAACCAGGCACGTGGACGTATCGAGCAGTTCAACAAGAAGTACGGTATGAAACAGGATTAATTAGTATCAAGAAGGTTGAGGTTGTAAGATCTCAACCTTTTTTAACAGATGGCAATTCTTTCAAGAAGAATTCCTCGACTTGTAATTAGGTTACATAAGAGCAGGAATGCTCAATGGGGGGAAGAATGAGATATTCAGGAATTGGTGGTCAGGCTGTCATGGAAGGCGTTATGATGCGCAATAAGGATAAGTATGCGGTAGCAGTACGTAAGCCTGACAAAGAAATAGAGGTCAAGATTAGTGATTATCATGGACCAACCAGCAATCAGACAATAAAGAATCTTCCAATTATCCGCGGGGTAATTAGCTTTATAGATTCTTTGTATCTTGGAATGAGTACGCTGATGTATTCGGCCTCCTTTTTTGAAGAGGAAGAGGCAAAGCCGAGTGAGGCAGAGAATCTGACGGAAGAAGAACGTGCAAAATTAAAAAAGAAAGAGGAAAAACAAGAAAAGGCGATGATGGGGGGAACGTTGGTCTTATCCATTATCCTTGCCGTTGCAATATTCTTTGTTCTTCCATATTTCTTGTCGCTTTCTTTCAAAAAGGCGATTGCATCACAGGCGGTGATTACTCTGCTAGAGGGAATTGTTCGTTTGGCGATTTTCATTTTGTACATTGCACTGATTTCATTTATGCCAGATATTAAGCGTACATTTATGTATCATGGGGCAGAACATAAATGCATCAATTGCATTGAGCATGGATTAGAACTTACCGTTGAAAATGTGCGCAAAAGCTCAAAGCAGCATAAGCGATGTGGAACAAGCTTTCTTATCATTGTCATGCTGATTAGCATTTTCTTTTTTATGTTTATTCAGGTAGAATCTAAGGCATTGCAATTATGCCTTCGTTTGGTTTTGATTCCCGTAATTGCTGGCGTTTCTTATGAGTTTTTACGCTTGGCTGGAAGATATGACAATTGGTTCATTGATTTGCTGAGTAAACCAGGTTTGTGGATGCAAGGACTTACCACAAAGGAACCAGATGATGAAATGATTGAAGTTGGTATTGCTTCTGTGGAGGCAGTATTTGACTGGAAAGAGTGGCAGAAGGAACAGTAACATGACATATCGTGAAGCGATAAATGCAGGTGAAAAAATACTTCGTATGGCGGATATTGTGGATGCAAAGACGGATGCCTGGCTCCTTATGGAGATGGCGTGCAAGATAGATCGCAATTTCTACTATATGCATATGGAAGATGATATGACAGCGGAACAGGTAAAGGAGTATGAATCTGTAATAAAGAAACGTACAGAGCATATCCCGCTCCAGTATATTACGGGAGAGCAGGAATTCATGGGACTACCATTCTATGTAAATTCCAGTGTGTTGATTCCGCGACAGGATACGGAAAC
>JAZUHO010000161.1:0-17886 GCA_045641745.1 Agathobacter sp. | reverse complement strand
TATCCAGTCTCTTACTACTTTATTCCACTCGTTTTAATATACCATAGATATATACAATCATGCAAGTATATCCTCAACATCTAGTATTTTTCTACCTGCTCATAGAGCATGTCCTGGATTTGAAAGATTAAATATCCCTAAAACTAAAAATAGCTCCAAAACCAGTAATGGGGCATGATTCATACGAATCACCCCCCAACACTTGACTTAGAGCCCAAAAAGGCCTTGCAGGTACCACTTTCGTAATCCCTGCAAGGTCTTATCCCATGAAATATAACCTACTTCAAATTATGCATTCATCTGTGCTGCTACTTCAGCTGCAAAGTCCTCGTTCTTCTTCTCAAGACCTTCACCTGTCTCAAAACGAACAAATCTCTTAACTGCAACAGGAGCTCCAACTTCTTTTGATACCTGCTCTAAGTATTTGCCTACAGACTGTTTTCCATCCTCAGCTTTTACATATACCTGATCTACTAAGCAGATTTCTTTAAGCTCTTTGCTTACACGACCCTCAATCATTCCGTTGATAACCTTCTCAGGTTTCTGAGACTCTTTAGGATCATTCATAATCTGAGCGAGAAGAATCTCTTTCTCATGAGCGATGAACTCAGCAGAAATCTCATCTCTTGATACATATTTAGGATTTAAAGCAGCGATCTGCATAGCGATGTTTGTCATAGCTTCTTTTACTGCATCATTAACAACAGTTGTATCAGCCTCAACAATTACACCGATTCTTCCGCCACCGTGGATGTAAGAAACAACACATCCGTTCTCAGCAACAACTTTCTCAAATCTTCTGATTTTAAGATTTTCACCGATAACTGCAACCTTCTCAACTAATGCATCGTTTACTGTCTTAGAGGCATCCTCGTTCCAAGCCTCAGCCATGAAAGCATCCATGTCAGCAGCATCTGAATTTACAGCCTGCTCTGCAACAGCTTTTACAAATGTCTGGAATGTTTCATTCTTTGCAACGAAGTCTGTCTCTGAGTTAACCTCTACAACAGCAGCTGTTTTATCATCTTTTAAAACTACTGTACAAAGACCTTCTGCAGCAATTCTTCCAGCCTTTTTCTCAGCCTTAGCCTGTCCGTTCTTTCTTAAGAACTCAACAGCTGCATCCATATCTCCGTTTGTCTCATTTAAAGCTTTTTTACAGTCCATCATTCCTGCGCCTGTAAGCTCACGCAGTTCTTTTACCATACCAGCAGTAATTGCCATCTTTATTTCCCTCCGATTATATTAGATTCAAATTATTCTTCTGTTGCTTCTACTTCTTCAACAACTTCTTCAGAAACTACTTCTTCAGCACCCTGTCTTGCTTCGATAACAGCATCAGCCATTTTAGATACGATTAATTTTACAGCTCTGATAGCGTCATCGTTACCTGGAATAACATAATCTAATTCTTCTGGATCACAGTTTGTATCAGCAATACCAAGTAATGTGATTCCTAATGACTGAGCTTCCTGAATACAGATTCTCTCTTTCTTAGGATCTACAACGAAGATAGCATCTGGGATTCTCTTCATATCCTTGATTCCGCCAAGGTTCTTCTCAAGTTTCTCCCACTCTTTTTTAATTTTAATAACTTCTTTCTTAGGAAGAACATCAAATGTTCCGTCCTCTGCCATTGTTTCGATTGCTTTTAATCTAGCAATACGGCTCTGGATGGTCTTGAAGTTTGTAAGCATTCCACCTAACCATCTCTCATTTACATAGTACATTCCACAACGCTCTGCCTCAGATTTGATAGCATCCTGTGCCTGTTTCTTTGTACCAACGAAAAGGATTGTACCACCCTGTGCTGCGATATCAGAAATTGCATCGTAAGCTTCGTCTACTTTACCAACTGATTTCTGTAAGTCGATAATGTAGATACCATTACGCTCTGTGTAGATGTATGGAGCCATTTTTGGGTTCCATCTTCTTGTCTGATGTCCAAAGTGTACACCTGCTTCTAATAACTGTTTCATTGAAATAACGCTCATTTTATTTACCTCCATGGTTTTCATTTTCTTCCATGTGTTTCCTTCGATTCAGCGACCGGAGTGCGTCATTCCGGCACCGGCTACATCGTCCACACATGTGTTTATTAAATTAAGCCTTTGGAATTATATCATACCAAAGGCTTCATTTCAATAGTTTATTTTGTTTTTTTGCAATAGAATTATTTTGTTTTTTGGGACATAAAACATTCCAAACCAAATTCTATCGTCCGGATAATATTCTTATTATATCATCATATGTAGCGCCGACCGGAATCACATACACACCATTATGAATGGTATTTGCAATATTCTTTTGTCCCATATACTTTCGGAAATTTTCCGCATCATCTACCAACCCTTTGCTAGCAAGATCCTCTGCAATTTGGCGTGCGACTTCCCCTGGAACAACCGTAATCTCATAGGAGGTTGGCTGTGGTTCCACACTTTGTGGTTCCCCCGCTTCTCCCAGATTTGTACTTCCTTCCGCTCCATTTGCGTCTATTGAATTAGCATTATCCCCTGAATTATTTTCATTCTCTACAGTATTCGCTGCATTACTGTTGATATTCTCTGGTTCACTCGACTCTTGTTTCTGCGTTTCACTACCAACTTCCGACGAAATTGGTTTCTTTTGCGTCAACTCGTTCGCTTTATCTGCCTCCTCTTGTGTAATCATTCCTAGCTGTCTTGCTCGCTTCATCACCTGCTCATCAGACATCCCTGGTTTTAAAGAGAAGCTTATCATAAGAATAAGTGTTGCCACTACAATACCAACACCTACACCTCGTAAATAGTATTTCAATTTCATTTTGAAGCTTCCTCCTCAAATAGTCCAATAACAAACTTAACTTCCCCTAGACCTAGTCCAAGTGTTTTTGCTATATCCACATCAGAAATGCCTTCTTTATGTAGCTCCAAAATGCGATTATTATGATTTGTTTCCTGTTGGTCTTCACCTTCCACACCATTTACTTCATGTACAAACTCTTGCATCAACTCTTGCTCTGAAAAATCTGCACTATTCTCATAAGTCATTACTCGATTTCCAATTTGTTCCGTTGCATCTGCAAGCTTATCCCAGATTTCGCCCTGTGTATTGCGCATTTGAACAGAAAATTCCTGTAGTTCACCCGCAAGCTTGGTCAAATCATCATGCTTATCATTTAACATGTTATATAAGAACATAATCTCATTATGGCTTTTATTCATAGAATCTAACACGGTATCTGAGTAATCACTAATCGCCATAATCTTTTGATTGCTTAACTTCTCCATCCCTCGTTCTGCAATTTCCATTGCCTCATCAAATTGCGTTTCGATTTTTTCTTCTATTTTGGCATCTGCGCCTCGCAATTGTCGCTCAATTAAAATATTAAGCTCACTCTCACTCATCTGCGCAATTTTATCAATGTCCTTTGCTGATAACTTATCCTGAACAAAAAAGCTCACCACTAAAAAGGTAACGCCTATCAGGATTAAAATAATTTCTAATGCTGTCATTCTCTCTTTATCCTATCTATATTTTTATGTCGAAGCTAGTATATCCATCTTTTGCAATTACTTTCCCAGCTTTCTGCTCTTCTTGTTTCTTTTTATCCTTTTTTCCCCGCTGTTGCTGATATAAGCCTTTGCCTTCTTCTTTTGCATCAAATTTTTGCTGACGAAGAGCAACATCGTCTGCTTGATGAACCTGGTGCTGCGCATTCTCCTCCTGCTTATGCACCTGTTGTTGAATGTTTTGCTGGTCAATTGTTGGTTTACTATCCTCATGCTGTTTCATAACACTCACGTCATTCGTTCTCTGAATCATTCCATTCAAATCTACTGGTCGAATTGACATAACCATCCCCCCCTTAACCACTTACAGTGGACTAACCTTAATCTCTCCATCCTCGCGTTTAAATTTCGAGTAAGAAATGATTGATTTAACATTATATGTCATATCACTGATTGCTATATTTACGCCTGAATGTGCTTTATTGTTTACCTGAATATAGGATTGATTTACCTGCATCATTTCTAAATGAATCGCACGCATTTCTTCCCTCAATGGTTCCATTTCAGCGGCCTTCACCTTATATGAATATGCAAGGCTCTGCACATATTTTAGCTTATCTGCCGGAAGATGATTTCCCGTTTTCAAGATTTTACTATAATTATCTAGAATCACCTTCATGTCGTCCAATTCCCGTGTGCTTTGCGCAATTAGCTTTTGCAATTCAACATAACGCATTTTCTTGTCTGGGTCAACCCCCACTTCCAAAACCGTAAAGGTTCCCATCTCAGTACCAAGATTTTCCGCTTCTATTGTACTACCTGCACGAACAGTTCCCCCATTTATTAAGCCCTTCTTACCATGCGCACGAACAGAGCCATTCGCAGCCACGTCACTGTTTAATATAATTTCTGCTTCTACATATCCCCCAGCAGAAACTTTCGCATTTTCAATAAATTTTGCGATTACGTTTGTTCCTGCCTTCATGACGCCTTTGTGCATTCCATGAATTCCGCTTTTAACAATTATTTGGCCACCTGCCTCAATATACGCGCTTTCAACAACACCCTCAATTACAACATCGCCTTCTGCTTTAATGGAAAATCCCGATTTCACATTTCCTTTAACACTTACACTTCCATCATAAACAATATTCCCAATGGAATTGTCTACATCAGCTCCAACCTCGTACACATTTGAGACAAAAACCTTTCCCTGTGTTAAAGTAACATGTCCTGTAACCTCAGAAGTAATCTCGGTCTTATCTTCATTAATTGCAATGTTCTTTCCATACTCCAGCTTTGCATTTCGTACAGTTCTTGGCTTTATTTCTTCTCCAAATATGTTCTGTCCACTTTCCCCTGGATCTTCAGGAATTAGCCTTGCAAGCAAGTCACCTTCATGCACATGGCTAATTGTATTCAATTCCTTATAATCCACTGAACCATCTTCGTTTCGTTTAGGTTGTAACGACCGATTGGTATTAAAAAAGTATTCAATTTTTGCATCAGTTCCATGTCGTGGTTGTTTTCCAACCGCCATTATGTAATCCGTACAGTACTGCCGATCCTTAATGAATGCTTCAACAGCATCCTCCATAATACCAAACTTAACTTTATGAAAAACCAAGTCACCAATGATTTCATTCTTATCCAGCTTTCTTCCATTTATAGATGGCGGAAAAAAGCGACATGTGACTTTCATTTTATCTAAGCTTATTGAATAATCAATTGCTTCCGCAACTTCTATTCCATCCCAAGCTCCAACAAATGTGTCACACTCTTCTTGAGACTGAATACACTTATTTAGTTCTTTCAAATCATAGCCCGTAAATTTTCGATTTTCCAGATATTCTGTAACTTCTTTTGTATTTAATACTTTTCCTCCATCTTCTGCTGGATAAAAGTGAAGAAATGCTTCTTCTCCAATAAATACTAATTGAAAAAACTGATTTTTCATATATCTCTCCCTTATTTCCAAAAACGGGCGGACCAAAAACTATCAGTCTGCCCGTTTTTTAATTCTCAATTAAGATATTCATATAACTTCCCATTTTTTTCTTCATCTTGTTCAAAGCTTTGGTGTGTAACTGGGAAATACGAGATTCCGAAACATCAAGGATTTTACTAATTTCTTTTAATGTCATCTCTTCATAATAGTATAATTCAATTACCCTACGCTCCTTTTCCGTCAGTAGTTCTAACGATTCAATTAACGTTTGTTTTAATTCCTCTTCCTCTATTGCGTCTTCTGGTTGTACAAAGTGCGAATTATGGCTTGCGTCCATCGCTATTTCTGGTCCGTTTTCCTCAAACTCACTCATAGATACTACATTGGTAACTTTAAGTTGAGACTGCCAGTTTGCAAGTTCCTCTTCATCTAATCCTAGTTCACTCGCAATTTCTTTGTCATCTGCCGTCTTTCCGGTTCGCATTTCAATGGTCTTAATTGCTTCGTCTAATTTACGTTGTCTCTGTCGAATTGTTCTAGGTATCCAGTCCATCTTACGAATCTGATCCAAAATCGCGCCTCGAATTCGCAAACTTGCGTAAGTTTCAAATTTGACATTTTTATCCATATCAAACTTGTCAATAGCATCAATTAAGCCAAAAATTCCATAACTTACAAGATCCTCGTATTCTACATTATATCCCAAATACATACTAAGTCTTCCAGCAACTAATTTAACTAATTGCGAATATTCAATTATAAGTTGTTCTCTAAGTTCTCTGGTCGGTTTCTTCTGGTATTCTTCCCAAAGCTTTTCCTTGTCAACAGCCTTCATCTACTCTCCCCAACTATGCCTCATTTTCTGTTGCTTCCTCACCAGTAGTCTGTAATTGTTCCCCATCTAAAGACTCTGCTTCAGCTGCCACATCCTCTAGTTGTTCTTCCTCATTCTCATCCTTAACTTCTTCTATTATAACATAATGATTCAATATCATTCGGATAACTTGTCCTATAATCAGAAATACAATAAGTACTATGATTAATTGTATCAGAAACTCTTGAAAAAGCATATGATTTTGTATTGCGATAATACAGTCAATCAATCCTGCAAGAAGCATGACAATCGCTGGAACATAATTTGTTTTCATTTCCCTTATCCTTCAAATAATTTTTACTGGTTTTCCAACCGCTTTGATATAAAAATCGCCATTGTCGCAATGAAGTTCAACCGTTCTTCCATAATTTAATCCGGTATCTTCTGCTATCAACCTTACTCCAAGCTCTTTTAACATAAGCTTGGCCGCTTCTGCATTTCGTTCCCCTACGTTTCCAACTCCAGACAAGCCACTAACCTCGAACATTTTTGCTCCGCCCGCAATTTTGGCAACTAGTCTTCTTGGATTTGCTCCTTGTGCAACAACTTGATTATATAATTCTCGAATCCCTGTATCTCCAAATTTGGCAATATTTCCATTATTTTTTAATTTAGTACTATCTGGAAGCATGTAATGTACAAGCCCACCAACTTTTGAAACTGGATCGTATAATGTCAAACCAATACAGGATCCCAACCCTAGCGTGGTCAATATATTTGGATCCTTGGCAGTTTTTAAATCTGCCATTCCTACTTTGATAATCTCTCCCATTTATTATCCTCTTTTTTACGATCAAATTCAATCCTTTTTAGTCAATTTGGATTCCAAGCGACTTCAGTATTTTATCATAAGAATCCGGTTCAGGCATAAGAATAAAATATCCTTCCATCGTAATCTCATCTCCAAACTCAGTTTCAATTAAAAGTGCATTATCTCCATACTGCCCAAACTGGATAGCTGGAACACTTAATATTGCAGCAGCCATATCTACAGCAATAAATGGAACCGACGGAGTGATTACCATGTTCGTCATACTTGCCAATGCTGATAAATAAGATGCAGCAATAATATTTCCTATCTCTTTCATCGCTGAAAGATCCATCTCGTCAAATGGTTCACTATAGCTCAAGTCTCTACACATTAGAGTATTCACTAAATAATGTGCAGATTGCATTTTCATCAGAAACATCATACTACCGTTAATATCATGTTGGACTTCCAAAAAAATTCCTACAATGGTTTCATCCTCTTCACAAATTGATCCGCCTAATTTTGAAGCTTCCATTAATTTAATATTTGGAACACGCATGTCAATACGTGCATTTATCATATTTGCAATAGCTGTAGTTGCATTTCCTGCCCCAATATTTCCAATTTCACGAAGCACATCTACATACATGCTATTTACATCATCTAAAGAAAAATTGCTCATACTTCCTCCCTTTTTGGTATTCATAATACAGAATATAGTGAGGCATCGCCTCACTATATTCCACCCTTGTATTATAAATTTTCTCTTTCATCAATAATTGCATTAATTTCGAATAATGAAATAAGTTGGTCACCATTTTTTCCAATTCCATTAATGAAATTATCTTTTGCATTCTTAGAATTTACTGCTGAACGATCAATTTCATCTGTCTCAAGTGT
Source organism: Agathobacter sp. (assembly GCA_045641745.1). GTDB lineage: Bacteria > Bacillota > Clostridia > Lachnospirales > Lachnospiraceae > Roseburia. The sequence continues at coordinate 9,922 of JAZUHO010000161.1, read as the reverse complement.
AACAACTTCACATACCTGGTCTACAATAATGCCAAGGGCCCCAAGTTCTTCAATCTTAAGAATAATAATTCGAGAAGCATTTGTAATTACATCATCTTCAAGTCCCATTTTAGTACGAATGCTCATAACTGGAACTATTTCACCTCGCAAATTAATAATTCCTTTAAAATACTCCTGAGCTTTTGGAACGCGAGTAATCTTTTGCATACGTACAATATTGTCTACATATCCGATATCAATTCCGTACTGCTCATTTCCAACACGAACCACGATATATTGCTTCGTTTCTTTTTCTTCTGCTGTATCTATTCTATACTCTGCCATTGCGATTACCCCCATTACATTAATGTGTTTGCATCAAGGATTAAGGCAACCTCGCCATCTCCAAGAATTGTTGCTCCACTGATCAACTTGTTTCCGTTAATGTACTTACCTAAGGACTTAATAACGATTTCCTGTTGTCCAATTAGATTGTCGACAACAAGACCCGCCTGTGAATCGCCTCTCTTAACAATTACAACGGTAAGACTTTCTGGTTCTTCCTCCATTGGTTCAATATCCAACACTTGATCAAGACGAATCAGAGGGATAACGCTTCCACGCAAATGAATTACCTCTTTTGCCTGTACATATTTAATATCTGCAACAGGAATATCTTCAATATTTGCAATAGAGCCAAGTGCAATTGCATATTTCTCGTTTCGAATTTCAACCATAAGAGCTTGAATAATTGCAAGAGTAAGAGGAAGACGAACGGTAAATGTTGTTCCCTCGCCAAGCTTCGTTTTAACCTCTACATCTCCACCTAGTGCTTCAATGTTCGATTTAACAACATCAAGACCTACGCCTCGACCAGAAATATCCGTAATCTTCTTTGCCATAGAAAAGCTTGGCATAAATAGCAGATTTACAATTTCCTTTTGGCTCATAGCCTCAGCCTGCTCCGCAGTAATAATTCCTCTATCAATTGCTTTATTCTTTACTGCTTCTGTATCAATACCGTTACCATCATCACCAACCTGAATGATAACGTTATTTCCTTCCTGGTATGCATTAAGGAAGATATTTCCAACTTCTGGCTTGCCTCTCTCAAGACGTACTGCATTGTCTTCCAATCCATGATCAGCAGAATTACGTAACAAATGCTGTAATGGATCACCGATTTGATCAACTACCGTACGATCTAACTCAGTATCTTCACCAGTCATAACAAGTTCCATCTTTTTATTCAAGGTTCTTGATAAGTCTCGAATCATTCTTGGGAACTTACTTACAACACTTTCGATAGGAACCATTCGAACCTTCATTACTGATTCATGAAGATTGGTAGTAATTCTCTCCAAATATTCAATCTGTTCGTGGAAGGATTGGCTATTATTTCCTCCTTCTGTTCCGCTAATGGATACCAATGAGTTCTTTGCTATAATAAGCTCGGAAACCTGATTCATAAGAGCATCCAGCTTTTCAATATCTACACGAACCGTACGATTGGTAACTGGTTTTGCAGCTGCTTTTGCCTTTGCTGGTGCCGCTGTCTGTTTCGGTGCCGCTTCTGGCTTCTTTTCTTCCACTTTTGCCACTGCAGTTTCTCCCTTTGTTGCATCTTCATTTGTTTCTTCGGCGGTAGTAACCTCTGTAATTTCCTTTGCAAAAACATCCTCGATTTCAGAAACAGCTTTCGCTGCGTCTATTACCTTATCTATCGTTTCTGCGCATGAAATGTAAAAGCTGAAATCCAGTTCAAATTTCTCATCCTCAATATCTTGTGAGCTTGGACGATATACAATAACTTGACCAAACTCCTCAACTGCCTTAAATACCAAGAAAGCTCTTGCTGCTTTCAACAAACAATCTTTCTGAATTTTTACCGTTACAGCAAATACATGATTGCCTTCTTCAAGTGCACCCTTAACCGCATCCTTTTCACTATCTGTTAGTTCAAAGGTTTGTGCCTCTTCACCAGATTTTTCCTCCGTCTCCGCCGGCTTTTCACTCTTGGCTTGTTCTGTTTTCGCTGGAGCCTCACTTGGAGTCTCTCCATTCGCCTTAGCTATGAAGTCATTCAATTCTTTTATAATTATCTCATTGTCTTCCGTACCTTCGTCGGAGCTTGCTTTAATATTTGCCACATAAGCATCTATTGCATCTAAACACTCAAATAGCAAATCAATCATTGCACTGTCTACTTTAATTCTGTCACTTCGAACTTCCTGAAACACATTTTCCATGTCATGTGTCACATGCTGCATACGCTTGAAGCCCATAGTTCCAGCCATTCCCTTAAGTGAGTGTGCTGCACGGAATACTTCATTAATGGTATCTTTGTTGTCTGGTTCTTTCTCCAAAACCATAATACAATCACTCAAGGTCTGTAAATGTTCACTACTCTCATCAATAAAAATTTCTAGGTATTGGCTTACATCCATATCATTTTACCCCCACGCGTTTTGTGATTGTTTTAGCAACATCATCAAGGGGAACAACTTCATCAACAACCCCCGCCTCTGCTATCGCCTTCGGCATACCATATACGACACAGGTATCCGCCGTCTGCGATATCACATATATCGGCTTATGTTGTGCTAGCTGTAAGATTCCGTTTGTACCATCCGCTCCCATTCCGGTTAATACGACACAAACAATTTCGTCATAACCAGAATTGGATAATGAATCATACATGATATTGGCGCATGGTCTAAGACCACCAATTGCTGGCATTTCATTATATATTACACTATGACTGCCATCTGCATTCTTCTTAACTTCTATATGCTTACCACCTGGTGCAATATAGACAACGCCTTTTCTCAATGTTTCTCCATCTTCTGCTTCTTTTACTTCGATATCACTCAGTTCGTTTAATCGCTCTGCCATGGACTTTGTAAATCCAGCCGGCATATGCTGTACTAAAACAACTGGCGCATCTAAGTTTCTCGGCAAATACGGAATTACACTCTGCAATGCTTTCGGTCCCCCTGTAGAGCAAGCAAGTGCTACCACTCGGTTACCACCTTTTGCAGCTGCTACTACTCGTTTTACCTCTCTTTTAACAACTCGATTTGAAGAAATATCACTTTTCGCAGCCGAATTTCCAGTATTCGTCTTGAGTACAACGCCAAGGACCTCCAACAATCTCTTTTTGAAACTGCCACCCTTTGCTTCAACAATATTATTTGGTTTCGTTACAAAGTCAATTGCACCTCGCTCCATTGCAAGAATAGTAACTTCGGCATCTTTCGTTGTCAAAGTACTTACCATAATTACAGTGGCTTTGATGTTCTCTTTTTGTAACCGTTCAAGTAACTCTAGACCATCCATACGAGGCATATTCACATCAAGAATAACTGCATCATACTTTTTCTTCTTGAGCTGTTCATAGGCCTCAAGACCATCTCTACAGACATCAGTTGATTCTAAAGTACTATCTGAATTGATTATATCACAGATAACTCTTCTCATGAGTGCAGAGTCATCGTCTACCAAAATGTTTTTCTTCATATGAATTACCTTTTTGCTTTCCTTCTTATTCTACGTTCCTCTTCGAAAATGTAGTGAATCAATTCTTCACGTACCTTGTTATCCTTTATCAAGAATTTAACACGATACTCACGGATTCCATCTGCATTTTCCAATTTACGGGACGCTAAAATCTGTCCTACCAATCGTACTTTCTTAGTTTCTCCTCCACATGTTAAATCAATTTCACATAAAATGTATTGTTTTTCTTCAACCACAATGTCCGAGACAAATCGAATTCCACCACCACTAATATCTAAAATGGTTCCTGAAAAATTGGAATAAAACATGTCGTTTTCTGCAATTTGAACAAGAATTTGTTCTGTAGTTGGCAAATTGGCAACCTCAGGTTCAATTTCAACAAACTGAAAATCCAACGTACAAGACATACGATAAAACTCTCGTCTTTGCACCTTTGTAATATTTGTTGTCAACTCTATCTTTAGGATAAATAATTTATCCCTTTTATATCTTTCTCTCACGATTCCTATTGCATGATACAGACCACCATTTGACATAAATAGAAAGTCAAATCGTACATCGATTGGTAGCAAATACATTTTACCTTCGCGAATGGGCATCATTACCTCATATTCTGTTTCCGACAATACATCCATAACAGAGCTCAAATATACCTTCGGTAAATCAGCGCCCTCTTTATGCTGTACCAATTCCTGAAGAACTCGTATTTCTATTTTGTCCCCTGGAATAATTGTTGTATTTCCTTCCATATTCTCACCCATGTTCCTATCAATTTAATCTACATTTTTCTATTAAAAATGCTAGCAATCATTTGAGAAATTCCCCATCGAATATGCGCTTGCTTATGTGTTCCGTTTACCAAATTTTCTGCAAGTGTCTCAAATGCCTTTGCAGCGTTAGAATCCGGATATTCCAAAGAAACGGTTTTCTGTTGTTTCACGGCTTGTTCAACTAGTGGATCTCTTGGAATCATACCAATATAATCCAATTTTCCATTCAAGAATTGTGAAACGACGGAATTCAATTTGTCATATACCGCCTTTGCCTCTTCTTCCGAGGTTATCTTATTTGCCAGTACATGTACTTCCGTTTCATTTTGTATAAAATTCGGACTACGGTACAAGGCTTTTAACAAAGAATAGGAATCCGTAAGTGAACTCGGTACCGGTGTTGTTACCATGAGTACTTCCGGACTCGCAAGAACAAATTCCATAACTTGATCGGAGACCCCCGCTCCCGTATCAATAATGATATAATCAGCTAAATCATTTAATTCACTGATTGACTTAACCAGATACATAATCTGTTCTCTATACAAATTATTTAACCCTAATACTCCAGAGCCTCCTGAGATAAATCCTATCCCCAATGGTCCAGGTGTAATTATTTCGGATATGCTCATTCCCTTATATATCAAATCAAATAACGTATATTTCGGGATTGCGCCAAACATTACTTCTACATTTGCAAGACCAAAATCTGCATCGAAAATAATTACTTTCTTTCCAAGTTTTGTAAGTTGTATTGCAAGATTTACCGCAACATTTGACTTTCCAACTCCACCTTTTCCACTTGTAACCGTAATAACTCTGGCAGTATTAGCCGCGTCTATTTGATTATGTTTTTTTATTACATTTCGCAGCTGTTCTGCCTGATCCATGTTTCTATTTACCCCCTAGCAGATTTTTAACAATTTTTTGAGTATCTAACACTTCGATGTCATCTGGCACATTTTGTCCTATTGTTACGTAAGATAAATCAGCACCAGAATATAGTTTTATATTTAAAATATTTCCATAGGTTGTTGTTTCATCTAACTTTGTGAAAATAATTTTATAATCGGATATTTCATGATAGATATCGGTAATATCTAACAAGTCCTTCGACTTTGTTGTAGCACTTAAAACAAGGTATACTTCCTTATCATAACTATCGTCGATTCCATTTAATAGTTTCTTCATATCCTCCCGCTGAACATCACTCTTGTGTGAAAATCCCGCAGTATCTACAAAGATTAAGTCAAAATCAAGCATTCTTTCAATTGACGCATTCATTTCTTCTGCTGAATATACAATTGACATTGGTGCATCCAAGATATTCGCATATACCCGTAGCTGTTCTGTCGCTGCAATACGGTAGGTATCTGCTGTAATGAATGCAACCTTCTTATGATGCTCTACCTTATATTTTGAAGCAATCTTGGCAATTGTTGTTGTCTTTCCCACTCCTGTAGGTCCAATAAAGAACACTACTTTAGGCTTTCTTCCAGTAAGCGAAATAACCCTTGGGGTTCCAAACCGGAGAATTAACTTCTGATAGACGGTAGATAGTATGGTATCCAAACTATTTCCTGGTCGTAGAAAGCTTTCTACTTCTTCCACAATCTGATTCACATACTTCTCATTCACTTCATTTGCAATTAACTGCTTATAAAGTATTTTAACAAAATTGATTTGTTCTGTATCTATTTCCTTTTTTTCATCCTCTCGAAGCTCTTCTTCCTTATTCTTAAATTTTTCCTCTAGCAAATTCGATATATTTTCTAATCTCTGTTCAAAATCACTTTCTTTTTCAAAGCTTTTTCGATAATTGCTACTTTTCGTATGTACCTCTCGATCTTCTTCATGCTTTCTGGCAATTTCTTCTTTTGCATGAGGAATGTTCATTCTTATCGCGCTTTGAAGTGCAGCTGACGCCTCATCACTTCGTTGCGGAGTTGGAATTCGAATTTGTTCATCTGCTGTCAAATTAATTGACTCATGAATGGCATTCGGTGTCTTTATTGCATTGACTGGTGTTGAAAACGATTCTTTTTCTTCCATAGCTGCTGTCACCTCATATGTAGATTTTTTAAATATAGAAGAAATCCCCTTAGGCTTTATTTCCTTTATATTCATAATCACTGCATGTTCACCCAATTCACGCTTCGCCTTTTCAATCGCTTCTTCTTTTGTTTTCCCCTGAAATTTGTTAATGTTCATTTATGCTGTCACCATCCCCACTGACTGTAGTTCAATGTTAGAATCCACTTCATTATAAGATACTACAATCAAATCCTTTACATAATCTTCGGTTAGTTTTTTAAAATACATTCGCACAATTGGAGAAGTGATAACAATCGGAACACGCCCCATTTCTTCCATTTTAGCCATCTCACTCTCAAGCGAAGCAACAATTGTTCTTGTCTTTTCTGGATCTAATGTAATATAAGCCCCAGCTTCTGTTTGTTTCACAGATTGCATAATCTCTTGTTCCACTTTTGGATCCAAGGTAATTACACTTGTTGTCTCATTTGCTGGAAAATACTTACTTGAAATTGCACGCTTCAAATTTTGCCTTACATATTCTGTCAATACATCTGTATCTCTTGTTGTAGGTGCATGATCCGCAAGCGTTTCAAAAATTGTAAGCAAGTCGCGAATAGAAACTCCTTCCCGGAGTAAATTCTGCAATACCTTTTGAATCTCGCCGAGTCCTAATAGTTTCGGAACAAGTTCGTCCACCAAGACTGGATTGGATTCCTTTAAGTTGTTTACCAAATTCTGTACATCCTGACGTGTCAAAAGTTCTGCAATATGAGAACGAATGATTTCTGTCAAATGCGTTGCAATAATGGATGGTGGATCTACCACCGTATAGCCAAGGCTCTCCGCACGCTCTCGCTGTCCTTCTGTAATCCACAACGCAGGTAAATGGAACGACGGTTCAAAGGTCGGAATACCTGTAATTTCCTCTTCTACATATCCAGGGTTCATTGCCATATAATGATCGAACAAAATTTCTCCTTCTGTGACCTGAATTCCCTTTATCTTAATGATATATTGATTTGGATTCAATTGAATATTATCACGCAAACGAATAATCGGAACTACGGTTCCTAATTCGAGCGCTACTTGTCTACGAATCATTACCACACGATCTAATAAGTCACCGCCTTGATTCACATCTGCAAGTGGAATAATACCATAGCCAAACTCCAACTCAATAGGATCCACCTGAAGCAATGATACCACATTTTCTGGTTTACGAATTTCCTCCGCCTCAGATTCTGCCATCTGAGTCTCTTCTTCAATGGTTTCAATACCAATTCCTTTGTTGATAGATTTTCCAGCAACAATAAACAGCAAACCAAGCAAAATAAACAATGCCCAATTCAGTGGTGTAAAGATTCCTAAGAAAATTAATACTGCACCAACAATATAAAGTACTTTTGGAATACCAAAAAGCTGTTTTACTAATATTCCACTAAAGTCTGCGTCATGACTTCCCTTTGTAACTAAAATACCTGTTGATAAAGAAATCAACAACGAAGGAATCTGAGAAACCAGACCATCACCTATCGTTAGGATACCATATTGTAAAATTGCATCCTGAAATCCCAAGCCTTGGTTCATAACTCCAAGTGCAGTACCACCAATCAGGTTGATAAACGTAATAATAAGACCTGCTGTTGCATCTCCTTTTACGTATTTGGTAGCACCATCCATGGAACCAAAAAAGTTCGATTCCATCTGTATTTTTTCGCGGCGTTCACGCGCCTCTTTATCTGTTATCGCCCCAGTGTTCAAATCTGCATCAATCGCCATCTGTTTACCAGGCATTGCATCCAAGGTAAATCGTGCGGTTACCTCAGAAACACGTTCAGAACCTTTGTTAATTACAATAAACTGAATTAACACCAGTACAATAAATACAATTGTACCAATTATCATATCTCCGCCACCCACGAAATTTCCGAATGTTTTTACAACATTACCTGGATTTCCTGTTGTTAAAATCAAACGGGTTGAAGATACGTTTAATGAAATACGAAAAATGGTCGTAAATAACAATAGCGTTGGAAAGAAAGACATATCCAACACTTCTTTCACAAATAAAGAGTTAAACAAGATAATGAGTGCAACCGAAATATTGATTGCAAGCATCACATCAAGAAGAACGGATGGGATTGGAATAATAAAGAAAATTACTGCAGCTAACAAATATAAGCCAACTCCGATATCCGCTTTCTTCATTCTTGCTTCCTCCTTTCTTACGTATTATTTGTATGATACACCACTGCAAGTACTTCTGCGACTGCTTGATACAATTCTGGTGGAATCTCTGCTCCTATATCTACGTTCGCATATAACATACGTGCCAATGGCTTATTTTCAACAATTTGTACATGATTTTCCCTAGCAATCTCTTTTATTTTCTGTGCCAGGAAATCTTCTCCTTTTGCCAACACAATCGGTGCAGCGCTCACATTTGCATCATATTTTATGGCAACAGCAAAGTGTGTCGGGTTCGTAATTACAACATCCGCCTTAGGAACATCCTGCATCATTCGACGCTGCGAAGCCTCTTGCATTCTTCTTCGCTGTTTTCCCTTAATTTGCGGATCTCCTTCTGTATTTTTATATTCATCCTTGACCTCTTGCTTGGTCATCTTCATATCTTCCTTGAATTTGTGCTTTTGGTAAACATAATCAGCGATACCAACAATCAGATACACAATACTAATTTTTAATCCAGTATCAATAATTAATGTGCCAACTCCAGCAATCGCTTGTTTCAAAGAGATTTCATAGAGAATAAATATTTTGTCAGCGTCCCCCTTTATAGAGACATACGCAATATATGCGATAACTGCAATTTTAATAATTGACTTTACCAACTCAAACAAAGAATCTTTTGAAAAAATCCTTTTGAATCCACTTAGGGGATTCATATTAGAAAGCTTAGGCTGCATAGGCTTTGTTGTTACTTTTAATCCTACTTGCATAATACTAATTAGTAGGGTAATGACTACGCCGATGATAAAAAAAGGCGCCAAAATAATCATAATCTTGCCTAGCATATTTACCACTAAATTGCTTGCTGCGACACTGGATAGTCCTGCACGATTAACCATAACAAACTCTGGCATTGTCGAAAGGATAAAGGTATATACACCAAGCATATTCTCTCCCAAAAAGGCGATGAATATCTTTATACTTAAAAACAAAGCAATAAGTCCAAATGCCGATGTCAATTCCTTACTCTTTGCAACTTTACCATCTTCTCTGGCATCTTTGAGTTTTTTCGCAGTAGCCGGCTCCGTTTTTTCTCCGCCGGGTCCCTCTTTTGCAAAGAACTGAAGATTATACTCTATCATGAACGCATGCCCTCAATCATCAATACAATCATATTTTTCATCTCGATAGAAATAAAATTAGCAATGGAAGGTAGCATATATACGGCCAAAAACATTACCGCAAATCCCAAAAGAACCTTTAATTGCATACCAATTGCAAACATATTCATCTGTGGTGCAATTTTAGCCATAATTCCAAGAATGCAGTTTAAAAGCATAATCGAAACAAAAACCGGAAGTGCAATTCTAAAGCCAAATATAAAGTATTCAGCTATAAAGCCGATAAATGAATCATAGAGTGTTAGG
>JAZUHO010000160.1:0-11348 GCA_045641745.1 Agathobacter sp. | reverse complement strand
TTGATAACATAAGTATGGACAGATGATTCTCTTTTTATTCACATTTTTCCTGTTAAGAACTGGGATGCCCGAGATTATTCCTGATTCATTTTGGCTCCTATAATATTGCTGAGCTGCGCAAACTGCTCCAGGGTAAGCGCTTCGCCACGAATTGTCACTGGAACAGCCAGCTCCTCTATCGCCTCTTGAATCTGCTCTTTTGTAAGGGCAAATCCAAAATTATTTAACCCATTCGCTAAAGTTTTTCGACGCTGATTAAAGGAAGCACGAATAATTTGAAACATCAATTTTTCGTTTTTCACCTCTACAGGCGCCTTCTCGTGTCTTGTCAAACGAATAACTGCCGATCCCACCTTTGGTTGTGGCATAAAGCAGCTTGGTGGCACATTCACAACAATTTCTGGATGCGCATAATACTGAACCGCGAGGGAAAGGGCGCCATAATCCTTGGTTCCTGGTCCTACCTGCATACGATCCGCCACCTCTTTTTGCACCATAATTGTAATGCTGTCAATTGGCACATGACTTTCAAAAAGTCCCATAATAATTGGTGTCGTTATATAGTATGGCAAATTTGCCACTACTTTAATCGGCTTACCGCCATTTCTTTCATTTGCCAGCTTGTTAATATCTACCTTTAAAATGTCCTGATTCAGTACGCTGACATTATCATATTCTTTTAAGGTATCTTCCAAGATAGGAATTAAATTGGTATCAATTTCCACTGCTACCACTTCTCTTGCCGCTTCGCACAAATACTGTGTCATGGTTCCTATACCTGGTCCAATTTCCAACACGAAATCATCTTTTGTAATTTCTGCTGCGTCAATAATCTCTTCTAGGATTGCCGTATTAATTAAAAAATTCTGTCCGAATTTCTTCTGAAAATTGAAATTATACTTCTGTAACACTTCAATCGTGTTCTTTGGATTTCCTAAAGTTGCCATCGATATGGTTCCTCTTCTTTCTACTACGTGTTATTCTTACTCACTTTTACAATTTCTGTTGTGTGATTTCTCTTATACTGTTTCTCTTGTGCTATTTCTCTTGCATAATTTGTATCTATTTTGTACAAAAATAGTACTTTTTTCACTTTTCGTTTTAATCTTCATTTAACAATTGGTACGTTTAGCCTATTTTAAACAAATTCTCTGCGTTCAAAGTTGTTTGCTGAATTACTACACTTTGCGGCACTTCTTTGATTTGTCCTATTTTTTCCGCTACATACTCTAAATAGAGGGAGCTATTGCGCTTGCCTCGATGAGGCTCAGGTGCCATATAAGGGCAGTCAGTCTCTAGCAGGATGCGCTCCAAAGGAATCTCCTTTACCGTCTCTACTAACTTCTTCGCATTCTTAAATGTGACGACGCCACCGACTCCTATATCATATCCCAGCTTAACAAATTCTTTCGCCATTTCTGGGGAATAGGAATAACAATGAATCACACCAGCTCGCTCTCTTGGTCCATATTCCTTCAGAATCTGCATGGTGTCCTCTGCCGCATCTCTCGAATGAATGATAACGGGAAGGTTTACTTCATACGCCAAATCCATTTGACGGCGGAACCATTCTCTTTGTCTTTCCTGCACCTCTGGCTCTTTGTCCCAATAATAGTCTAATCCAATCTCTCCGATTGCAACCGTCTTTGAAAAGGCGACCTGTTCGCGCAACCAAGCAAACGTCTCTTCGTTTAAGTCGGCGATATCGCTTGGATGCACCCCTACTGCTGCATAGATAAAATCATATTTCTTTGCCAGCTCAATTGTACTTTTTGTACTTTCTATCGATGCACCAACATTAATTACGGTTCCAATTCCATTGGATTGCAGGGACGCAATCAACGAATCACGATCTTCTTCAAATCGTTCATCGTCATAATGTGCATGTGTCTCAAAAATCATTCAGATGCTCCTTCAACAATTTTAACTCTTCCATATCAATACAGTTTGGAATGCTATTTTCCTCTACTGCAGCCATACACTCTTCGAAATCCATCCAGCGTACGCTTTCCACTTCCTCTGGTTGCAAGCGGAATTCTTCTTCATTCCAGTCAAGCCATAGCATAAAAACCTTACTTACTTGGTTATCTACAAATTTAGCATGGTGAAAATTTCCTTCTTCATGAATAGAATGCATTCCCACCTCGTGGAGCTCTTCGGATTTCACTTGAATTCCAAGCTCTTCTTCCAACTCGCGAAGCGCAGATTCTCGGTAATCATCCCCTGCTGGTATATGTCCTGCGCTGGATATATCATAACACCCTGGAAATGAATCCTTCTGGGCACATCTTTTTTGTAATAATATTTGTATTCTTCCATTTTTTTTGCGAAATATCCAAACATGACTTGTTCTATGACGCAAGCCCTTCTCATGCGCTACTGCGCGTTCTACTGTCTTACCAGTTGGATTCCCTAATTCGTCCACGATATCAAAGTACTCCATTGTGCTCTCCTATTTCTTTCGCATATTACTAATTCCTATTTCGATTTTTCTAATGTCCCTTTCTAACTATGAAATTATAATTTTGAAAAATCGCGCACCTATCTATATTATGCATCCTTTTTCCTATAAATTCAAGAAAACCCTTAAAATACGTTTATATAACCATTCTCGTAGCACAAAAAGGGTGCACGTAATCGTGCACCCCAAATCATCGCAAATTTTATCCCTATGCAATTTCAGCTCCGCTTGGCATGTCTTTCTCTGGTTTCATGAGTGCGAGATTTCCCTCTGCATCCTCTGCACAAAGAAGCATCCCCTCTGACAATACGCCAGCAAGCTTAGCTGGTTTTAAGTTTACAAGAACCATTACTTTCTTTCCTACCATCTCCTCTGGAGTATAGTATTTACGGATTCCTGAAACAATCTGTTTCACCTGGCTACCAATTTTTACCTGTGAGCAAAGAAGCTTTTTGGATTTTTCAACTGCTTCACATGCAATAATCTCACCTACCTGGAACTGTAATTTCTCGAAATCATCAAACGTACATTCCTCTTTTGCTGGGATATCAATTACGTCTTCGTTCTTCTCTTCCACGGTCTCTCCTCCATTTAAACGAGCCTGCTCAGCCTCATATTCAGCCTTCTGTGCAGCCTGAATTGCCTCAACCTTTGGCATAATTTCCTTTGCATCTAAACGTGCAAATAGGATAGCTGGTGTATCTGTAACTTTCTTCCCATTCTCATATAAACCGAACTGATCTAATACATCAAACTCACGAAGTGTTGTATTTAATTGTGCAACGATTTTCTCAGCAGTCTCTGGTAAGAAGCTGTGAAGTAAGCTTGCGCCAATGGTGATTGACTCCACTAAATTGTAAAGCACTTCACTCAGTCTGTCGCTATCTGCTTCATTCTTAGCAAGTACCCATGGTGTTGTTTCGTCAATGTATTTATTGCAGCGACGGAATAATGCAAATACTTCTGTGATTGCATCTGCCACGCGAAGCTTATCCATCTTATCCTGTACGCGCGCCTTTGTTCCTGTAACAACAGCCTTAAGGTCTTCATCTACTTCGCCGGTCACTCCCGTTGCTTTCACAACGCCATCAAAGTATTTATTACTCATGGACACCGTACGGTTAACAAGATTTCCTAATACATTTGCAAGCTCTGCGTTAAATCTTTCAATTACCAAATCCCAGGTGATAATTCCATCATTCTCAAATGGCATCTCATGAAGTACAAAGTAACGTGTTGCATCTACACCGAATAATTCTACCAAATCATCCGCATAAATTACATTACCCTTGGATTTACTCATTTTCTCGCCACCCTGTAATAACCATGGATGTCCAAATACCTGTTTTGGCAATGGTAAATCTAATGCCATTAAGAAAATTGGCCAATAAATTGTATGGAAACGAACGATATCTTTTCCAATCAAGTGTAAATCTGCTGGCCAGTTCTTATTGAAGAGCTCGTTAGAGCCATCTGGATCATAGCCAATCTTTGTAATATAGTTTGTAAGCGCATCGAGCCATACATATACCACATGCTTCTCATCGAAATCTACTGGAATACCCCAGCTGAAAGAAGTTCTTGATACACATAAATCCTGTAAGCCTGGTAACAAGAAGTTATTCATCATCTCGTTTTTACGTGATACAGGCTGAATAAAATCTGGATGTGTATTGATATGCTCAATTAATCGTTCAGCATATTTGCTCATTTTAAAGAAATATGCTTCCTCTTTGGCTGGTTTTACCTCACGACCACAGTCTGGACATTTTCCATCCACAAGCTGTGACTCTGTCCAGAAGGACTCACATGGAGTACAGTATAATCCTTCGTATGAGCTCTTATAGATATCTCCCTGATCATACAATTTCTTGAAAATCTTCTTAACACATTTCTCATGGTCTTCGTCTGTGGTACGAACAAAATTGTCGTAGCTTGCGTTTACAAGATCCCAAAGACGTTTTACTTCGCCAGCAACCTCATCTACGTACTGCTTTGGTGTAATTCCAGCAGCCTCCGCCTTTTCTTGAATTTTCTGACCGTGCTCATCTGTTCCTGTCTGGAAGTATACCTCGTATCCTTCTGCTCTTTTATATCTTGCAATTGCATCTGCAAGAATTACTTCATAGGTGTTTCCGATATGTGGTTTGCCTGATGTATAGGCAATGGCAGTTGTCATATAATATTTTCCCTTATTTGCCATGTTATTCTCCTTTCTGATTGTAATCGATTGTTTTCTATTTCCGTGAATAAAACAAAAAATGCTGTGCACTCTTTGCGCGCGGAGCATTTCATTTCATGGGAAAGAAAGTTCCTCTATGAAATAAAAAAAGCGCCCGTCTTCTCTCATATAAGAAGACGAGCGATATTCTCGTGTTACCACTTCTCTTTGTTGAAGCCTTGCGGCCTTCAACCTCACTAAGTATCCTTTCATGCACATAGTCTTACCAACACCTTCCGTGTTACATACCATCATGCCATGTCTAATACTCTCCGCTATAACAGGCGGTCCCGTCAATCCTTATTCGCCAGTCACTTCTCGAACCTCCGCGATTCATGATTGCCACTCCAAAGCCATCTTCCCTCTGTATTTCGCCATTCCTTTTCAGCTACCGGAACTCTCTTTCGGTTTCCTACAAACGTACTCTCTTTTTCCACGTGTTTTCTTTATTTCTATTCACTTATGCACATAATTTATCATGCCTCGTTGAAAATGTCAATAAAGTGTCCTGTGTCACTGCCCTATGCTAATACTTGTGTCATGTCCAAATCTAAGCTCTCGCCTACCTTATGTCCCCATAGACGTAACAGGTTCTACCGACCCTTCTACTCTTCGGTCGTTGTGTCCGTTTCAGTCGATTCTTCCGCTTCTGTCTCCTCAAAGAAGTCATCCTCTTTAAAGGTTCCATCCACAATGTCTTCTAGCTGCGCACCACACTTCTCGCAAAAAGCGTGTGTGTTGGACTGCTTGGTACCACATTTTTCGCATACAACAGCTCCTTGCACACTTAAGAGCTCATCATTCAGTCTCTGTAGCTCATTCAACGCCTCTTCAATTGTGGCGAAATGCTCCTGCTCTGGTACATCTTCCGTATGATGTGCCTCGTAATATGCACGGCCGAGCTCTGCGTATTGTTTCTCAAGAAACTCCTCTTTTGTATGTATATCTGCTTTAATTTTCACGATGGTGGTTGCCTCTTTTGCGCGGTCTCCAACATCCTTTCCCAAGTCCATAATTGACTCTTTTACCTTGTTTAAATCAAATTCAAAAGCCATAATGCCCCTCCTTTTTGTCTTCTCACTTGTACATTATACGCCTTTTCTCAGGCAGCATTGCTAAAGATTCTATTAATTTTGTATTAGAATTAACGCATACAAATGTAGACAACATATGCGGCGTAAAGAAGAATCATGATAAGTCCCTCTCCCTTATCCAAACGCTTTTTGGTCCATGCCATAACCCATACGATGGCGCTGAATACCACCAAAATTACGATATCGATAATGTTTTCCATCATAAAGGTAATTGGACTGATGGCGCCCGCAATACCAAGCACCATAAGAATATTAAACACATTAGAACCAATAGCATTTCCAAGTGCCATATCTACTTCGTCCTTTCGAGCTGCCACAATCGATGTTACAAGCTCTGGAAGTGATGTTCCGAGTGCAACAACCGTAAGTCCAATAATGGTCTGGCTGATTCCAAAATGCGCAGCTACAAAGGATGCGCTATCTACTACAAAATCGCCTCCCAGGCCGATGGCACAGGCTCCAAGTACAATGTAAAGCACGCTTTTTCCAACGGATAATAATTCCATATTCTCTGCTTCCTGAAGGAACTCGTTTTCTTCTTCTCCTGCATTTCGCGCTTTCTTCGCATTGTTAATCATGGATAAAATGAAGCCAACAAATATCACTAATAAGATGACACCATCGATATGGCCAAGCGTCATTCCGATTGCTCCTAAGGCAAGAAGCGCCAACGCACAAACGATGGAAAATGGAATGTCTTTCTTCAGTGTCTGAAGCTGCACCTTTACTGGAACAAGGAGTGCGCAAGCACCGATTACCACCATCAGGTTAAAAATGTTAGAGCCCACCGCATTACTAATTGCAAGCGCATTATTATCTGTGATAGATGCCGTAATACTGACTGCCGTCTCTGGAAGTGACGTTCCCATCGCCACGATTGTCATTCCAATAATGATACTTGGAACCTTCAGTCTCTTCGCAACACTTGAGCTACCTTCCACAAAGAAATCCGCTCCTTTAATTAGAAATACAAAGCCGATTACCAACAGGATAATCTGAAACCACAAGGTCTGTGAAAATGGTATTGCCTGCATTAATTTGTCCATAAATTCCCTCTCTTTCTATCAGCTAGCATTTGCCACTAGCTCTCATTTTATAACTTAAATCAATCCTAAATGCTCTACTAAGATTTTCACACCAATTGCAATCAGGATAATGCCTCCAACAAGCTCTGCTTTACTCTTATACTTGCTTCCAAAAATATTTCCCACAGCCACTCCAATGATTGATAACACAAAGGTTGTAATTCCAATTACAACAATCGCCTCTACAATTGGAGTATCTAAGAATGCAAATGTAATTCCCACGGCTAACGCATCAATACTTGTTGCAATTGCCATAAGAAGCATTTCCTTATGGTCTAAGGGTTTATCCTTTTCCTCAACACGCTCCTCTTCTTTCCATCCCTTGATTGCCTCAATTGCCATCTTTCCACCAATGTATCCCAATAGTGCGAATGCAATCCAGTGGTCCACCGATGTAATGTACTGTTGAAAATTAATTCCAAGTGCCCATCCAACGAGTGGCATCAACGCCTGAAATCCTCCAAAATACACACCAATGATTATCGCCTGCTTCTTATTCAGCTTCGACATTCCCAATCCCTTGCAGATGGAAACAGCGAAGGCATCCATAGAAAGCCCCACTCCAATCAGGAAAATTTCAATAAATAGTGCCATAGTTTACCTCTTTCTTTCACTTATACTGCGTAATATGTTCGCCAGGTTTTGCCCGCAAAAATAAGTAACAAAAAAACCCACGTATGCCTGCGAAATCAGCCTGCAGGCATACATGAGTCTCATTCTTTAAGATTTGCCAGGTAGAAGCTACCGGGTTTGTTGACAAATCACGCTTCGCGCGAACTACTCCCTCACGAGTTATTTATTATCTTAGTTCAATATACGCAAGAGATGGTATTTTGTCAATCAATTTTTCTCATTTTCATGGTACTATTTGGCAATAACCTTTGCAAATTTCTTCTTTCCACGTTTTACAACCTTACCATCTCCTGCAAAGTCAGAAAGAGCGTAGCTGGTTGCAATGTCAGTAACCTTCTCGCCATCCACGGTAACACCACCCTGCTGAACGGCACGACGTGCATCCGAACGGCTTTCTGCAAGTCCTGCTGCCACAAGAACTCCCATAATATCTAAAGCTCCATTGAAAAGGTTTTCTTCTGCAATTTCTACTGTTGGCATATTTGCCGAATCACCTGCACCTGAGAAGAGAGCGTGGCTAGCTTCTTTTGCCTTCTCTGCCTCTTCCTCACCATGTACAAGTTTTGTTAACTCGTATGCAAGGATCTCTTTTGCCTGGTTAAGCTGTGCACCTTCCCAGCTATCCATAGCATCGATTTCCTCTAATGGAAGGAAGGTTAACATACGAATACAATTCAATACATCGCTATCTGCGACATTTCTCCAGTACTGGAAGAAGTCAAATGGAGAAGTTTTTTCTGGGTCAAGCCATACTGCACCAGACTGTGTCTTACCCATTTTCTTACCTTCTGAGTTCAAAAGAAGTTTGATAGTCATCGCATGTGCATCTTTTCCAAGCTTACGACGAATTAATTCGGTTCCACCAAGCATATTTGCCCACTGGTCATCTCCACCGAACTGCATATTACATCCATATTTCTGGAATAATTCATAGAAATCGTAGCTCTGCATAATCATGTAGTTAAACTCGATAAAGGTCAAGCCTCTCTCCATACGCTGTTTGTAGCACTCGTGTGATAACATACGATTTACAGAGAAATGTGGACCTACTTCACGAAGTACTTCTACGTAATTTAAATCCATTAACCAATCGGCATTGTTTACCATCAGGGCCTTGCCCTCACCAAAGTCAATAAAACGACTCATCTGTTTCTTGAAGCAATCACAGTTATGCTGAATGGTTTCTGGTGTCATCATCTGACGCATGTCGGTACGTCCAGAAGGATCTCCTATCATGGCTGTTCCGCCACCAATCAATGCGATTGGCTTATTTCCAGCCATCTGTAAACGTTTCATAAGACACAATGCCATGAAATGTCCTACATGTAAACTATCTGCTGTTGGATCAAATCCAATATAAAAGGTTGCTTTTCCGTTATTAATTAATTCTTTGATTTCTTCTTCATCTGTAACCTGTGCAATTAAACCACGAGCTACTAATTCATCGTATAATGTCATATTAATCTCCTTTTCTATCTTATCTATCTACCTTGGACGAGAATCTCATTTGCTTCTGTAGAAAAAGCGACGTGCGCCGCAAGGCGTACATATAAAAAGCCCTCGTCCTTACATAAGGACGAGGGTATTATCTCGTGTTACCACCTTAATTCATAAATAGCTCACACTATTTATCTCACGAAGTGTCCGACAACACTTCCGTCCATTTAACGGGGACTATTCCGCCACAGCCTACCCACTCTCCTATCTGGAAAGCTTCAGTGTGGAGCTCAAGGATGTATTCCAAATCTACGTATGCGTGCACCTCTCATCAACCGGTTACTTTCTGTACGTTCTATAAATCTGTACTTTTTCCCATCAACGCCTTTTCTTTGCTTCAATTGTTTTCATTATATGCATTGCATTTTTCCATGTCAAGTCCTGATTCTCGTGTTCTCTATTCACGATATTAAGATTATATATATTGATTTTAAATTAGTTATTCACGTTTAGGATTTCGTATTCATTTATTTTAATTCAGGCTCCTCATGTGATCGGTTGTACTGCATATCTCATCAATAACGGCTTTCACGCCTTTTGCATAATCCAGATTCTCTTCACTCATTTCTTTTGCGAGGTGAGAATTCTCCGTTACCGCCTCCGTTGCCTCAGAAATACGAGTGCTATTCTCGACAATCTGCGTATTGGAATCCGCTAGTTCTGTAATCTGCGCATCCATTTCCTGCACTCCTGTAATGAGCTTCTCCATATTTTCATTCAAAGCTTCATAGGTTTCTACCGCTTTACCAATCTTTTCATTTTGAATCTCTGATTCCTCCAAAGATGAATTTACAGACTGTACCACCTGATCTGCATTCTCGTTTAATTCCAAGGTGATTCTTGTAATTTCCTCAGTAGATTCTCTTGTTTGCTCTGCAAGCTGTCGAATCTGATCTGCTACGACAGCAAAGCCTCGTCCTGCTTCACCAGCTCGCGCACTCTCGATGGAGGCATTCAATGACAAAAGATTTGTCTGATTGGAAATAGTAAGAATCATTCCCGCAATG
Source organism: Agathobacter sp. (assembly GCA_045641745.1). GTDB lineage: Bacteria > Bacillota > Clostridia > Lachnospirales > Lachnospiraceae > Roseburia. Next base: position 1,350 of record JAZUHO010000160.1, on the reverse strand, counting down.
TTCTCAACATCCTTTGTTTTCTCACGCAATCGTTCCATAGATGCCGTAACCTGCTCATTGATTTCCGCCATCTTTTCCGTCTGTGATTTCAGTTCTTTCATATCACTTAGGCTTCCAAAGATATCCTCGGAAGATTGTTCTGCTATCGCAACAATTTCCTGCGATTTTGCGCTAGTTGCCTCAATGGATTGCTGAATGGCTTCTGTCATTTGTGACTGGTTTGCAATACTCATTGAAGTCTCACTGGTCGCACTTGCAATCTCATTCATGTTAACAGAAACCTGTTCCATAATGCTTACTAGATGCTCAATCTTATCATTTCCTAACTCCGATTTCGCTTGCACGGTATCCGATACCCCAAGAACATCTTGAAGAATCGCTGTACTTTTCCTCATTTGTTCGTTTGCTGCCCCCAGTGCATCGTCACTAAAGGACTTTGACACTCTTCCCAAAATATAGGTTCCCAGCATAACAATCTCTATCATCAGTACTCTACATAAAGAATCCGAATCCGTACCTCGAACGCCATGCATATAGCGGACGATAATTGCAACAAAATAGATGGCACTTGTAATGATAAAGCAGTTCTTTGAATTCTTTTCTTCATAATATGGAATTTGAATAATATTCACTGCAATAAGTACAAAGTATATGAATTCCGCATCGGTTAAAAAAGCCATACCAAGTACACAAACACAACTCTCTATCGTCAGGAGATATTTCAGTCGTCTCGACGACTTCTTTCGAAAATACAGCACCGCATTTACGATAGACACAATAACCACATTAATAGAATTTCCCATAGCAACTGATACTGTCTGAAATCCCCGAAGCGCCGCTGTTACGTTGTACACAATAAACATAAAAAAAATGAGCCCTTGCATACATATGTACATTCGGTTCAGTCTCAAATATCTTTCTTCTTCGTCCTGATACTTATACTTTCTCTGCTCCAACTGACACTCCTCACTTTCTTTGGCTCCTGCCAATTATTCCCGTTTTATATAGTACCATAGTAACACACTATGATATTTTCTTCAATGAAATTAGTAATATTTTCCCGCTTTATAGCAATATTCCTCAGTGCATCCGCTTCTGCCTCTCGGCATTCGGTTCTTCCTCTCGGAGCGTTTTTTTCTTGATAGGAAGGAAGTTTCTCATATATGGTCCATTTTCATCCGTGTTCTACTGAATCGGACCATTTTTTGCCTTTCCCAACACTTATTTTTGGTCCATTTTCATCCGTATTCTACTGAATCGGACCATTTCTTACCTGTTCCAACACTTCTTTGTGGTCCATTTTAGCTGCTCACTATGATTTTAGACCATTTAAACACAAACCAAAGTAAA
>JAZUHO010000159.1:0-1934 GCA_045641745.1 Agathobacter sp. | reverse complement strand
TTGCCACGCCATCTTCTCGGCTAATGGAAGCTCGTTGTCGCGCATTATAGTGTTGAATGCTATTATTGTCTTAGCACCAAACTGATGTCCGTAGGATGCAAGTGATTCAATGTCTTTGATTTCATTACCTGCAGCAGCACGTGCGCTGAATCTTGGTGCACCGATGTAAACTGCATCTGCACCATGATTAAATGCCTCTTTGCCGATTTCTACGTTTTTAGCAGGAGCAAGTAATTCGATCTTTCTCATATTCAAGAATAAGATTTATTCCTTAATTAATCTTTTGTTTTTCTATTATCTAAACTCTTGAACCACCCAGCAAGGATTGTTCCAGAAATGCTATGATAAGCACAAGAGATTGCACATGGAACAACAGTCAATGCAGCGAGTGGATTTGCTGCAATTGCTGCTGGTGTTGCGAAGAATCCGTTTGCGAGTACGGTTGCCATTCCTGCATTCTGCATGCCTACTTCAATACTTATCGTTCTCTTCTTAGCTGTAGTAAATCCTGCGAGTTTTCCAATAGTATATCCTAAAAGATATCCTAAACCGTTATGACAAGTAACTACACCTAAAGTAAGGAATATCAGAGATAATCCATTCTCTTCAAGTCGAGGATGAACTGTATATATTACGCCACCAACAATGCATGCCAATGCAATTACCGACACGCCTGGAAGTATGGCTTTAGTGTCTTCAAACCAATGCGATTCAGCATTTCCGGAATTTTTAGCGGAACGAGAACCGAAATAATTGAATACCACACCAATGGCAACAGGAAGTAATGTTACGATGCAGATGTTCTGGAACATTCCCCATGCATCAACTTCGATTTGTTGACCAGCAAGCCACAATACCATTAATGGTGTTACAACTGGAGCAAGAAGTGTTGATACGGTAGTCATTCCTACAGAGAAAGCAACATCGCCTCGACAAAGGAAACTCATGATGTTACTTGAAACACCTCCAGGACAACAGCCAACGAGGATAATTCCAGCAGATAGAAAAGGATTAAGGTTAAATAATAATGAAAGACCATAAGCCACAAATGGCATTACGGTAAATTGAGCGATTGTTCCTAACAGAATATCCGTAGGACGCTTCAATAGGATTTTGAAATCTTCAGTCGAAAGAGTACAACCCATTGTGAGCATTATTATACCCAAAATTATATTTGGACGCTGTCCTTGTTGTACCCAAGCAAAAGTAGAAGGACAAAGGCCCGCAATCACCGCTGCAAGTATTACTACCAGCGATGTGTACGAACCCATGAACTTGCTGATTTTTTTTAGAATGTCTATCATAAATACATTAACCGCAGAAAACTTTCGTTCCCTGCGGTTTTTAATATTAAAGCTTAATACGAATCATCATGAATGTATTAGCAGGAACTTCAATAGTAGTTTTCTTCTTAAGCTTAATGCTCTCTGTTGAAGGAGCAATAGGCTGTTCGTCGAAATTGTTCTCTGCCATTGGATCGCCTGTGAGAGTTGTTACCTCTACATTCTTGAATCCAGGGAAACGGCTAAGGTTAAGATTTGCGCTGATTGGATGAGAATCTGCATTACACATCTTAACGAAGAGTTCCTTTGTCTTCACGTTGAGGATAACGCTCTGACCAGCAAACTTCTCTTCTGTTACACCATCGAACTTAACGCAATCGCCATAGAAATACTGACCTGCGCTCTGTCCGAACATCTGCTGTACATAATAAGAGCAAGTAAGATAAGGACGAAGGTTATCGAAATAGATCAAATCAGGATTCCAAGACAAGTGATCCTTCTTAGCAAAGAGAGGAGCATAAGATGTCATTGTAACTACATCACCGTTACGTTCACAACCTAGCAGGTAAAGACCTTCTGCAAGCGCGTCAACCAACTTCTTGTCCTTTGAAGCATATTCGCCGAGGTAAACCTTTGTGTTAGGATGCTTAG
>JAZUHO010000158.1:0-8256 GCA_045641745.1 Agathobacter sp. | reverse complement strand
TAGGTAAAATGTGTATCTAATATGCTTGAAAATAGTGCGAAAGTGCTATAATATGTAATGTATATTATTGTTGTATAGTACAGTATGGTACCAATGGAGGAAACAAATGGGAAAAAAGCAAAATCTTACCAGTGCAATTTCCGCATTATCAAAGCTTGAATCTGCTGATTATGAGAATATTAGCCAAGAGTTAAAGAATATGCATGCACGTTTACAAAATGGACGTAAGGCGTTTGCAACAGTATATGATTTGAATGTCAGTGCAGTTGCAAGAATTAGCGAAATGGATTTGGAAATCAAATTCTATATTGAACGGTTACTAGAAATTGCAGAATCGGTTGAACAGTCCAGTGAAGGCATTTATCAAGCGGCATCCGATGCAACTGAGGTTGCAGGAATTGTATCGGGGCGACATGAAGATTTAACAAACACAATACTTGAGGTTTCAGAGGCTTCATCCAATGTATTGGACAAAATAGAAACTGGTCAAAACGAGCTTACGGATATCCGAAAATTATCAAATCAGACAATTACAGCTTCAGAAACAATGAGCGAAGATATGGATAATCTTTCTGGTGTAATCGGAGAAATGACAAAAGTTATTGACGGAATTAATGCCATATCTTCTCAGACCAATTTGCTGTCACTCAATGCTTCTATTGAAGCGGCTAGAGCTGGGGAAGCTGGAAAGGGGTTCGCAGTAGTTGCGGATGAAATTCGCTCATTAGCAGATGAAACAAAGACCTTGACCACTACCATGAGTGAGTTTGTGGAAGGCGTGCGTGCGGCCTCTTCTAAGAGCGTTGAGAGCGTTGCGCAGGCAATCGATGCCTTAAAAACCGTTAATGAAAAAATTATGGATGTGTGGCAATTGAATGAAGAAAATGAGAAACATGTTGCCGCAATTACGGATAGTATTAGTAACTTGGCTGCAGTAAGTGAAGAGATTTCGAGTTCCATGAATGAGATTGAAGCACGTTCTTCTGAAATTGAAGACGCATGCAAAATCTTAAGCAGTGATGCACAAGGATTGCATGAAATTGGACAAAAGTCTGCAGAGGCATTAAACCCACTGGAACACATAGAGGGAGGCGTGGATCAGCTTCTACATAAAATGGGGGAAATGTCAGAAGATCCATTCTACGCACTAACGAAAGAGGAGTTGTGTTCTTATCTTGATGCTGCAGTTGTTGCTCATAAAGGCTGGATTACTAGATTAAAAACGATTGTAGAAACCGGAGAGCTTGTACCATTTCAAGTGGATGGAAATAAATGCCATTTTGGCCATTTTTATAATTCGATTGAGCCACCAATTCCAGAATTAAAAGCCTTGTGGAAAAAAATCGGAGAGGATCATCGTGCATTGCATCAAACGGGAACCGTGATTTTGAAGTGTGTTTTTGATGAAGAATATGAGAGGGCAAATCAGTTACTGCATACATCAGAAGAGATGTCAGAGGAATTGATTGGGTTACTTTCTAAGTTAAAGAATATGGTACCAGAACAAAGCTCTGTTCACTAGAATTAGCAAGAGGAAAGGAAACAAGGGGACAGGATATTCTCTCTATTTGGGGTAAACTCAAAATGTACTTTTTATTGTAGATTCCTACACTTTGTTTTAAAATATCTAAAGGAGAATACAACAAAACTGTTGACTGTAGGGATTGCACAATGTAGCTGTTATGGTGAAAAAAGGGAATCCCAGTTGTATTCCATGAATAGGAGGTTATCATGAGTTTATCAAAAGAGGAATATATCGAATCCAAAGAGGTACTAGTCTCAGCTGAGAAGAAAGAAGTTTCCAACCAAATTTTAACCGGAGAGAGAGCGTTGTTTCATGTATCGGACATGCTTGTTAGAGATTCCATTTTTGAAGATGGGGAATCTCCACTAAAGGAAAGCGCAGATATCGAGCTATTGGGTTGCATGTTTAAATGGAAATATCCATTGTGGTATTGCAAGAATATTGTCGCAAAAGATTGCAAATGGTTTGATATGGCAAGGGCTGGTGTGTGGTATACCGATCATATCACCGTTGAAAATGCAATGATCGAAGCACCAAAGAATTTCAGACGGTGCAACGATGTTATCTTGAAAAATGTGGACTTTTTTAACGCGCAGGAAACCATCTGGAGCTGCAGTAACGTATCGCTTAATCATGTGACTGCAAAGGGTGACTATTTTGCAATGAATAGCATGGATATGACGATTCATGATTTCAAATTAGATGGAAATTATTCCTTCGACGGTTGTAAGAATATAGAAATCCATGATTCGGTATTGCTTTCTAAGGATGCATTTTGGAATAGTGAAAATGTTACCGTATATGATTCTTTCATATCGGGTGAATATCTTGGATGGAATGCAAAGCACTTGACGCTCATTAATTGTACCATTGAGAGTCTTCAGGGAATGTGTTATATTGATAACCTTGTTATGAAAAATTGCAAGTTAATTAACACAACACTTGCATTTGAGTATTCCAGTGTGGATGCGCAGATTAATGGAAAGATTACGAGTGTTATGAATCCAAACAACGGAACAATTAAGGCGGATCAAATCGGAACCTTGATTATGCAAAAGGACTTAGTGGATCCAACAAAGACACAGATTATATGCGACGTGATTGAGGAGAAGAAAGATGAGCCAGTTTGATGAATTGATAGACCGCAGAGGAACACAGTCTTATAAATGGGATATCGCAGAAAATGAACTACCAATGTGGGTAGCAGATATGGATTTTCAAACAGCCCCTGCAATTATTGATGCGCTAAAAAAACGCGTAGAGCATGGTGTTTTTGGGTATTCCATTGTGCCGGACGAATGGTATGCAGCATACATGGAATGGTGGAGTCGAAGACATCAGTTTCAGATGCAGAAGGAATGGCTGATTTTTTGTACAGGAGTAGTACCGGCAATTTCATCAACGGTTCGTAAACTTACGAGTCCAGCAGAGAATGTTATTGTGATAACACCTGCATATAATATATTTTTTAATTCCATTTACAACAACGGTCGAAATATTGTGGAATGCGAATTGAAGTATGAATTGGGCAAATATGAATTAGACTATGAGGATTTGGAAGAAAAATGCCAAAATCCACAAAGCACACTTTTAATTCTTTGCAATCCGCATAATCCGACGGGAATTATATGGACAAAGGAGCAGCTTGCTCGAATCGGCGAAATCTGTGCAAGAAACCATGTGACGGTATTGTCGGATGAAATTCATTGCGATTTAACGCTTCCAGAAACAGAGTATACGCCTTTTGCAGCAGCATCACCAATTTGTGAACAGATAAGCGTAACCTGTATTGCTCCAACAAAGACCTTTAATATAGCAGGATTGCAGTCCGCAGCAGTGTGCATTCCGAATGAGGTATTACGTCATAAAGTGTGGAGAGCACTCAATACAGACGAGGTGGCAGAAGGAAATGCATTTGCGGCTGATGTGGCAATTGCCGCATTTACGCATGGGGAAAGCTGGCTGAATGAATTGCGAGAGTACCTTGCAAAGAATAGAAGCTATGCAGAAAGCTATATTTCTGAAAATATTCCAGCTTTGCATGCAGTGAAGGCAAAGGCAACGTATTTGCTATGGATTGATTGCAAGAAGTTGGGGATTTGTTCGGATGAGCTTGCAGAAATCATTCGTGAGAAAACAGGTCTATATTTGTCAGAAGGATGTGAGTATCGCGGTGATGGAAGAGATTTCCTACGTATGAATTTGGCTTGCCCAAGGAGTAGGCTAGAAGACGGTTTGCAAAGATTAAAGAGGACCGTTGAAGAAATTACACAGAAATGAAACATGTACTTTTTTGAATAAAGATTTGTCTACAGTTTGAAGCATAAGGGACATTCGCGTTCCTTATGCTCTCTTTATATGAAAGGAAAGGTTGACAAACTAATAGTGTTAGTTATAATATGACTAACAACGTTAGTTAAAGGATTGCATAAGGAAAAGGAGGATAGAAATGGTTACATATCAGGAAGAACGATTGCGACCAGAGGAATATATTGCTTTTTTAAAAACAACAGATTTAGGATTACAGTATCCGAAAGAGTGATTTCAAGAGCGAATAGAACGACTGGCCGTGAACTGATGAAGAGGGCGCATGCACTTGCAGGAGGAGAGAAGGATATCGCAGTGTACCTAATTGCAAATGAAAATGCAATTCCATTTTATGAAAAACTAGGAATGCAGTCTGCGGATGATGTTATGCAGTACAATAAAATAGAATGGACTTCTTTTCAGGTATCGGATTTGGGGAAATAGCGAGAAATGCAAGAAACGAAAATGAGAAAGTGATTATGGAGGATATAAGATGTACTTACAAAAATTATATGAAAAGTATTGCAAGGAAGAAAGTGGGAAAAATGGGACAGCGCTTTTAACCGTAGAAGCGTTTCAAGAATTAATAGAACCGCGTTTGGCCAGATGTAAAAAAGTGGAAATAAACGATGGAGAGAACGGAGAGGGTGTACTATACTATTGCCTATGGGAAGAGGATGGATTGCAGTTTTGCGCAACTCCGGTCTTTGGCTATTATGCTTCCTCAGAAAAAGCACTTTCGAAATTGTTTATGCAGCTGGCGGATGCGGTTATGAAGGAGGGAGATACGCTTTTTCAAGTAAATTTATATGCGCATGACTTAGTAGCACAAAGATTATTCGCAATGATGCAGTTTGGATATATGTCGGAAAAAGGAGTATGCAAGATAGAAGGACCAAGTGCGGACAAAGAGTGCCCATACCAGATGAAAACATTAGAAAAAGCGGAAATTCAAAAGAACTGGAAAGAGATATGGGGGATGACGGAAGCAATTGTGCAGCATTTGAAGGAAGCGCCGGTATTTTATCCAGGAGAGGAATTTACGGAAGAGGTATACCAGGAGTTTTTCATGGATGCAGATACGGAATTACATGTTGCATTTGATCGTCAAAATAGAATGATTGGAATGGTGGAAACGAATCAAGAGCCAGATGAAATGATAGGTACGCAGGTGAAATCCGTGAATATTGGGGAGATTTATGTGTTACCAGAGTATCGTGGCAGTGCGCTAGCCAAGGAACTTTTGAAGTATGCCAGTGAATATGAAAGAAAGCGTGGAGCAAACTATTTGTGGGTGGAACACGGAACTGCGAATCCAAATGCGCGAGGCTTTTGGAATAAATATTTTGAAACCTATGCATATGAATTGGTGAGAAAGATAGAGAAATAGCGCTGTATACGAATTGTAGCAATCTGACAACCGTGGGTATATGGGAAATAGGAAAATAAACTGTTACAATAGATTTGGAGGTGACGGGAATGATTTTTTCAGAGAAATTACAATTAATTCGTAAAAGCAAAGGCTTTACACAGGAAGAGTTAGCAGATAAGCTCAGTGTATCGAGACAGGCAGTGGCAAAATGGGAATCTGGACAGGCGTATCCAGATATCTCGAATCTTATTCAAATCAGTAATTTGTTTCATGTGACGGTAGATTATCTGGTAAGAGATCAAGAATGCATGATGAGAGTGGACCAAGCGGTAACACCTGATTTAGAGAAACTCATTGAATTTCGATTGGAAGCCAATGTGAACACCTATGCAGCTTACATGAATGAAGTGGATGCAACGAGACTGGATTCTCATGATTTCACATATTCCAATGGAGCCTATACCTACCATGACACTTATGTGGGCGGTGAGCAATTTGCAGGAGAAGAGGCAATTTGGCTGGATGGCAAGGCACAATATGCAATGAATTATTTGGGACGCGTTTTGAACCAGCAGTTTAGCGGAGATTTCTTGAAAGAAGCACTTCGAAATGCGGATGTGAATATGCCATATCGTGGACCAGCGTGTTACCAATCGGGGGAATATGTTTACAAATGCAATGTTACGGGAGATTTCACCTGGTTCCAAGGATATGAGGAAATATACTGTAACAATAGCTTGGTTTATGAGTGCTATTTCCATGGCGGTTTGATGCGTGAATAAAAGATTACAAAATTAAGAGAGCATTCATAGCTTTCTTTATGATACAGTAGTAGACTATGTTATAGAGCATGGAAACCATCGACAGGTTGTCGATTGGATGATAGAACGTAAAATTGCGAAGTCGAGCAATAGAAAAAGGTTGTCTCTAGGTGATGGTAAATCATCACGGAGGGACAACCTTTTTTGAAACTAGAATTCTCCCAGTAGTTTTTCTACACTAGCAAGCTTTACGCAGAGCACAAACACCTGAGAGGCCATTGCCATCTCTTCTGGACTTGGGAAGGAAGGTGCAATACGAATATTGGAATCCTGAGGATCCTTTCCGTATGGGTAAGTTGCTCCGGCTCCTGTAAGAACGACACCTAAATCTTTGCAGTATGCAACGATTCGTTTTGCACAACCAGGCATAGATTCAAAGGAGATGAAGTATCCACCGCGAGGGGCTATCCAACTTCCGATTCCAAGCTCTCCAAGCTCTGTTTCTAAGGTGTGCAATACAGCCTCAAATTTTGGACGAAGGATATCACTATGCTTTTTCATGTGCGCATGTAATCCATCAATATCTTTAAAGAAACGAACATGGCGAAGCTGATTAATCTTATCATGTCCAATTGTCTGCACGGTCATAAGCTTCAAAATATGCTGAATATTGTTCTCAGAGGAAGCAATTGCAGCGACTCCAGAACCAGGGAAGCTTATCTTAGAGGTAGATGAAAAGATGTATACCATGTCTGGATTTCCAGCTTTTGCACACTCTGTTAAGATGTTAAGGATGGTATCGTGTTTGTCATCATATAAATGGTGAATACAATATGCATTATCCCAGTAAATTCGGAAATCTTCTGCAGCAGGCTTTAGATTTGCGAATCTTCGTACGGTTTCATCTGAATAAGAAATACCGGTAGGATTTGAATATTTTGGAACACACCAGATTCCCTTTACTGCTGGATCGGAATTGACATACTGTTCTACCATATCCATATCAGGACCATTTTCGCCGAGAGGAATATTAATCATCTCAATTCCGAACAATTCTGTAATTGCAAAGTGGCGATCGTAGCCTGGAACTGGACACAAGAATTTGACCTTGTCCAACTGGCACCATGGAGTCGAACCATTGACTCCAAAGCTCATGGAACGAGCGATGGTATCGTACATAATGTTGAGACTTGAGTTACCGCAGACAATCACATTATCCTTTTCTACTTCCATCATGTTGGCAATTAAGCGACGACATTCCCCAATTCCATCCAAATCACCATAGTTACGAGTGTCATTTCCAAGGATGGTGTTCATATCGGAAGTGCTATTTAAGATATCGAGCATTGGCATGGCAAGTTCAAGCTGTGCAATTCCTGGTTTACCACGAGACATATTAAGTGAAAGTCCCTTCGCTTTCTCTTCCTTATATTGTGCGTGTAATATTTCTTTTTCCTGAAGCAACTCTTCACGAGTCATTTCTGTATACTTTTTCATCCTGGCTCCTTTCCTTTACCCTTTTCCTTTTACTTAATAAGATAACAAGAAATGGAAAAAAATGAAAGTACTTATTTTAATGAAGTTTCTTTGACAGGGAGAGTTTGATTATGTCATAATAAAATTTGCATCTGAAAGAAGCATATAAATGCATGAAGGAGAGAGAAAGGGCGATGCTTATTAGTATTACATGCATACTGTTTTTGGGTATGTTTTTTGGATATTTGTGTAAGAAAGTGAAATTTCCTAGTTTATTTGGAATGATTATTGCGGGAATTTTGCTGGGACCATATGTGTGGAATGTGATTGATAGCAGTGTGCTTTCTATTTCGTCAGAAATTCGAAAGATAGCATTGATTATTATATTATTGAGAGCTGGATTGAAATTGTCCTTTGCGGATTTAAAGAAAACAGGAAGACCGGCAATTCTCATGTGTTTTTTGCCAGCGGCATTTGAGGTGGTAGGAATGCTACTTCTGGCGCCACCACTTCTTGGAATCGGTTTGCTGGATGCAGCCATTTTGGGTGCAGTAATTGGTGCAGTGTCACCGGCGGTTATAGTCCCACGAATGATTCGACTGATGGATGAGGGATATGGAACCGAGAAGGGAATTCCGCAAATGATTTTGGCTGGTGCTTCGGTGGATGACGTCTTCGTAATTGTTCTATTCACAACATTTACGTCCTTAGCACAGGGCCAGAGTATTGATGTTCGAAGCTTCATAAATATTCCAATTTCAATTGGGGTAGGAATTGGTGTGGGATTGGCGGTAGGCTTTCTTTTAGCTATATTT
>JAZUHO010000157.1:0-24621 GCA_045641745.1 Agathobacter sp. | reverse complement strand
CCGAACCGGCAATCTATGATGCTAAGGATGTGGTTGCAGTGGAAGAAATTAAAGGACATATTCGATTTGATCATTTGACATTTATCCATCGAGGTGCAGTGGAGCCAACCTTAAAAGGCATTACTCTCGATGTACCGGCAGGTACAACGCTTGCAATTATCGGGCGTACGGGAAATGGTAAATCTACCTTAGTGAATTTATTACTTCATTTATATCGCACCAAACCGGGAATGATTTATATCGATGAACAGGATATGAATTTAATCCCACTTAAGGTCTTGCGTGAAAATATCGCCTATGTGCCACAGGATAACTTCCTATTTTCCGACAGCCTGAAGGCAAACATTGCCTTTGGAGTGGAAGAGGAGGATATGGATGCCATTGTGGAAGCAACCAATCTTGCGTGCATTCATGACAGTATTATGGAGTTCCCGGATGGTTATGATACCATTGTGGGAGAACGTGGTGTGACGCTATCTGGAGGGCAGAAACAGCGTAGCTCCATTGCAAGAGCATTGATGAAAAACGCGCCAATTCTAATTTTAGACGACGCTCTTTCTGCGGTGGATACCGATACAGAAGAACAAATCCTAAATAATTTAAAAAGAAATCGTGAGGGTAAGACTACCATTCTCATTGCCCATCGTATCTCTACGATTCAGAATGCGGATGTAATTATGGTAATTGATGATGGAGAAGCAAAGGAAGTGGGAAATCACGAAAGCCTTATGGAGCTTGGTGGCATTTACCGGGAAATGTTTGAGCAGCAACAGTTAGAAGCTGCGAAAGGAGGCAAATAGCATGAAACGATTACTTACTTATCTAAAGCCTCATAAATGGACCATGTTGTTTGCCAGCATTCTGGTTCTGCTTATCATTGGGGTAGAGCTGTATCGCCCTATTATTATTGGAGATGCCATTGATGCGTACATTAACGGATATTATGCCCCGTATACGGTGTGCGAATCCACGGATTCGGAAGCGGTAGCCTATCGAAATCTATATTTGACAAGAGCAGAGGAAAAGGTGTCCGAAGCAACGCAGTTCTATCAGATATTTCTGTATGAGAACGTATACTATATGGCAGAGAATATCAATCAGGCAGAGAGCCAGAGATTACAGAATGCGGAAGCGAAAGACTTGGTTTCCTATATCGAAAAAGGAGCTACGCCACTGACGCATGGGGATTTGAAATCTTTGCGCGAGTACGATTTTAAAGGAATCCTGCGAGCAGGAGCTTTGTATCTTTTGATGTTGGGCTTGGGCTTTGTGTTTAATTTCTTAGATACCTGGATTTTACAGAAAATGGGACAAAAAATTATATTCCGTATGCGTGAGGAAGCTTTTACCCATATTCATTCTTTGTCGCTACGCTTTTTTAACACAACACCGGTTGGAAAGCTGGTGACACGTGTTTCGAATGATACCGAGGCAATCAATGAATTGTTTACGACCATATTGGTGAAGCTGTTTAAGAACAGTGTGAAAATCATTGGATTTGCGGTAGTGATGCTTTCTATTAATGTGCGTATGGCGTTGGTTTCTTTTGTGATGCTTCCAATTGTGACGGGGGTTACCATATTCTTCCGCTATATGTCGCGAAAAGCATATAAGATTACGAGAAACAAGATTACAGAACTAAATACGTTCCTTTCTGAGCATTTATCGGGGATGCGTTTGATTCAGATTTTTGCACAGGAGTCGGAAAAATATGCCCAGTTTGAAGAGAAATCCAATGGATTATTTGCGGCAAACTGGAGAGAGGTAATGACCTTCTCTATATTTAGACCGTTTATTTATTTTCTATCAGTGGTTGCCATGGTAATCGTAATTGGAACCGGAAGCTATTCGGTTTTGGAGGGAAGCCTATCGGTTGGAACGCTTTTTATTTTTATTTCCTACATCAGTTCTTTCTTTGAACCAATTCAGGAGTTGGCAGAGCAATTTGGAACGTTACAATCTTCGTTGGCATCGGCGGAAAAATTATTTTCTATATTGGATGAATCCCCAGATATTGTTTCTCCTGAAAATCCAGTGCAGGTACAGATCATTGGAAGAATCGAATTCAAACATGTGTGGTTTGCCTACGAGGAGGAAGAGTACATTTTAAAGGATGTAAGCTTTACCATTGAACCAGGAGAAAAGATTGCCTTTGTCGGGGCAACGGGAGCCGGAAAATCTACGATTTTAAATCTGATTGGAAGGTACTACGATATTCAAAAGGGACAAATTCTTGTAGATGGTGTAGATATTAAGGACATTGATATTGACGTTCTTCGTGGTGCGATAGGTCAAGTGCAGCAGGACGTGTTTATTTTTACAGGTGACGTAAAGAGTAACATTACGCTGCATAACGAGAATATTACCATGGAACAAGTACAGCGCGCCGCGCAAATTGTAAATGCAGATACCTTTATCGATAAGATGCCACAGCAATATGACGAGCCTGTGACGGAGCGAGGAAGTACCTTGTCTGCAGGACAACGCCAGCTGTTGTCCTTTGCTAGAACCTTGGTTTATGAACCTAAGATTTTGGTTTTGGATGAAGCTACGGCAAATATTGATACCGAGACAGAAGCATTGATTACAAATGCCTTAGAACATTTGATGGAGAACCGGACTACTATCATGGTTGCCCATCGTCTGTCTACAATACAGCATGCAGATAAGATTATGGTAATGGATCATGGTCAGATTATGGAATGTGGAAATCATCAGGAATTGCTTGCACAGAATGGAATTTACAAAAAGCTTTATGATTTGCAACTGGTGGAAGCTTAGGAAACAAAAATGGGAGGAATAGACCAAATGAAAATTGAATTGACACAGATGGAAGAGAAAAAAATCCCTGAATTCAAGGGGGGAGAGAAAGCTTTTGCAACAAGAATGTTTGATGATGGCAGTGCAAAGATTATGCGTGGAAGACTAGAACCAGGCGCTTCCATTGGACTTCATAAACATGAGGGAAATAGCGAAATTATCTTCGTACTGCAGGGAGAAGGAACCATGTTATATGATGGGGAAATCGAAGTCCTTCGTCCAGGAGATGCACACTATTGCCCAGAGGGACATACCCATAGCTTTCTGAACAAAGGGGTAGAGGATTTGGTATTTTATGCGTGTGTTCCAGAAGTACAGAAATCAGTTGAATCGCAGAGCCAGATTGCGCAAAATGCAAGTGAAAAAGCGACAGAAGCAGATATATCGGATTCTGCAACAAAGCCTGCGGAGGGGAAAGAAGCATATGCTTTTGTAGATGGTTCCTACAATGCGGCAACAGGTGTGTATGGATTCGGCGGCTTTGTGGCGTATGAAGGAAAGAGAGAGCTTATTCAAGGGGCAGGAAAAGAACCGGAGATGGCTTCTATGCGCAACGTGGCAGGCGAGGTGCTAGGAAGCACGAAGGCTATCGAGAAAGCAATTGAATTGGGAATCACAAAGCTTACCATCTATTATGATTATATGGGAATTGAAATGTGGGCAACCGGTGCATGGAAACGAAATAAGAAGGGAACCATAGCCTATTATGATTATGTCCAGTCCGTTAAAAATGTAATCGAATTACAATTTGTGAAAGTAAAGGGGCACTCGGGAGTAGAAGGAAATGAGATTGCTGATAAACTTGCAAAAGAAGCGGTGATGGCATAAGCAGAAGAGCCGATAAAGGCATCATGGAAAATTGAAAAGATTGTAATAGAAAATGGAAAAGGTAGAAAGAAAAAATTAAAAAAGTATAATAAAAAATCAAAAACACAATAGTAATTTCGTACCATATGAGATATAATATTACGTAATAGTAGGTTGTTAATTTACTCTACAAATTTATCGAAGAAGAGCGTGAAAAACTATGACAAAAGAGATTTTATCCGTATTATATGGAATGTGTGTTGCAATTCTTTTTATCGATGTTGCTTATGCAATGCGAATAAAGGATCCTATAAGTAAGAATTTACGCAGAGTGCTTATACTTGGATTGGTAATCTTGGCAATATATGAGGTGACAATGTTTACCAATAATCCAATGATGGTGAAAGCAATTAATTTGTTTATTTTTGCGGCTGAGGGATGGATTCTTTGTATCTTTTTGCATTTTATAGCAGAATTTGTGAATGTAAAAACGATTCGAGTAAAAGTGGCTTCTATTGTGGCTGGAATATTGGTTGTGATAGATACGATAGCTTTGCTATCCAATCATTGGACGAATATTGCACTAGAATTTGAGGAAGTGTGGGAGGATGGAGAACTCTATGTGATGGTGGTTCCTCACATGTGGTTTTTTGCGCATTTGCTCATATGCTATGGCATTGGAATGGTGATTTTTAGCATTTTTTTTGGCAAGATTCGTAAGGTGCCAAAACCATATGCGAACGCGTATCGTATTACTGCAGTTATGGTTTTTATAGCCTTTGCAGTGAATGGATTATTTCTATCATTTTCTACCAAAACAGATATTTCTCTGATTGTATATGTGGCAATAGGAACGACGCTTTTGCTATTTATTTATCGCATTATGCCAAATTATAGTATTCGGCAAGTGAAGGGGTACGTGTTGGATATGATGGATACGCCACTTCTTATGTTTAATATGGACGACAAGCTGATGGTGTATAATCAATCGGCAGAAGAAATCTTAAACGTAAAGAAGGGGATGGAGTTATCTGCATTTACAGAACAGAATAATCTTCAGTACATTATTTCTCAAAGACGTATGGAAAAAGAGAAAGAGGAATCTTTTTCCGTTGTTGCAGAGTATTGTAGTCGCGTTTTCTATATTCAGGGAAAAGAACTTCATGATGAAGATGGAAAATACGTTGGATTACTATTTATTTACAGTGATATTACCATTCAAGAGCGTATGAAGGAGGAAGCTGCATTTCAGGCAACACATGATTCTACAACGGGATTATGGAATCGGGAGTATTTCTTTGAAATGGCGGAGAAAGTTCTGCAAAAGAATCCAGACATTACATATCTTGTGCTTGCCAGTGATATTGCGCAGTTTAAACTGTTTAATGAAATCTTAGGAAAAAATGTGGGAGATGACGTATTAAGGTCCATTGCAGAAGGGTGCAAAAAGTCCCAGACGGATAAGAATGTTTTTGGGCGTATTACCGCGGATCGATTTGCTGTTTTGCTACCGAAGGATACGTTCGATGAGAAACGCTTTTTTGAATTTCAGGAGAGTGTATTTATTCAAAGAGGCTATTCCCTTAAGGTTCGCAACTATATTGGAGTCTATGAAGTGGTGGATCACTCAATGAGTGTAGAACAAATGTATGATCGCGCTTACATGGCTTTGGAAAGTGTAAAAGGGACACCGGTTCGGTTTGGTTATTTTGATAATCAAATGCGAGAAAGTAAGATTGATCAGGCAATGCATATCGATGAGCTTGAAAAAGCGCTTGCTAATAAGGAATTTACGATTTTTATTCAGCCTCAGGTTGAGATTGATACAGGAAATATCATTGGTGGAGAGGCACTTGCGCGTTGGAAGAGTCCGAAACGAGGACTCGTGCCACCAGGAGAGTTTATTCCTGTTTTTGAAGAATCTGGCATGATAACAGAACTGGACTTCTATATTTGGGAAGTGGCATGTAAACAGCTACGGAAGTGGAATGATGAAGGGTTTACCAATCGTTCTTTGTCCATTAACATTTCATCCAATGATTTTTACATGTCGGATTTATATGAAAGCTTGACAGGACTGGTGGAGAAATATAATCTTAAACCAGAGTGTTTGAAGCTTGAAATAACGGAATCTGCAATTGTACTGGATATCAAAGAACAGATGGCCTTGGTGGAACGGTTACAGGACTATGGTTTCTTGATTGAAATGGATGACTTTGGAAGTGGGTATTCTTCTTTGAATAGTTTGAAGAACATCAGCGTAGACATACTAAAGCTAGATATGAAATTCTTCGGCGAGACAGAGGATGCGAAAAGAAGCGAGCGCATTATAGAAAATATGATTCACTTAGCGCATGATTTAAGAATGCCAGTCATCGCAGAAGGTGTAGAGACGGAGGAGCAGATTGAACTTCTAAAGAAAATCGGTTGTAATATTGTGCAAGGGTATTATTATTCCAAACCACTTCCGGTTGGAGAATATGAGCGTTATATATCGTTGCGTGAGCATACAGATATTAGTAAATACTTGAAAAAGCTAGAGTAGGAGTGGCAATGAGTACATTTAATGTTGAACTGAAAAAAGTAGTAGACGACAGCTATGAAATCGAAATTGGCTATGAACTCATGGACAATTTGGTTGGAGATATCGAGAAAGGTCTTGTAGGAAAGATTAAGAAATTTGCAGTTATTACAGATAGCAATGTAAGAGACCTATATGCAAGACCAATTTGCGAGAGACTAATCAAAGCGGGATTTTCGGTTGATTTATTTGTTTTTCCAGCAGGGGAGAAGAGCAAAACAAGAGAAACAAAAGCGAAAATAGAGGATGCGATGCTAGAAAAGGGATACCGTAGAGACTGTTGCATTATCGCAGTCGGCGGTGGAGTCGTAACGGATCTTGCAGGCTTTGTAGCGGGAACCTTTGGAAGAGGTGTTCCATTTATTAACTATGCGACAACGCTACTAGCAGCTGCAGATGCTTCTGTGGGTGGAAAGACAGCGGTAGACACGCCATTAGCAACCAATCTGATTGGATTATTTAACCAACCCAAGAAGGTTTATTTGGATATTGATGCGTGGAGAACTTTGCCGGATCGTCAGGTCAACAGTGGTATGGCTGAAACGATAAAGCATGCGTGTCTTGGAAGCTTAGAAATGTTTGAATTTATTGAGGAAAATTTGGAGGACATATTAAATTTTCAGAAGTTTGCCTGTGAGTATATCGCCGAGAATAACTGTGATATTAAGTATCATATTGTTATGAAGGATGAACGGGAAAGTGGACTCCGAGAAGTACTCAATCTTGGACATACGGTGGGACGAGCCATTGAAACGGTAAGTGATTATCAGCTTCTTCATGGAGAGGCTCTTTCCATTGGGATGGTTGCGCAGGTTCTTCTTTCTTCCAGATTGGGCTATATGTCAGAGGAAGAAGCAGAGCGCGTGATAAAACTTTATAAGAGAACGGGGCTTCCAATTACAATTCCGGATTACATTGATCGAGAAGCACTTGTAAAGAAGCTGTATACAGATAAAAAGGTGCGAGACGGCAAGCTTCGTTTTGTGATACAGAAGGGAATCGGAGATATTGTAGAATTTGCACCAGGGGTATTTGCAACGCAAATCGAGGAGCAAATTGCTCGAGATATTATCATGGAAATGTAAAATGAAACATAGACAAAAATAAGAAAATGATGCAAAAAAGTTGTGATATCGAAGAAACAAAGGATTCGATATCACAACTTTTTATTATAATAGGATGAGCCCACGATTGAACTCGTTCAAGGTTTGCGCGCCAGTCTGATAGGCTTTGAGCTGCTCATAGAGATCAGCAGCAAAGAAATCCTGCTTTAACAGGTGATAAGCTTCGTCAGTAAGAATTTTTCCGCTGTCGGCAACCTTGGTGATGAGTGGAACCTGGGAGGCTTTCTTGATTTCTGAAAGAAGCTCCGAAGATGCGGAACGAAATCCAAGTACGCGAAGATAGGGAATTGGCATGTTATGTAAATAATATTGAAAATCCTTCTTCGTATGACCAAGAACGATGTGGAGCAGCACACGACTAATTCGCGCATAGGTAAGCTCCTTACTATGAAGCAAATGGCAAAATTGGGTGTAATTGCTGTAGAAGCGACGATTTTTCATGATTTTATCGGATAAATCATCGGAACAGTCCACATATTTTGTGAAGTCATTTTCGCTCAGAAGCTTATAGCCCAGAGCCTGAGAAAGGGAATCTTCATTAAGAAAAGGCGCCGCGTTTGCATAATCCATTAACAGCATATGACTTTTGGCGGGCATATAGCTTTCCAACTCAAATAGATTTCCTGACTGCATTTTTTTGCGAATTGCTGTCGCAGAGGCGAGCGTGGAATTTGTAGTTGTATCATGATATCCATCGCCCTCTCGCGGAATCAGCACGGGCGTCATAGAGGAGGAAAGCTCCTCGAGTGCTTTCAAATACTCGATAGCAAGAATATTGTTTGGAGAATCCAATAGGCGAAGGAGATGCGGAGAAGCCTTTGAATGCTCATCTAAGGATTCTTTGGTGATTGCTTGTGAATCACTTAGTATCTCAGCTAAGGCTTTCTTGCGGGCAATTGGAAAACTGTCACCGGCCTTCATGTTACGTTGCAAAAGCTCCCGAAAACTATTGGACATAGCCTGATCTTCCGTTACAAGGAGCTTGGTAATCTCCTGTAAAGAAGCAAGATCCTTACATTCTGCACCAAAACAAAGAAAATCTACAACATTGGTTGCATTTAAAAGGGAGACAGCGCCTTTTGAAAAGAATTCAGCGCTCGAGCAGGCATAAAGTGTTGGAAGCTCTAAAACAAGGTCGGCTCCCTCACTTAGGGCCATCTGACAACGTGTATATTTGTCTATGCAAGCAGCGTTTCCCCGTTGGACGAAGTCTCCGCTCATGGCAATAATAATATAATCTGCTCCAGTAATACGGCGTACTTCTTCTATTTGATGTAAATGTCCATTGTGAAATGGATTGTATTCGGCAATGATTCCAGCAACCTTCATAATCGTTTCCCCATTCGCTTTTTCTAGTCTATATGCATTGATTATACATGATTTCGCATAAGAAACCTACGAATTTTGTGGATAAAAATGAAAACAATTGATTGAGGGCTTGAAGATGGGGAGAAATGTGAGTATAATTTTTGATAGTGGAAAAATATGTAACGAATAAGGAGAAAAAATATGAATGTTTTAGTAATTAACTGTGGTAGTTCATCATTAAAATATCAGCTGATTAATTCGGAATCAGAGGCTGTTCTTGCAAAAGGTTTATGCGAGAGAATTGGCATCGATGGAAGATTGGTATATCAGAAAGCTGGATGTGACAAAGAGATTACAGAGTCAGCTATGCCAACACACAAGGAAGCAATTCAGATGGTATTAGATGCTTTAGTAAATGATAAGACGGGAGCAATTGCTTCTTTATCAGAAATCGAGGCAGTTGGACATCGTGTTGTACATGGTGGAGAGAAATTTGCAAGCTCTGTAGTTCTTACAGAGGAAGTATTAGCACAGATTGAAGAGTGTAATGATCTTGCACCACTTCATAACCCTGCAAACTTAATTGGAATTCGTGCATGTCAGGCTCTTATGCCAAACGTTCCTATGGTAGGGGTATTCGATACTGCATTCCATCAGACAATGCCAAAGAAAGCATTCCTTTATGGCCTTCCATATGAGTATTATGAGAAATATGCAGTAAGACGTTACGGCTTCCATGGTACAAGCCATAGCTTCGTGTCAAAGAGAACTGCTGAGTACTTGAACCTTGATTTAAATAATTCTAAGGTTATTGTGGCTCATCTTGGAAATGGAGCATCTATCAGTGCCGTGTTGAACGGAAAATGCGTAGATACATCTATGGGTCTTACTCCACTTGAAGGTCTTGTAATGGGTACTCGTTCCGGTGATATTGATCCTGCAATTATGGAGTACATTGCAAAGAAAGAGAATTTAGATATCGCAGGTATCATGAATGTGCTGAATAAGAAATCTGGTATGACAGGTATGACAAAAGGTGGCTCTAGTGATTTCCGTGATTTACAGGATGAGATTAAGGCTGGAAATGAACTTGCAGAGGCAGCTGTTGACGTGTTCTGCTATAAAGTAGCAAAATACATTGGTTCTTATGTTGCAGCTATGAACGGTGTGGATGCCATCGCATTTACTGCAGGTATTGGTGAGAATGTTGCACTTGTTCGTCGTAAAGTTTGCGAGTACCTTGGATATCTTGGTATCGAAATCAACGAAGAGTTAAATCTTAAGACATTTGGTGATGAGGTAACATTATCAACTGCAGATTCTAAGGTGAAAGTTGCAGTTATTCCTACAAATGAGGAGCTTGCAATTTGTCGTGAGACAGTAGCTTTGGTATAATTAAAAAAAAAGAGAGATTCTTCCAAAGGAATCATAAAAATTTATTGACAAACGAATTGTGCCTATGTATAATTGTTTGAGTGTGAATAGGAGAATGCTGTGAAGATAGATATTTCAGAAGTAATAACATCTATTAATAAGGAAATTGTTCGAGAAGTGAATTATGACTTTGACACTTTTTCTTCTAGATTAGGTGATTTCCCTATTCTAAGCAAATCACCGGTGTCCTTACGTCTGACAAACCAGGAAAACAAGCGGCTGCTTATCCAGGGAACGGTCGATATGACATTAGGGATACCATGTGGTAGATGTCTGGAAGAAGTTCCGACATCACTCCATTTCGACATTGACAAGGAACTTACCATTGATGATGGGGTTTGTGTGGATGAAGATATGGAAAATACGGACTACCTGATTGGGTTTGAAATGGATGTAGATAAACTTGTCTACGCCGAAATTTTGGTGAACTGGCCAATGAAAGTTCTGTGCAAGGATGATTGCGAAGGAATTTGTAAAGTCTGCGGGATGAACTTGAATAAGGGAGCCTGCAATTGCCAGAGAACAGAACTTGATCCAAGAATGGCAGCAATCCAAGATATATTTAACAAGTTTAAGGAGGTGTAAACAAATGTCAATTTGTCCAAAGAATAAATCTTCTAAAGGAAGAAGAGATAAGAGAAGAGCAAACTGGAAAATGACTGCTCCAGCATTAGTAAAATGCAGCAAATGTGGTGCTTTAATGATGCCTCATAGAGTTTGCAAGAGCTGTGGATCTTACAACAAAAAAGAGATCATCGCTCAGGATTAATCCAGTATTTTCAAGGCTTTCCGAATTGTTCGGAAAGCCTTATTTTTTTGTTCCTTTTTCTTGATTTCTATTATGAGATATAGTATATTGGCATATAGGTAAATTAGGAGGAGAAATCATGCAGGATATCACAAAAGTTGCACTTGATGCAATGGGCGGTGATCACGCACCGGAACAGATTGTAAAGGGAGCGATTGACGCCATTTCTTCCAGAAGTGATTTGAAAGTATTCCTGGTTGGACAAGAGGATGTTGTTCGGGAAGAACTTAACAAATATACGTATAACAAAGAACAGATTGAAATTGTTCATGCCCCAGAAGTGATTGAGATGGCGGAGCCACCAGTTATGGCAATCCGTAAGAAAAAGAACTCATCCATGGTGGTTGGCCTCAATATGGTAAAGCAAAAGGAAGCAGATGCTTTTGTTACAGCAGGTAGTTCTGGAGCTACCTTGGTTGGAGGTCAGGTAATTGTAGGACGAATCAAAGGAATTGAACGTCCACCGCTTGCACCATTGATTCCAACGGAAAAGGGCGTATCGTTATTGATTGACTGTGGTGCCAATGTGGATGCAAGAGCTTCTCATTTGGTGCAATTTGCAAAGATGGGCTCCATCTACATGGAAAATGTGGTAGGAATTAAGAATCCGAGAGTCGCAATTGTAAATATTGGGGCAGAAGAGGAAAAGGGAAATGCTCTTGTGAAAGAGACCTATCCTTTATTAAAGGAATGCACCGATATTAATTTTGTAGGTAGTATCGAAGCAAGAGACATTCCACATGGAGATGCGGATGTTATTGTATGTGAAGCATTTACTGGAAATGTAATTTTAAAATTATATGAAGGCTTGGCGGCTACATTAATTGGTGTTATAAAAAAAGGCCTAATGAGTACATTAATTAGTAAAATAGGTGCTGCGTTAGCTTTACCAGCCTTGAAGTCAACCATTAAGACCTTTGATGCGTCTGAATATGGTGGAGCTCCTTTATTGGGCTTGAATGGATTGGTAGTGAAGACTCATGGAAGTTCAAAAGCCAAAGAGGTAAAGAATGCATTATTGCAATGTGTTGCATTCAAAGAGCATGACATCAACGGTAAGATTAAAGAGAGAATTGTACAAGCTTCAGAGAATGAGTTAGAGAAATAGAAAGGAATCAATAAAATGGAATTTGAAAAGTTAAGAGCAATTATCGTAGAGGTATTAAACGTGGACGAGAGTGAAGTGACAATGGAGTCTACATTCGTAGATGATCTTGGAGCAGACTCTTTGGATGTATTCCAGATTATTATGGGACTAGAGGAAGAATTTGATATTGAAATCCCAAATGAGGAAGCTGAGAAAATTGTTACAGTAGGAGATGCTGTAGAACAGATTAAGAATGCAATCAACCAGTAATTGAATATGAAGTAAAGCCCTTGCTTTCGCCAAGGGCTTATTTATTCGTTAGAAGAGAGAGGAGTAATATGTCTGAAAAGTTAAAACAATTTCAGGAAATCATTGGCTATGAATTTCAAAACGAGGGACTTCTTCGTCAAGCTTTGACCCATAGTTCCTATGCAAATGAGAATCATATGAAAAAGCTTGCGGATAATGAACGCTTGGAGTTTTTAGGGGATGCAGTTCTGGAAATCGTTTCGAGTGAGTTCTTATATCACAACTATCCAAATGTTCCAGAGGGAAAGCTTACAACCCTCCGCGCAAGTATCGTATGTGAACCAACGCTTGCACTTTGTACACAGGACATCTCTTTGGGAGAATACCTTTACCTTGGAAAAGGCGAAGCTATGACAGGTGGTCGCAATCGCAAATCCATTCTAAGTGATGCGTTAGAGGCGATTATTGGAGCTATCTATTTGGATGGTGGTTTTACTAATGCAAAAGAGTTCGTATTAAAGTTCATTTTGACAGATATTGAACATAAAAAGCTCTTTTATGATAGCAAAACTATCCTGCAAGAAGTTGTGCAGGGAGAACACGAAACACTTTCCTATGAATTAATTCAGGAATCAGGACCAGACCATGACAAGAGCTTTGAAGTGGAGGTTCGTATTGATGGTAAATCAATCAGTACGGGGGTTGGTCACACAAAGAAAGCGGCAGAGCAAGAAGCGGCCTATCGTGCGCTTTTAATCCTAAAGCCGGAAATAAGGGAGTAGAAAATGTATTTAAAGAGTTTGGAGGTACATGGATTTAAATCCTTTGCCAATAAAATCGTGTTTGATTTCCATAACGGAATCACCGGTATCGTGGGACCAAATGGTAGTGGTAAGAGTAATGTAGCAGATGCCGTTCGCTGGGTATTGGGCGAGCAATCTGCAAAGCAACTGCGTGGTGCGTCCATGCAGGATGTTATTTTTGCAGGTACAGAGAACCGCAAGCCACTAAGCTATGCCTATGTAGCGATTACCTTGGACAATTCCGATCATCAGCTTGCTATCGATTATGAAGAGGTAACGGTTGCGAGACGTGTATATCGTTCTGGAGAAAGCGAATATCTTATTAATGGCAGTCCGTGTCGTCTTAAGGATGTATCCGAATTGTTTTATGATACGGGTATTGGTAAAGAGGGTTATTCAATCATCGGACAGGGACAGATTGACCGTATTTTAAGTGGTAAGCCAGAGGAAAGAAGAGAACTTTTTGATGAGGCGGCTGGAATTGTAAAATATAAAAGACGTAAGACAACAACCCAGAAGAAATTAGAGAGTGAGCGCGAAAATTTGGTTCGTGTAAACGATATTCTTGCGGAACTTGAGCGACAGGTTGGACCATTGGAACGTCAGTCAGAGAAAGCCAAAACCTACTTGAAAAAGAAGGAAGAGTTGAAAAACTACGACGTAAATATGTTCCTTCTTGAGTCAAGCCGTATCGAGACAGAAAGTAAAGAGGTTGAGAGCAAGTTTACGATTGCTGATGCGCAGATGAAGGAAACATCTGCTTCTTATGATGGAATTAAGACAGAATATGAGAAGTTGGATCAACAGATAGCTGAGATTGATGAACAGATTAATTCCATTCGTGAGAATATTAGTAATAATTCCTTAACCAAAGGAAAATTAGAGGGACAGATTAATGTGCTTCGTGAGCAGATTCATACTGCAGAAACAACGGATGAGCACTTGCAGTCTCGCTTGGATGCGATTGAAGCAGAAAAAGCGGAGCGCATGATCGCAAACGAAGAGTATGCAACAAGAAAAGCTACCTTGGATACACAGTTGGCGGAAGTGTCGGAAAAGAAGGCAAAGGCTGAGGCAGAATATGCAACCATTCAAGCGGAAATCAATCGTTGTAATGAAGGAATTCAGAATGGAAAGAATGAAATCATCGCTCTTTTAAATAATAAGGCAAGTATCAAAGCGAGACAGCAGAGATACGACACAATGACAGAGCAGATTAACATTCGTAAAGCACAGTTAAATCAGCGCTTGTTAGCCCGTAAAACCGAAGAGGCAGATTTAAATGATGTGTTAGCTTCTTATCAGGCAGAACTTGAAAAGGTAAATGCCGGCATTGAAGAGCGTAAGAAAAAGGAAGAAGCATTACAGCAGTCTGTACAGGAATGGAAGACCAAGGGGGATGAGAATAATCGTAAGATAGAGGAACTCACCACAAGCTTCCACAAGCAGCAATCCCGCCTGGAGTCCTTGCGTAACATTGCAGAGAGATACGATGGTTATGGAAACAGTATTCGAAAGGTTATGGAGCAAAAACATACGACACCAGGCTTACTTGGCGTTGTATCGGATTTGATTCAGGTAGAGAAGAAATATGAGACCGCAATTGAGACTGCTTTGGGTGGAAATATTCAGAATATTGTTACGGAAGATGAGAGTACTGCAAAACAGATGATTACTTTCTTGAAAGAGAATCGTTTGGGACGAGCTACCTTTTTACCACTTACAAGTGTAAGCGGGAAAGGAAATCCTAAAAACGAAGAAAATCTTGGGGAAACAGGTGTCATTGACATTGCAAGTAATCTGGTGAAATGCGATGAAAAATACCGTCAGGTGGCAGCCTACTTATTGGGAAGAGTGTTGGTTGTAGATTCCATTGATCACGCTATCGCACTTGCAAAGAAAAACCGCTATTCCCTACATATTGTAACACTAGAAGGAGAGTACCTAAGTCCAGGTGGTTCCATGACAGGTGGTGCTTTTAAGAACTCGAATAATTTGCTGGCCCGTAAGCGTGAAGTAGAAGAACTAGAGGAGCGTGTACGAAAGCTACAGGAACAGTTAACGGAATGTCGCAATCGACAGGAGGAGATTCGTACAGCAAGAATTCTTGCAAAAGAAGACTTAGAAATTGTGAAGGCTGAGCTACAAGAACAATTTATCTTGCAAAACACAGCAAAAATCAATGTAAATCGTGCAAACGAGCAGCGAAATGAAAGTGAAAGTGTATTTGCAGGTCTTCGAAATGAAAATATAGAAATCGAAAGACAGCTTGCTGAAATTGCAGAAAACAAGCAGAAGATTCTTGAAGAAATTGAACATTCTAAGAATCGAGAAACAGAAATTGCACAAGAGGAGATTGCATTTACTGAGATTCTGAATCAGCAAAATACTCTGGCGGAAAATGCACAAAGAGTCTTAAATGAGATTCAGCTTGAAGAAGCAAACATTGCACAGAATATTGCCTTCGTACAAGAGAATATTGATCGTATTCAGGCGGAAATTGGCAAATTTGATGTAGAGAAGGAAGAACTTGTAACGAATGCAAAGGTTGCAAAAGAAGACGTGGAGAAAAAGCGTCGTGACATTGAAGAAATCGAGAAAACAATCCTTGCCTCAAAGGATAATTCCGGTGAATTGAATGAGCAGCTTTCTCAGGCGTTGGAGAAGAAGGAGGCATTGTCGCAGGCACATAGAGATTGCTTTAAGAAGCAAGAGGATGTAACCAAGCTCTTAGGTGACTTGGATAAAGAAATTTATCGTTTAAATAGTCAGCGTGAAAAATTGCAGTCAGCAATTGAATACCAGACCAATTACATGTGGGAAGAGTACGAACTAACCCCTCATGCTGCAATGGAATTAAGAGATGAGAGCTTAGAAGATCTTGGAGAGTTAAAACGATGCATCGTTGCAATCAAGGACGATATTCGCAAACTTGGTGATGTCAATGTAAATGCAATCGAAGAGTACAAGGAAGTGTCGGAACGTTATACGTTCTTAAAGACACAGCATGATGATTTGATCGAAGCAGAACAAACCTTAATGGCTATTATTGAGGATTTGGATGTGGGAATGCGCAAGCAATTCACAGAGAAATTTGCAGAAATCCAAAGAGAGTTTGACAAGACCTTTAAATTATTATTTGGTGGTGGTCATGGAACTTTAGAGTTAGTAGAAGACGAAGATATTCTGGAATGTGGAATTCGTATTATCGCTCAGCCACCAGGAAAGAAATTGCAGAATATGATGCAGCTCTCGGGTGGAGAGAAGGCTCTTACAGCAATTGCATTGTTATTTGCGATTCAGGCATTAAAACCATCTCCATTCTGTCTTTTGGATGAGATTGAGGCTGCGTTAGACGATTCCAACGTAGGCCGTTTTGCCAACTATCTGAATAAATTGACGGAAAATACGCAGTTTATCGTTATCACGCATAGACGTGGTACCATGGGAGCGGCAGATCGCTTATATGGTATTACGATGCAGGAAAAGGGTGTATCAGCCCTTGTTTCAGTAAATCTGATTGAAAACGATTTGACACAATAGGGCGGATGGAACGCATTATTGTATCAGAAATGAAAACAGGAACGAGAACCTTTACTTAGGTTCTCGTTTGTGTATAATGAAAGAAATATAAGAAACGAGGAACCGGTAACTATGGAAGAAGAAAAGAAGGGCTTTTTTAGCCGATTGGTACAGGGATTAACGAAAACAAGAGATAACATTGTTTCAGGAATTGATTCCATTTTTAATGGATTTAGCTCGATCGATGAGGAATTCTATGAAGAATTAGAAGAAATTCTGATTATGGGCGACTTAGGTGTTCGCGCGACGGAGGAAATATTAGACCATCTTAAGGAGCGTGTGAAGAAGGAACATATCAAGGAGCCAGCTGCATGCAAGGATTTATTGATCGAGGAAATCAAGAACCAGATGAGGGTGGAGGATGCAGCGTATCGTTTTGAAAATGAGACAGCTGTTGTCTTAGTTATCGGAGTGAATGGTGTAGGTAAGACGACAACCGTTGGAAAGTTGGCTGGTAAGCTGAAAGCGCAAGGAAAGAAAGTAGTAATTGCTGGTGCAGATACCTTCCGTGCTGCGGCAGGAGATCAGTTAAAGGAATGGGCAAATCGTTCTGGCGTAGACATGATTGGTGGAACAGATGGTGCAGACCCTGGAGCTGTCGTTTATGATGCAGTGGCAGCGGCGAAAGCACGTAAGGCAGATGTTCTCATTGTGGATACAGCAGGACGCCTTCACAATAAAAAGAACCTTATGAATGAATTAGGTAAGATCAATAAAATATTGGAAAAGGAATTTCCGGATGCATTTCGTGAGACACTGGTTGTTTTGGATGCGACCACAGGACAGAATGCATTGGTGCAGGCAAAGGAATTTTCTGAAGTGGCAGAGATTACAGGAATTGTTTTGACTAAGATGGATGGAACAGCAAAAGGAGGAATTGCAGTTGCCATTCAGTCGGAATTGGCGGTACCAGTAAAATACATCGGAGTGGGTGAAACCATTGACGATTTACAAAAATTCAGTTCTGATGATTTTGTGGATGCATTGTTTGAAAAACAGGAGTAAAATAGAGAACAAATATACGAAATTAGGAATATAGGATGTAGGAGTTATAGGAATTATGTTAACATTGGAAAAATTTGAAGAGGCAAGTACAAAGGTAAAAGAGGTAACGCTTGAGACAAAGCTGGTTTATAGTGATTTTCTAAGTGAACAAACCGGAAACAAGGTATACCTAAAACCGGAAAATATGCAGTTTACGGGAGCGTATAAACTTCGCGGAGCCTACTATAAAATCAGCACGTTATCAGAAGAAGAAAGAGAAAGAGGCTTAATTACAGCATCTGCAGGTAATCATGCACAGGGAGTTGCATATGCAGCAAAGTGCTATGGATGCAAGGCTGTAATTGTAATGCCAACAACAACTCCACTGATTAAGGTAAACCGCACGAAGGGCTACGGTGCTGAAGTGATTCTTCATGGAGATGTGTATGATGAGGCGTGTGCCTATGCATTAAAACTGGCGGAAGAGAAAGGATATACCTTTATTCATCCGTTTGATGATCCAGTGGTTGCCACAGGACAGGGAACCATTGCGATGGAAATCTTTAAGGAGCTTCCTTTGGTAGAGTACATTTTAGTACCTATTGGAGGCGGTGGACTCGCAACTGGTGTTTCTACGCTGGCAAAGCTTTTAAATCCAAAGATTAAGGTGATTGGAGTGGAACCTGCTGGAGCAAATTGTATGCAGGCTTCCTTGAAAAAAGGCGAAGTTACAACCTTACCAGCCGTAAACACCATAGCAGATGGTACAGCGGTTAAGACACCAGGAAGCAATATTTTCCCATATATTAAGGAAAATCTGGACGATATCATTACGGTAGAAGACGATGAATTGATAGCTGCCTTTTTGGATATGGTAGAAAACCATAAGATGGTGGTAGAAAATTCAGGACTTCTTACAGTGGCAGCACTCAAGCATCTAGATGTAAAAGGAAAACGCGTAGTTTCTATTTTGAGTGGCGGAAACATGGACGTTATTACCATGTCTTCGGTCGTACAGCAGGGATTGATATTTAGAGACCGCATTTTTACGGTGTCCGTTCTTCTGCCAGACAAGCCAGGAGAATTATCCAAAGTGGCAGATACCATTGCGAAAGAGCAAGGAAATGTAATTAAATTGGAGCATAACCAGTTTGTAAGCACCAACCGCAGTGCGGCAGTGGAACTTCGAATTACATTGGAGTCGTTTGGAACAGATCACAAAAATCAGATTTTAGCAGCGCTGGAGAGCAAAAATTATCGACCTAAATTGGTTCGAACAA
Organism: Agathobacter sp.; assembly: GCA_045641745.1. Classification (GTDB taxonomy): domain Bacteria; phylum Bacillota; class Clostridia; order Lachnospirales; family Lachnospiraceae; genus Roseburia. Next base: position 5,754 of record JAZUHO010000157.1, on the reverse strand, counting down.
ATTTGTAAGAAAATGTTTGTTAGTAAGACAGGCAATTTTACGGGAAGTTAAGCTGTGAGATTGTGGCACAAAAGAGAGGGAACATACGGGGGAAATGGATATAAAGAATACAAGTAAACCAGAGGTAGTAGAACTGGATAGAGAGATTGACCAAATGAGTCAGGAAGAACTGGATGAGAGCAGCAACAATGATGAGACAAAGATTTGGGAACATTTGCTAGGTGGACTGGTTATAGTAGCAGCATTGGGCGGTGGATTTTTAGTTGCGGAGATTGCTTGTGTAATCAATCACGCAAGTTTTGGTGCGTATCTTTGGCCTATAATTTTAAGCAGTGACGTATTTGGAATTGCTACCATTGGATATTTTAATTCAGATCAAGGGATAGAGAAGCTATATGGTTTATGCGCAGCCGTTAGCCTTATGGCATTGGTTGTGCAGTTTGGAATTCTTTTTTAGTTCACTTCACAAACTGTTTGCGAAAGGTACAAAAAAAATGCAGGTGTCAAGATATTTTACTTGACACCTGCTTTCTTATGTGATAAATTGCTATAGGTGACTGATATGGAAACAAAAGTAGAACAGGCATATTTATATGATTTTTATGGCGAACTGTTGAATGAGCATCAGCGCCAGGTATATGAAGATATTGTGTTTAATGATCTTTCCCTAGGAGAGATTGCGGCAGAAGAAGGAATCAGTAGACAAGGAGTGAGCGACATGATGAAGCGCTGCACTAAGAAGCTGGAAGAATATGAAGCCAAACTTCACCTTGTAGAGAAATTTCTGTCCGTAAAGCACGATGTAGAACAGATTCATGGTCTTACCAAGCAATTTGATGAGACAAAAGAGGAAGCAATTATCCTTGAAATTGAGAAGATTTCGAATCAGATATTAGAGGAGCTTTAAATATGGCATTTGATAGTTTATCTGAAAAACTCCAAAATGTATTCAAGAATCTTCGCAGTAAGGGAAGACTTACCGAGGAAGATGTGAAGGCAGCGCTGAAAGAAGTAAAGATGGCACTGTTAGAAGCTGATGTTAACTTCCGTGTTGTAAAGCAGTTTGTAAAGAGTGTAGAGGAACGAGCAATCGGTCAGGATGTCATGAATGGATTGAATCCTGGACAGATGGTAATTAAGATTGTAAATGAGGAAATGATTCACCTCATGGGATCTGAGACAACCGAGATTGCCTTTCGCCCAGGAAAAGAACTTACCGTTATTATGATGGCTGGTCTTCAGGGTGCAGGTAAGACAACTACGACGGCAAAGATTGCAGGCAAGCTTAAGACAAAGGGTAAGAAAACACTTCTTGCAGCATGTGATGTGTACAGACCAGCAGCGATTGAACAGTTGCAGATTAATGGTCAGAAACAGGGCGTAGAAGTATTTGCAATGGGAGATAAAAATGATCCGGTAAACATTGCAAAAGCTGCGGTAGAACATGCGAAGAAAAATGAATTTAATGTGTTAATCATCGATACTGCTGGTCGTCTTCACGTAGATGAAGAAATGATGGCAGAACTCGCTGAGATAAAGAAATCTGTCGATGTATTCCAGACGATTTTAGTTGTGGATGCCATGACAGGACAGGATGCGGTGAATGTAGCATCAACCTTCGATGAGAAAATTGGAATCGATGGTGTTGTACTTACCAAATTAGATGGTGATACGCGTGGTGGTGCTGCACTTTCTATTCGAGCCGTAACTGGAAAACCAATTTTGTACGCTGGTATGGGTGAGAAGCTTTCAGATTTGGAGCAGTTTTATCCAGACCGTATGGCTTCAAGAATTTTGGGAATGGGCGATGTGCTGACCATGATTGAGAAAGCACAGGAGAACATTGACGAAGAGAAAGCCAAAGAATTGGAACAAAAGATGCGCAAGAATGAATTTGATTTCGAGATGTATTTGGAATCTATGAGTCAGATGCGCAAAATGGGTGGTCTAGCTTCCATTATGGGAATGATGCCAGGCTTAGGACTTGGCGGTAGCAAAATGCCAGAAATTGATACGGATGCGGCTGAGAAGAACTTGGCGCGTACAGAGGCGATTATTCATTCCATGACGAAGAAGGAACGCTTGAATCCATCTCTTCTAAATCCAAGCAGAAAGCAGCGTATTGCAAAAGGCGCAGGCGTTGATATTGCAGAGGTAAATCGACTGGTAAAACAGTTTGAGCAGATGAAGAAGATGATGAAACAGATGCCTGGTATGATGGGCGGTAAAAAAGGTAGAAGAGGAATGTTCAAAGGACTTCCTTTCTAATATATTAAAGAAATACACTTAGGAGGTGAAAACAATGGCAGTTAAAATCAGATTAAGAAGAATGGGACAGAAGAAAGCTCCTTTCTATAGAATCGTTGTTGCAGATTCTCGTTCACCAAGAGATGGTAGATTCATCGAGGAGATCGGAACTTATGATCCAACTAAAGATCCAAGCGAGTATCATGTAAACGAAGAGTTAGCTAAAAAATGGTTAACAAACGGCGCACAGCCAACTGAGACTGTTAGCAGAATTTTCAAAAAAGCTGGTATCGAAAAATAAGATTTTGTGAGGTAGCGTAATGAAAGAGTTAGTTGAAGTAATTGCAAAATCACTCGTTGATTTTCCAGACGAAGTTACTGTAACTGAATCTGAGAACGACAAGGCAGTTGTTTTAGAATTGCGTGTTGCACAGTCTGATATGGGCAAAGTAATTGGCAAGCAGGGACGTATTGCAAAAGCAATCCGTGCCGTTGTAAAGGCCGCAGCCTCAAAAGAAGACAAGAAGGTTATTGTTGAGATTATGCAGTAATCTAGGTACCGCCTCGCATGCGAGGCGGTTTTTTTAACTTATAGAAATTCCTTCATACTTCGAAAAGATATGAGAATGGGATTGAGGTGACAATATGGAAGATTTATTAAAAGTTGGTGTAATAACAACGACACATGGAGTTCGTGGAGAAGTAAAGGTATTTCCAACTACGGACGATCCAAAAAGATTTAAAAAATTGAAAAATGTAATTCTTATTTCAGGAGCAGAGCAGTTAGAACTAGAAATTTCAAATGTAAAGTTCTTCAAAAATCTGGTTATTCTGAAATTCAAAGAATTTGATAATATAAATGACATTGAGAAATATAAGAAAGCAGAGCTTTACGTCACGAGAGAAAATGCAGTGGAGTTAGAAGAGGACGAATACTTTATTGCTGATTTAATAGACCTTAAGGTGGTTTCTGACGAGGGGGAAGAATTAGGCACATTGTCAGATGTTCTTCAAACTGGCGCAAATGATGTATATGTAATCAGTAAGGAAGGAACTTCCGATTTGTTAGTTCCAGCAATTAAGGATTGCATTTTGGACGTTGATTTTGAAGAGGAAGTAATGACGATTCATTTGCTACCAGGTCTTCGTGATTAAGATAAGAAAATGAATGATAGGTAAAGAATGTAGGAGCAGACATGAAGTTTCATATATTAACGCTTTTTCCGGAGATGGTTCTAGGAGGATTAGGGACTAGCATCACGGGAAGAGCCATGGAACAAAATAAGATAGGAATTGAAGCAATTAATATTCGCGATTATACAAAGGATAAGCATAAAAAAGTGGATGATTATCCTTACGGTGGTGGGGCAGGTATGCTAATGCAGGCACAGCCGGTTTACGATGCCTATTGTGCAGTAGAGCACACAATTCCCAAAACAAATAAGCGAAGAGTGATTTATGTGACACCGCAAGGAACGCCTTTTTCCCAAAAAATTGCGCAGGACTTAGCACAAAATGATGACTTGATTTTTTTATGTGGACATTATGAGGGCATTGATGAGCGTGTGTTGGAAGAGGTGGTGACAGACTATATCTCTATTGGGGATTATGTGCTGACAGGCGGTGAGCTTGCTGCAATGGTTATGATTGATGCAATCTCTCGCTTGGTACCAGGTGTGCTAAATAACAAACAATCCGCAGAGACAGAGTCTTTTCATCGTGATTTACTGGAGTATCCGCAGTATTCAAGACCTGAGGTGTGGCATGAGAAGCCTGTTCCGAAAGTGCTTATGTCCGGAAATGCGAGAAAAATCGAAGAATGGCGTTTGGAGCAGTCTGTTGCGAGAACAAAGGAGCGAAGACCGGATTTGTACGAAAAATACGCACAGATGGAAGCAATATATGAGTTACTGCGTAAAGACAAATTGCTCCATATTGATATGCTTGAGGGCATTAAAAGAGGAACCGCAGCATTGGTGAAACGAGAGGGCGGGAATGTTTTATTATATAATGCGCAAGCAAATATTTACTATTTTACAGCTTTGGATGGAAAAGAAGCGGGAGAAGTATTTCTTTCCACGCTTCCGGATTCCGTTAAAAATAATATTACCAGTTTATGTACCCATCAGGACTACATGAATGCTTTTTGTGAGAAAGCATTTGACTTGGAGACTGAGCTTACTTGCTATCAGATGGTTTACACGCAAAGAGAGCAGGTGGCTATCTCTGATTTGTATCGAAATGATGGGAAGGAGCATGAAAATGGAATCCAAATTCGTATGCTTACAGAAGAAAATCTTGCCTTTGTAGAAGCAAATTATCGTCTGATTGATAAAGGTGATTATTTGAAAGAGCGCATTGCAGCTGGACAGATGTATGGAGCCTTTGTAAAGGGAGAATTGGCTGGATTTGTAGGGTTACATGACGATGGTGGAATTGGTATGCTAGAAGTAATGCCAAGCATGCGTGGTCGTAAAATTGGTAAAGCACTTGAGGTATTTATGATAAATACGGTGCTAAGTTGGGGATGGACCCCATATGGTCAGGTGGTTTTAGGCAATGAAATCTCTCTGAATTTACAAAGAAGCATTGGATTGTATCCATCAAAATCCCCAATGTATTGGTTAACTTCAAAATAAAACTTGCATTATTGCAAGGTTTATGATAATGTACTAATGTTGTGAATAGAAGAGATGGTCCTCTGTTGCAAAATAGGTTGCATTAAGAACATCCAAATAATAGGAGGTCACAAAATGAACGCAAATGAAATTATTAAGAGCATCGAAGCTGAGCAGTTAAATGCAAACGCACCAGTATTCTCTGTTGGTGATACTGTAAAAGTTTACGGTAAAATCAAAGAGGGAAACCGTGAAAGAATCCAGGTATTCGAGGGAACAGTTATTAAGAAACAGGGTGGAAGCAACCGTGAGACTTTCACTGTTCGTAAAATTTCTAACGGTGTTGGTGTTGAGAAAACATGGCCATTACACAGCCCTAACGTAGAAAAAGTTGAAATCGTACGTAAAGGTAAAGTACGTCGTGCAAAACTTTACTACTTAAGAGATCGTGTAGGTAAAGCTGCAAAAGTTAAAGAGTTAGTAAAATAATTTTATGAACCTAAGGACCATCGCTTTGGCGGTGGTCTTTTTTTATAGAGGAAATGCTTGCTCACTTCAGCCTTAGACATCACTCCCGTCACCTCACGTGCAAGGGGGGAACACCCTCTCAGAATCACACAATTTCAAGTTCCTAAGCAGGTGCAGATTTCCATAAAAGCATTGCCAGTTCGACTACGCCTGGACTTGTGGCGCTTGCTGTACGCCAAGCCGCTGGACGTAAAGCGAGCCGTATCAGCGCTTAACAGATGCTCGAAGATAATGCAAGGCGGCTAAGCACTCTTTGAGCACGATTCGGTATCTCTTGCCGGCAGGCATAAGACGAATCGTGTGAGTTTGCGCAGCCGTCTTATAATAAGCATTCTGAGAGCATCTGTTTAGCCATGGTAGG
>JAZUHO010000156.1:0-5889 GCA_045641745.1 Agathobacter sp. | reverse complement strand
ATTCAAAAAAACAATTGCACATATTGCAAATGCAACTAAATTCATTTCTATATAAGGAAATACACTCATATTCGATTCCCCCATTTGCAAAGGAAGAAATAATATCTCCATTGCATTTTACAGCATATTTATTAATCCCCTTATTATCATACTCCCTTTTTTGTTGTTTTTCTAGTCCTTTTGAACTATCAATTAAAAAAGGAAGCCCAACGGCTCCCTTTTTTAATGTATTATGTTTATTCTGTTACTTCACTTTTTTCTTTGCATATTTTCTTACTGCAAGAACTTCAAGTGCAACAATAAGAAGTCCAAGTACAACATCGATTACACGAACCATGATAATCCATCCTGGTGTTGTCTGATCAACATCTGTCGCATATGCACGGCTATTTACAACTGTGTAAAGAATATTATGACATGATGTTCTCATTGCGTTTATTGATGTTGCTGATTCTTTATCGTCCACAAAGTTGAATCCAGTGTCATATGTAGCAAGCATTAAATCACAGCCGCCACGAATCATACGGTCAGCATCCTGATATCCGTATCCACCAAAGTAGTCAGTCTCTGTGAATCCTTTGAATCCCCATTCTCCACGTAATACGGTATTAAGAAGTGGTGAACAAGATTCTGCTGGTTCTGTTCCAAGGTTATTGAATGCAATCATTGCAGCTCCTGGCTCAGAATTTTTAAATGTAATCTCAAATGATTTCAAATAGATTTCACGTAAAGACTGCTCATTTAACCATGTACATAAGAATCCTGTTCTGTTTGTTTCCTGGTCGTTTACTGCAAAATGTTTTACATAAGAATATACTCCATATTCTTTTGCTCCTAAGCAAGCATTGGTTGCCATCCAACCAGCAAGTACTCCATCCTCTGAATAGTACTCAAAGTTACGTCCTGCGAATGCAGATCTGTGTGTATTTGTAGCTGGTGCATACCATCCAGATACATCCATTTCATCAGCCATTTTACCAATTGACTGACCAAATGCTTTTGCCATGTCTTTATTCCATGTACATGCAATCATAACAGCTGCTGGGAATCCAATAGATCCACGTCCAGTAAAGTTGTTGTTGATTGATGCAGGTCCATCACAATCGATAGTCATTACTTTTCCGATTGAAGATACTTCTGATGTCTTATATCCACCAAGAGCGATTAATGTATTCATGTCATCAATTGACATTTCATCCAATAATTTGTCCCACATTGGATCATCATAATCAAGTCCAACTAAGTCTTTCAAAACTACGCCATTTTTTGCACCTGTTGTTGGCATCTTATCGGCATCGTTATTATATACAGTTGGATCATAATTTGTTGAGTTGAAGTATGTTGCTTTCACTTCATCTTTCATTTCGAAGTTTGTTGGAGCAGCACAAGCCTCTGCTTGATTTGCAAATCCATCTTTACGAGAAAGGTATGTTACATCTCCCTCTGCAAACTTGAACTGATTTGTTGCAGCTACCGCATCTGATGTACGTGCGTTGTTTTCATCATATACAACAGTTGATGCTACAGATACTTTATCTGTTGCGATTTTGTTATGTGCATCTTTATTAATTGAGATTTCATAATCTCCTGCTTCTAATACGTAGCAACCTTTTCCATTTGTGTCATAAGATGCCATATCTTCTAATGCAAATGAAATCTTTACAGTTTCAGATGCACCAGCCTCGAGAAGTGAAGTTTTCTCAAAAGCGATAAGGTTTGCAGCTGATTTTTCAATTCCGCCATTTGTATATGGAGGATTGTAATATACTTCTACAACATCCTTACCAGCTACATTTCCGGTATTTGTTACAGTAACGTCAAAAGAAACTGTTGTTCCATCATTTGTCACTGGTCCCATTTTCTGTTCGAATGAAGTATAAGAAAGTCCATAACCAAATGGATATACTACTGTTTTGTCATAATCAAATGTCATGTTTCCAGCCTGTGCCTCAGCAAAAGCTGTCTCATAATAACGATATCCTACATAGATACCTTCTACATAATTTACAAATGTTGGATAAGATTTTCCACCCTCAGCGAACATGTTATCATATCCAAATTCCTGTACATTTGTGTAATCAAAGTCACCAAAGTTGTTTGCTGTTGGTGTAGCAAATAAATCTGCTACAAATGTGTCAGCTGTTTTTCCAGAAGGGTTTACCTTTCCAGCGATGATTTCTCCTAATCCGTCGAAACCAGTCTGTCCTGTTCCTGGGCAATAGATAACTGACTGAATCTGTGGATATTCGTTTACAAATCCAAGTTCCATTGCGTTTGCTGAGTTAACAACAACAATAACTTTTTTATAATCCTCTGTTACTTTTTTCAAAAGTGCTGTCTCTCTGTTTGAAAGCTCAAGGTATGATTTTGATTCATCAAGATCATCCTTCTGATCCGAATAACGAATACCTGTTGTTCCAAACATTCCTTCACCTTCTGTGAAAGTTTCTGTTCCATCATATGACTGTGGAAGATCTGCTCCCTCACCACCTGAACGAGCAATGAAGAAAATTGCTGTATCTGAATAATCCTTAGCAGCTTCGATAACATCTTCATATTCATCAACCTTTGGTTCTGGAATAGTCCAATCCTGTCCCATCATACCAACGGTTGGTCTTGTTGCTCTCCAAGAAGTATAATAATCAGATAATGCTTTATTATACTCAATACCAGCGTTCTCTAATCCCTGAAGGAATGAAACAGTTGGATATGCTGCTGAAAGTGCACCGGATCCGGTTCCACCGTATACTGGATTTGTTGATGACCATCCAAATACGTTAACCTTAGCACCCTCTGCAAGTGGTAAAGCAGCGTTATCATTTTTCAAAAGAACAATTCCCTCTTCCGCAATCTGCGTGCATAGAGCTTTTGCTTCTTCTGAAGTTTCTGCTGTAATATCACCATCTCCCATTGCCAATGAAATCATAGAATACATTGGTCCAAAAACGATTGTGTTTACAATAATTACTGCGGTTAAAAGGAATGCAATCCATGCTTCCTTTCTAATAAGACTCTTTAAAGGTTTTTTTACCTTCATCACTGCAATTGTTACAATGATAGCAAGAGCAAGTACAATTCCAAGAATTGTAAGATGAACTTTTAGTGTATCAAGTACACCAATTACGTCTGCAATGTTAATGCTTAACATCCTCTTCTCTCCTCCTTATGTAAAAAAATTACATTTATTCTCTAATGGGCCTATCCCATATAGATTCACTTTTTTAGTTTGCTTTTGGTGTTTCTGGGAAGATTATTTTATTCACAAAGAAGAAAACAATCATAGAAATTCCACCATTTAAAACGGTCGTTCCAATGTTATAAACAAAATCCGGAACTAATAAGCCTGCTACAGCAACCCAAATACAATTGATTGAATTTACGATGCACGTAATAAGTGCAAATGCTACGATATACCAGGCAACCTGTTTTCCAGTATTTCCATGGCTTCTAAATACCACTAATTTCTGTATCGGAAAATTGATGCATTCTCCTAATACCATTGCCACCATGTAAGCTGCAAAGTAAGCCAAGCCTCCATGCGCTTGATCATATCCTAAGATGTTCCACTGAAAGGTCTCTCCAAAAAGAGTAAGTGGAATTCCTGGCCAACCAAATGCCTTATCTCCAAGGCCTGCAAATGCATATGGAAGGAACTGAAGTAACATGTATTTCAAAACTGTTATCAAGTTTGAAACAATAACAAACAGTCCTCCTTCTCTAATCCATTTTGCAACCTTTGGATTTTTCTCTTCAAAAGATTTCCAAACGTTCATTCTTTCCTCCTTAGTTTCCCTTTTTCAATAATGCTTCATATTTTTTATTCAATCTACGATTTCTAAAGAAACCTGCGATTACACCACCGAGTCCTTTAAAGAAATGACCATTTGCAATTGTCACAATCGATTCTGCCATCTCTCTTGACACCATACCCGCACTCATTTTACTGATTGCCCTAAATGGCATGTTATATATAAACATTACATTCAGATTAGGTACTCCAGATTCTATTGATTTGTCCAATTTCTTCTGAAGAACTTTATATACCAAGCGACATAATCCACTTTTCGCATATTTCATCTGACACAAAGCGTCATTAATATCTAGAAGTCCAACTTTTTCTTCTGGAAGAGTCTTTCCATATAATAACTTAAACTCTTCATAATGAAGGTTTCTTACATGACCGGTTTTATAATTTGGTAATTTTTCAATATCATAAGGAAGTGTCTCTGTTGTTCCTTCTTTGTAAACCGTCTCGGTAAGTCGAATATCTTTTACAGATGCTCCTATTAGGATTTCATACGTTCCCGCTTCTTGTTCCCATTGATTGGTTACCACGTTGAAATATCGGAATGCTTTATTATCTAACACTATTTCAACTTCTTTTGCTTCACCAGGTGCGAGCCAAACCTTCTTAAACGCCTTCAATTCCTTCGCTACACGAATGAGCTTAGAATCCTTCTTGCCAATATATAGCTGAACAATTTCAGCGCCTCGCTGATTTCCTGTATTTTTTACGGTAACATATACCTTGTTATCTTCCATGTGAAGATTACTATATTCAAATGTGGTATAAGATAATCCGTATCCAAATGGGAATTGCACCTCCACATCTGCTGTATCGTAATAGCGATATCCAATAAATGGGCCCTCACGATACTGTAAATTACGATTCTTTTCATCTGCATAATTCACAATTGATGTATCTGCATATGAAAATGGGTAAGACTCTGCAAGCTTTCCAGTTGGAACTTCTTTTCCTGTAAGAATATCTAATAAAGCGGATGCTCCTGCCTGACCTGTCAAATAACCATGTAAAAGAGCGTTAACTTTATCCAGCCATGGCATTTTTACTGCCGATCCTGCAGACATAACACCTACTACATTTGGATTCACTCGCGCAACTTCCTCTAATTCCTTAATTTGGTATTCTGGAATATCCATGGAAATTCGATCAGCACCTTCGGATTCTGCAATCTCATCTAATCCAAAGAAAAAGAGAACCATATCCGCTTTTTCAATATCATCTACTACTATCAAGTCATAGTTTTTAATTTGTTCTGCAATGGTTTCAACTTTTGTTGCATTTACCTGAGAAGATCCTGCACCTTGATATCTTGGCTTCTCAACAAATGGTCCTCTTAATGCAACCTTTGTTCCACCAGCGATTGGCAAAATGCTGTCCTCATTCTTTAATAGAACAGCACTTGCAACTGCAGCTTTGTGAGCAATAGCGTGATGCTTGTCCACATCAAATGGAACTCGTTTATTATCTTTAAAATATAATGCAGCCTCGATAATTGGCGTAATTGCAAGATTTACTTCCTCTTCTGTTAACTTTCCTGTTTTAACAGATGCAACGATTTCGCGCGCGGAATCCAATCCTGGATTAGGCATTTCTACGTTAGATTGACATTTTACACCAGCAGTATGATTGTTGCTTGCGCCCCAATCAGTTACAACGATTCCATCGAAGCCCCACTCACTTCTAAGAATGTCTACAAGAAGATGTTCGTTCTCATTTGCGTAGGTGCCATTCACTTCGTTATAAGATGACATGATTGATTTTGCCTTACCTTCTTGAATAGCAATTTCAAAAGCTGTCAAATATATTTCTCTTAAAGTTCTTTCATCTACGACGGCATTCATGGCCATTCTGCGATATTCTCTTGAATTCACTGCAAAATGCTTTGGACATGCATAAACATGTTTACTCTGAATTCCTCTAATATAGGAAGCTGCCATTTTACCGGCTAAGATTGGATCTTCCGAGAAGTACTCAAAGTTTCTTCCACATAGTGGACTTCTTTTCATGTTGAGTCCAGGACCAAGTAAAACATTTACGCCTTGTGCGATTGCTTCCTCGCCAAGTGCCTGTCCTATCATTTCTCC
>JAZUHO010000155.1:0-15978 GCA_045641745.1 Agathobacter sp. | reverse complement strand
CTTCCTGTCGAATCAAAAATCTTTCCCGTCAGACCAGGATGCTTCATCCATGACAGCCTTTGATTGCTCCTCCACACCAGAAAATGCAGAAGCCACTACACATTCTCTCACCTTCTGTATTGCAAATTTGGGGCTTAAGCTTCTTACTGATTTGCCAGCAGACGATGTTTTCCCAAGTGAATTTATACCATTTTCCAGTGAGGATACACGAGAGCTTGCGCAAACCATTCACATTGTTGCAGAAAAAGGACCGGATGATTCTGCATACGCTACGCTTATTTCTCATCCACTCCTCTGCGTTTATGAAGCTTCAAATGGATATCTCTTACGCTATCCAGAATCTCCTAGTATGCGAAGTGTCTGGATGTCAAGGGATGGAAGTGAAGTCATAATTTATGTGAAACCGCCCTATGACGCCAAGCTCCGATACGATATCTTCCACGCGATTCGTGTGACCTTTTTATATCTTGCGGAAAAGCATAATCTGTACGCCATTCATTCCGCATCCATTGGATACCGTGATAAGGCGTGGCTATTTTCCGGTCCTTCTGGGACTGGCAAATCCACTCACACCAACCTCTGGCACGACACCCTTTCCGTGGAACGCCTAAATGGCGATATCAATCTCATTGGAAAAGGCGAAGCGGGTGTCCCTACCGTTTATGGAATTCCTTGGTGTGGCACCTCAGAGATTTTCACAACGAATAACCATCCACTTGGAGGAATCACCTTGCTAAGTCAGTCTTTAAATAATCAAGTGCTTCCGCTTTCTTCCACCGAGCAAGTGCTTGGTATCGTAAAGCGCTGTATTTCTCCATTATGGACTCGGGCACAAATGCAGAAATGTGTCGCCCTGATTGAAGAATTGGTGCCATTGATATCCGTATTTCATCTGCAATGCACGATTTCACAGGAAGCTGTAAGCGTTATGAAGGACGCCATCGATTCCGCCTTTTAAAACTTATAAATCAAGGCTTCAATTTCTTCCGGTGTCATCTGTACACATTGTTTATTTCGAATCTCATATACGCGAGTACAAGAATGCAATACCGAAGGGCGATGCGTTGTTACAATGCACGTTCTCGGATATTCATCCTTCATAATATTTTCTAGCACCTTGTGCTCTGTTTCCACATCAAGGGCTGAAGTGGCCTCATCCAAAAGAAGAAGCGGTGAACGACGTAGCATGGCTCGCGCAATAGACAATCTCTGCGCCTGTCCTTCGGAAAATCCACCGCCACGTTCTTTGATTTCACTTTCGATTCCATCCGGAAGCTTCTCGACAAATTCCCATGCACAGGCTTTCTTCAAAGCATCAATAATTTCCTCATCCGTTGCATCCGGCTTCACACTTCGCATGTTCTCTGCAATGGTACCTGAAAACATGGTATTTCCCTGCGGTACATAAGAAAACATATGTCGAGTTGCCGGCGACAGCACAATGCTATCCTTCGAATCGCTTTCTGAACATAGGAAAGCGCTTCCCTCTTGCGTCTGCATTAGAGATAAAATCAAACGAATCATGGTTGTCTTTCCTTCTCCAGAAGGTCCTACTAAGGCAATGATTTCATGTGGATACGCGCGCATGCTCGCTTTTTCAAACACCTGCGTTCCATTGTGGTATGCATATGCCACATCTGCAATCTCAAGTCCAATTCCCTCAGCTTCATTTCTTTGGGCGAATTCCAAAGCTTCCTCCTGTTGGCTAAAGTCTTCCCGTGGCATCTCTACGATATCCATGAGTCTTCCCGCAGAGGTCGTAAGTCCAATTGCAGTTGGCACCAGCGAGGTTAGATTATGTAAGGCTCCTGTTAACGTACCAGACAAAGACAGGAACATGGTCATGGTTCCGTAGGAAATGGCTCCACTCCATACGCGGTAGATTCCCCATCCATACGAAGCGTAAGAAACCAATAACCCAACTGTGGATAAAATAAGAGAGGTCCAAATCGACATCTTGCGGAAATCCAGCTTCATTTGTATGTATTCTTTTTGAATTTGTTTCAATCTCTCAATATAAAGTGGAATGAGGTCAAATGCCTTAATTACCTGGATGTTCGAAAATGCCTCTTGATTAAAGCCCGACATCTTCGCTCCCATCTGGGCACTGCGCTGATTGTTATTCACCATTCGTTTCAATAAGGTCTTCGACATAATTAAGCTGACTGGCATTCCCAGGAAAGCAAAGATTGCAAAGGATGCATCGTAATATATTACCATTGCAAGTGCACTGATAAAGCGGAACGTGAATATAATAGCATTCGGTATAAAATTGAGTACCCCCGATGATATGTTGGATGCATCCGAGCTCCATCTGGTCAATAAATCACCTGTATGATAATTGGTAAGGCTTTCCCAATCTGTGACTAATATTTTAGAAAAAATATCGGACTTAATCTCCGCATCCACCTTCATGCTGATATAGGAAGAGGCGTAATCCGATATCTGCCCGATGATGGTGGTCACAATTCCCAACACAATCATGGTTACAAAGGTCTTTACCACCTCTCCCACTTGATTTCCCGTAATGATATCTACCAGGTCTCTTGACACCAGACCACTTAGCAGAGAAATTCCAGCGGAAGAAAGCCCCAGTAAGGTATAGAAAATCATAGCCACCCAATAGTGATGGGCATATTCATAAATCCATTTTGTTTGTTTCCACATCTCCTGCAGACGTCCTGCTTTGATGCGTCCCCAATAAAATTGCATGCGTTCTTTTATCATTATCGCTATATCCTTAATTTGTTTTGTCAATACTTCTATCATAGCGATTTTTGTATTTTCATGCAATCTTATTGTCAAAACCCTTTATTTTCTATGAAATCAAGTTGAAAATTCAAATCAAAAGAGGTATTCTATCTTATATAAGAATAACCAATTATATTAAAGTTACATAATACATATAATTGTTCGAATTCTTTTAGTGGTAAAATGATATAGTAACATGTTATATGGAGGTAATTTTATGGCAAACTATGAAAAGCCTTTCGTACTTTTGGATGAAGGTATCGGAGAAGGCGTATTTATGGCAAGTGGTAGTAGTGATTGTTGGACGGTAAGCGCTCCTTCTGTTCAAGAATGGACTGGTAGCCACCACGTTTTTCAAGTCAACGCCTCACATTCAAAGAGTGCTCAACACATTACTACTCAAGTCGAATACACAATAGAGTTTACATCACCAGTAGTGGATGCATATGCCGAAAATGGTTATGAATGTAAGGTTTCAGGAAACAAGGTTACAGTTATTCGTAACTTACATGCAAATGGCTATGGGTCAGGCGATGCTCCTTCTTTCAAGGTTTGGGTTAAAGCAGCTGACGAAGCAACTACAAAGTCGATTGCTTCTGGTGTGTGCACTTCAAAATGTCGACATGAAACCAATGTACAGGGTGGAATTGATTAATTCCAAGCAAAATAGTATTATGCTAAAAAGGAAGTGCAATTTGCACTTCCTTTTTTATCGTTCAAACAATCGCATCTCCTTCATGATCTTACTTCTCATCTTTGCTTGTTTGAATATAGCTCTACTTGATGTCTTTCGCACGGTCTTATTATTCCACAAGAATCGAACCAGGGTAGCTATCCACAATATTGGCCACAAAATTACAATGCGGCTTGCCCGCAGATAATTGAGGCGCATTTGATGATGAAACTCTCTGACAAATGCCAGGATGCCGGACCCGCGAAGCACCACCATTCGATTTTCACCGCCACGTCCAAATTCTTCTCCTTCTAACACATCATGAATGAATAGCAGCATCTGTTTCGCACTCACATGCACAAACTCTTTCTTTTGGTATCCATACTTTTCATAGTCTTCTTTGAGAAAAAGCGCCGCTTTCTTCTCTAACCCTAATCGCATAATGCATACCGAAGTTACCATCTGTGCAAATCCAATTAAGCCGCTTTCCTGTACCAGGCACTTGTAGAGTGCAATTTCCTCTTCTGCAATCTCCTGCTTCCAAAATACGACCCAATCACATAAAAGCTTTACGCCAAAGCCGGCTCGTAAAAAATGCTGTAGCATGTGAAGAAGCAGCGAATATGCCATATATCCATCCGAAAGCACCGTAAAGGAATACCCCATAATTTCTTTCTTGCTGATATGATTTGGGATTTCCTGCAAACACTTTTCTAAAAATTGATTGGTTTGCTGGTTATCGAAGGGTTCTGCCAGCATGGTGTGAAGCTCTAGTTCAATTCCTTCCGCATTGGCAAATACTACGTGATGATTCGCATGTTGCTCCTCCTGCTGCATAAATCCAATCCGCGTCAAGCAACTACTTGCCTGCTCCAATTCCGCTTCATTCAAGAGAAGTAAATCAATATCTCCTGATTTGCGAAGTTCTGGAATGGGATAATACGAAGCTGCTGCCACGCCTTTCATAACTACGGTCTGTATTCCATTTTCCTCTAGAGAACTCATAACCTGATAAGTGCGATACAATAAGTGATAGCTTTGCTGCACCGTTTGCACTGCTGCACGTTGAGCCTGCATAACCAATTGCGGTGGGGCTTGCTTTTCCTCCATCCAATCGTATAAAAAAGGAAGGACGCGGTGCGCTGCCCCCTGCTTTGTAACGGACTCCCAATCAAAATCTTCTGAGGAATTGCCAAGTGCGTCATTCCCTAACGCACTACGTAGGGCATCCAAAAATGCTTCCTGTCCTGCGGAAAGAAGCTCCGTTTCATTCGTAGCAGAATCCTTATATCTCCAGCCTGCCCATAAGTGCTTCGCCTTTTCCCATAATAGGCGAAATTCCTTCGTCCTGTGGTACAGAACCCAAAAGATTCCATTAGGAATAAGAATGCAAACCGGAACGCGGTACAAAAATACCATCCAATCCGTTCCATGATATAGATTTCCTACCCAATCGGTGATTACTCCACTAAGGAGCACGCCCAACGTGTAGATTCCATATCTCAAAAAGTAATATCCCAGTCCCTCTTTTAGACATTTTTTGTAAAGAATATAAGGTTCCACCCAAAAGGAAGTGAGCATTGCACTTACAAAGGTTCCTAAGAAAATTCCAAACATGCCAAACTTCCAAGCAAAAATGATGGAAAAAATAAGATTAAGCGCAGCCTCAATTGGTGCCTTAAAACGGTCGTACCAAAACAGCCCCATAGAATCACGAAATACAAGTGTCGCTTGCCGCATTCCCGTTATATAGAAATTAACGCACAAGATGAGCACAACACTTGCGTCTAAAACATAGGCTTTTCCAAAGCTAAAACTTACAAAAGGACTCAACAATTCCCAAAGCGTAATGCTGCAGAATCCAAAAATCCACTGTCCTGCAAAAAAACTCGCTTCAAAAATACGCTTCACCTTTTCCTTCTCTTCGGTTACGCCCAGGTTTCCCACACTGGCTGTAATTCCCTGAAATGCCTGATTTGTCATCTGACGCACAGATCCGATAATGAGATAGTTATTGGCATACTGTCCCACACTTATGATGCCTAGCATGATGGACATTAGAATGTTATCGGTATTATTAATTACCACATTCCCAATCTTATGCATAAGCATCGCACCAATATTTTTCTTTATCGTGCTACGCTCCTCTTTTGCAAGTGGTTTCACATTCTTTTCCTTTAAGAATGGATAGTCCCGATTCGCACGTCTTGCAATCAGCAGGTTATTCCCGACCGTACAGCCAAGCGCTAAAAGTAAATACACATAGTAGTTTTTCCATACGAGTAGTACTATGATTTGGCACAGATATTGCACGGCCAGAAAACACATTTGATAAAGAACACCGATATAGCTCAACTGGCAGGCATCTAGTAGCAATCTTTTGTAGATAAACAAATACGATACCGCCGAGTTTACAAGATAAAGCAAATAAATCAATGTCAAATGTGGAATCTGTTCCCCTCCCGGTGCAAGAATTGGTAGGAAGGGAATTACTGCAAGTCCCGCAAGAAGCAGAATGGCTGCCACTCCTTGATAAAGCTTCCGAAATAATTGCATCAAGGATTTCTGCTTTTCGATGTCTCCTCTTGCAATTGGTTCATACAAGGCGTAGGTAATTGCGGTTCCAATGCCAAGCTCCGATAGGGCTAACACATTCAGAATATCGATAAATAGTCCGTTAATTCCCGCATAGGCAGCACCCAATTGTCGTGTAAAAATGACACGTGTAATGTACCCCAACCCAATTGCCAGAATTCGGGAAATCAAAGCAATGGACGTATTTCGAGCCGAATATTGTGTTCTGCTTTTTTCTCCCATTGATTACTCCCCTTTCTGCATTAGTCTCGTTCGTATTTCGATTTCTTCGGAAAAAGCGATAAAAACGCCTCATCCAAGCTTTGTTTCGTGGTTTCAAAATCTATTTTTGTATTGGCATCATTGATACAAACCACTTTGTGTTTTGGTTGTCGAATTTCTCGACACAATCTGGCATCGTTTTCTCCCAGATTATAATATGCCAATTGCTTTTGTACATTTTTTGCTTCAAAATTGCCTTCCAATTTCTGCCATTCCCGCATCAAATAAATGGAAACGTCCTCTTTGCTTCGAATTCTCTGCATGGCAGTATGCTTCAAAACATCTGCTTCCTGTTCCCACACCTTCTCAAAGGTAGATTTTAGAAACGGAAATGGACCATGAATGGTATATAACCCCGTATATCTTGGGAAAGCCAGTTCCAATAAATTGTAGAAAAAATACAGCGGTGGATATCCAACCTTGAAATATTTTCCTCTCTGTGCTTTGACATTCTGCCGCTTGTCAAAATGCTTTGCGAGTATAAGTGTATTGTTTAAATAAATATAGGACATCGTAGGATTGTCGGCATTCGCCACCACTGGTTGAAAAGCTAACATATCACAAGGCTTCGCCTTTTCAAAAAAATCGGTCGGTTTCAGCGGTGCAATCGGAAAGATGTCATCATTAAAATACACAAATTGCTCCGATAATCCTGGTATCCTATGCAAAAACATCTCAATTGCATTGGAATTAAAGGTAGGCAAATATTCGTCAGGAATCATATCCTTATGATTTACAATGACAAGCTTTTCGTGATTGGTATCTAGCCAGGAAGGAATGTGCCCCCATGTCACAAAATATATTTTATTCACCCACGGCGCATACTTCTCCACTCCTCGAAACCAATATTTTAATAGACCATAGTCTCGATAGCGTTCCTCTCTCTCATCGGAAGCTTTATCCTCTTCTCCTGTATATATACTTTTTTCCTTACGCCAGGCCGAATCTGCGCCATCTACCCAGGTAATAACAAAATCAATTTTATCCTTTTGAATGTCCATAGAAATGCAATCTCCTATATGCTACAATACTTATATTATGAAAAAGCGATTACTTATTTTATTCATTCTAACAATTACAGCCGTGTGCTCTTGTCCCGTGTCACCAGCCTACCAGCAATGTCCGGTTCAATTCGAAGGAGTTTCCTTTTCGGAAAGCTACAGCATTCCAAAGAACCCGTATTGCGGTTTCTATGAGCTCATGGGATATACACTCAAAAATGAGGATAACACGAAAGTTCTCAAATGGATAGACTCTGCGCAAAAATGCAACGCAAATCAAATTCTGTTAGAAATCAATCTACGGAATTTTTCCAATGAAGCGATTACACAAAGCGCATTGGATCAGCTCGATTTGATTCTTACAGGCCTAGCTGAGCAACATACGTTACTTGTCCGTTTTCTTTATGATTATGATGGCAAGGCGAAGCAAACTGAGCCTAGCTCTCGTGATCAAATTGCATCCCACATGCGACAAGTTGCTCCGGTTATAAATGCGCATTCTGACAGAATCCTTATGCTACAAGGGATTTTTACTGGAAACTGTGGCGAAATGAACAACAGTCACTACGGTTCCCGTGAGGATGTCACCTATCTCATGCAAACGCTTGCAGAGGTTGTGGATTCTTCCATTTATCTTTCTGTGCGCACGCCTGCCCAGCTTCGAACCATCACCAACACCTTTGACACCATTCCTTCCGAAGACGCATTTAATGGAGAACTCCATTCGCGTCTCGGCCTATACAATGATGGTATGTTCGGTTCCGGTTCTGACCTTGGCACCTATGATAACACCCCTTGGACCGAAGCCTCTTATCCCTACGAAGCAGGAACCCGCGAGGAAGAGCTTCAATTTCAAGAGACACTCTGTCGCTATGTTCCCAATGGTGGCGAAGCAACTCTACTTACCTCCTATAGTGATACCGATAACGCCATTCGAGATATGGAGCGCATGCATGTCTCCTATTTGAATTCGAAGCATTATCTTCCAACACTTGCCAAATGGAAGGATAGTACCTATATCGATGCCGCAGGGCACAGTTGGAACGGATACGATTACATTGATTCCCGACTCGGCTATCGCTATCTCATTACAACGACACATTGGAATTTTGATACCACGCAGGATGCTATGGCCTCCTTTGATTTGCAAATACAAAACCAAGGCTTTGCGCCTGCTTATCGCCTTTTTACCGCTAGTATTACGGTACTCAATGAGAACCAGGAAACAGTAGCTACCTATCCATTGAATTGGGATAATCGTCGGCTCTTAGGAGATATTTCAGATACCCTTACGGTATCTCTCCCAATCCGTTTGCTACCACCTGGGGCTTACACGCTGCACTTTACACTATATGATCCCGCCAGCAAGCAGGAAATCGTCCTTGCAAACGACCTCACCTCCAACGTTTTCAGTCCAAAGCTTCCTGCCGCGCAAATCTATTTAGGACAATTCACCTTGGAGTAAAGCTTCCAAGGTATAACAGGCCATCCGCAGTTTCTCTGCGGTTGGCAAGGTGAACTGGCACTTCATTCTTTGCTCGCTCCACCCCAAAATACCATGCTTCTTTCGCTATTGGCTCATCCAGCTCAAGGAATAGTTCCGTGGTTTCTCCAGAAAGTAATTCCTTTAAATTTCCATCGAACCATTGTGGTGTCTTATTCTTATCCGTTATCAAATACCCCTTCATGGTCTGATGACTTGCTGCCAATCCAACATTCTTCACCAATACGACTAGTTTTATGCGTTTCTCTGATACCCGCACCACATTCACATCCGTAACCACAAATCGGTATCCCAGCCGTTTTCCAATCTGTTTCTTGAACGACTCCCCGTGATATTTGATTGTCTCCCAGCTATCTAACACATTTTTATCATAGGTTTCATTCAAGTATACCAGATTCATATCGGAAAAAAGCGTTTCAATTTCTCTCGGATTCATATGCTTTCTTCCTTCTACTGCGGTTACAACCTCGCCTCCCTGTGGCGCATGCTTGCAAACCTTTCGTTCGAAGCTAAGCTCCTCCGTTCGCTCCCATGGCTGATTCCATCCCACTATCTTAGAAGGCTGTTCTCCAAACGTTCCCAAATGCGTATTCGATCCTAGAATGCCATCATCAAAAAGACCTATCCGCTCATTCACTTCTGATGCCTTCACCATATATCGATACTGCACCGGTCTTCGAAGGGCAAGAAATGTTTCTTCCCCGAGATAGGATAGAATTCGCTCTGCCATCTCCACAATTTGGTCCGGTGCCAGGAATTTGGAGGTATGCATCTCCCCCCAGCTTCCTACTAATAGACCTTGATATACGTATATGGCATCCTGATATTGTGTTAGCAGAGGTCCTATCTGATCAATGTGCGATAAGACTTGCTGATAGTGTAGTGGCTCATGTTCATAGCCTTTTCCTTCTTGATCATAGACCACTCGGAGGATGGCGTCCTTTTTCTGTGCCTTTATATATGCCAAAACTGCTTCCATTCTTCGCATTGCCTCTTCTGGTATCGCCTCATTTCGATACGCACCAATATTAAAAATCACAAGAACCAACGCGTTTTCTAATGTCCACGCTAATTTTTCAAGGTTTAGCTCCTCGCTGACATTGTACGGAAAAATTTGATACCAACCCCTTGCGGGATTTATGAGATCTGCTTTTCCTTCTACCAGTGTTCCCTTTTTAAATTCCATTTGACGGTTCCGAATCATCGCGCTAAATAATCCCATTTGTCCTCACTTATTCTGAAATAATATCTTTATCTATTTTTAAAATGCGAACACGCACCCAGGCTGCAATCATACAAATTGCCATACGACACATATAGAGAATGGGTTTTAATCCCGAATGCATGCTCGTCCCTTCCGCTCTGTCATGCATCAGTGCTGGAATCTCCTCTGCGCGAAATCCCAATAATAGCATCTGAATTAACATATTTGCATCTGGATATTTATCATCAAAATGCTCAAATCCTGCATAATATGCAACGGTACGATGACTTAGCCCTTGCAATCCACTTGTCGGATCGGTAATCTTTTTATGTGTTGTACAGCGTAAAATAAATCGAAATAATCCAATCGCTATCTTTTTCATCCCGCTCGTGCGCAAATCTGTTTCTTTATCCAAAAAGCGACTTCCTAGCACAATATCTGGATATTTCCCATCTGCATCCTTTTTCTGTAATGCTTCATACAGACGAAATATATTGCATACGTCATGCTGTCCATCTGCATCCATCTGTATGACATACTCATAGTTATTTCGGATTGCATACTTATATCCGGTTTGCAATGCACACCCGTATCCCAGATTATAAACCTGATCCAATACTGGAATTCCCTCTTTTTTTACAACATTACTGGTATCATCTCTTGAGCCATCATTAATCACCACACAATCCGCAATTTCAAGCACCTTCGCCTGCCGCATGTTCTCAAACAGTTGTCCGATGTTCTTTGCTTCGTTGTATGCTGGTATAATAATTAATACTCTCTTTCTATTTTGTTTCTCCATTTGTTCCTCTTATGACCTTATATAATTTCTGAAGTTCTTCTTTCCCTGTCTGTTTCCGTTTTGCCGCCGCATTTCCTAATCGTTCGCGAAGCTTTGCATCTGCAAGCAATCTTTCCACATTCTCGCAAATACTTTCAGGTGATAACTGACATAACAGTCCATCATAGTCAACCGCAATTTGCTCCCGATTGCCCCTACAATCGGATAAGATAATCGGGCACCCTAACACCTGCGCCTCTTGAACGGCAATGCTCTTTCCTTCAAAACGACTGGCATGTACATAGATGTCACACTGGCTCATATAAGGATACGGGTTCTCTACTGCACCAAGAAGAAGGAAATCTTCTTCGAGCCCCAAATTCGTAATTAAACTTTCCAGTCGAGGTCTCTCATCCCCTTCTCCAAGCACGTACCAACGCACGCTATGCCCTCTTGCTTTCAAAAGAGCCATCGCTTCGATGGATACCTCAAACGCTTTCTGGGCATATAATCTTCCCACTGTTACGATGCGAATTCCCGAGTACTCGTCGGTAAATCCTCCAGCCTCTTGACTTCGCTTTCTAATTTTCTCCACAGGAAGTAAATTGTGAAATACCTCCGTATACGCTTCGCACTCTGGATATACCTGTAAAAAGGATTCTTTCACCTCATCCGATACCGCAAATATTTTATCAAATTTCACAAAGCAATCCTGATCCAAAGAGCGATTGTATCCGGCAAGCTGATAATCCACATGTAAAAAGGCGACCTTTTTATCCGCTTTCACCTTATCACACACAAAAAAGGATGCGCCCCCCTCCAAATAGGCAACCGCCATATCATAATGCTTATCCAGAGGCTTTGCGGAATCTGCCAGCAAACGCCGCGTTAATTTATTCGCTGAAAATTGCTTTTTCCCAAGGAGAATACACGCATTTTTCACCAGATAGGGAATGCGGTAGAACATACTACCATTCCCGATGCAACGCCTCACCATGCGTCCAATCAATCGCTTTGTCCCCTGCTTCGATAATACAGGGGTATCATCTATGGATGGATTCAGAATATGCACATGCTTCGGAACCTGGTGTACGAGCTCCCCTTGTTCTGCCAATACATACAAATCCACTTCATACTCCGTTGTATCTATCTGGTTGCAAAGCTCCAAAAAAGCCATCTCTGCACCAGCCCGTCCCAACGTGTTAATTACAAAGAGAATCTGCTTCATTTCTACTCTCCCATACTTCAAGTTGTTCCTTCATCTTACGCATTTCCTCGCTCAAAATGCTAATTTGCATTGCGAGCTCTTGATTCTTTCGAATCACATCTGAAACAATCTTGCTGATTACAAACGCCACGAAAATAGCAATGCAGCCAACCAATACAGCGATGATTAATCCCGCAAAACTTACATATCTGCTTAATCCCATCGGTCGTAGCAATATTCCTGCCAAAATGAGTAGAATTGAGAAAAATCCCCATGCCAAACAAATAGACTCTATCATCTTTCTTCTTGCCAAGGTCTGTATGCTCACCCATAAAAGTATAAGTCCACCAGCAACCAAAAAAATTCTTAGCATATCTCCACTATTCATTCTCTTTTGCCTCCTCTAACTGTTCTCTTCGATCGAATACCTTGTTCTTTGGTCTTTTTCCGGTTCCTTGCTTGATTAAATCTCCATTACAAAATATGTGCTCATCCATATTCTTTTCTATCCAACGCAAACGGAAATATCCACAGCAGAACCCTGCTGTAGCCCCTAACACCAATCCAACTCCATAAAAAATTGGACTAAGATGGGTTGCCACACTACTTCCAAGCAATGTAATCCCCATAAATACAATAGCCGTCAATAGCGCACCGCCATTATCATTCAAATAATACAAGAAAATAATCGTTGCGTACATTGTAAACAAAATGAAATACCCAACTGCCAAGCACGGATATATTTTCATAATTGCTCCACCAAATCCCAATCTCGGTAAGAAAATAACACTTAACAAATACAGTACGACCGTAATAATAAACTGAATTCGTACAATTCCGAGTACCTCTTCCGCTAGTTTCCGGAACATACGGTTTTTGGCATTCGTGATGTCAATACCTCTTCCTCCGATAACTGCCTCCGAATATCCCTTATACTTGCCATGGAAATCCATTTCCACACGTGTAATAAAGATAATCGTCGCCGACAAATTTAAAAACATTGCAATGCAGGTTGCCATATCATATTCGGTTACACAGACAAAGCTTTTTGCAACCTCCATACGAAGATCGGTGGTCCAAAAAACAAAATTATGCACATATAATCCTAATGTATACATAAAATTAGTAATTACCAGCTGCCAATACCGTTTAAAATATTGTAACACAGGGCGATATCGTCCACTATTCTGGCGAAAGTAATGGCGAATCAGCGCATACTGCAGGATTGCAATAATCAAAAATCCCACATCTAGAGCCACTAGCATAGAAAACGTGACTTCCATTCCCATAACCCGATAAAATAGAATCGAGCACAGTACGGTAATCGCCATACCAATCGTAAAGTAGAGCGAAATCTTTTTAAAATCCTTGCATATAAAAAGATACAGCATGGAATAGAATACAAAAATCAATATTACATATCCACAATACCCTGCAAAGACATACCATAAATCCACTTTCCCTACAAAAAACTCATGGATACAAAAGGCGATTCCAAAAACAGAACTGACACCAATGTTAAGTGCTAATCCCACATAATAGCATGGGATAATATCGTCATAGTGTTCTTCATAAATTACATCCGACAGATAGCGAGAAAGCACGGAATTAAAAGGCGAAGCTGTCAATAATCCAAAAATAAAAATATACAGCACGGTACACGCATACAACTCTCGCATTGCATATCCTGTACTCGCCACATCCAAAATGATTTGCATCGCAAGGATTGCAATTATAACCACAAACATTGGCGCTACCGTCATAAGTGTACTATATGCAAATCCATACATGTTGGAGGTCAACGTTTGTTTTCCATAGATTTTATTAAGTGTAACACCAATTCCAGCCATGCTTACTCCTATTCCTCAATCTTAAAATCCTTTTTCGGCCACTTCAGCTTCCTTTTTTTGCAGAAATCTCTATAAATATCTTCATACGTTTGATGCATTTCCTCAATTCGATATCCGTGCATCACACGTTGATAGCCATTTTCTCCCATTTGAAGGCGCATTGCCTCATTTCTTCCCAGCTCCACCATCGCTTGCGCAATTTCATCAATATTCATAATATGCGTCAAGATACCGGCTGTACCATAAGAATCATTTGTACCATATAATAATCCTCTACAGTCTCCCACATCCGTCGCAATCGCAGGTTTTTTCGCTGCAAAGCCTTCTAATATTGTTAATGGCTGCCCTTCACTAATACTGGTAAGTATGGTCATATCCATGCGGCCAAGATATTCTCGAACATCAATTCTCCCAGTAAATTCAATATCTTCTACGCCAAGAGCATCCACCAATTCATAGCATTGTTTTGCATATTCTGGTTCTTCATCCAACGGTCCCATAATCCAAAGCTTTAACTTGCTAAACTTTTTCTTTGCAAAGGCAAAGGCTTGTATCATTGTCTTAACATCTTTAATCGGTGTTACACGCAATACCGCACCAATATTCACATAGTCTTTATCCTCTTCCTTCTTTCCTGGAAGGTTGGCAAGTCGTGTCGTCTGAATTCCATTTGGTGTAATACGAATTTTATCCGCGCTTGCTCCTAGCCCTATCTGTAATTCCTTGGCATGCGCGTATAAACAGGTAATCACTTCCGCTCTCTCATAGGCAAGCGAAGACATCTTATAAAACTGCTCAATCCAAATATTTTTATACTTTCCCTCTACCCAGGTTGCACGAATCAATTCCTCCTCGCGCTCACGCGTGTAGATTCCGTGTTCGGACACCAATAGACTACTTCCATAAAAGTACTTTGCCATCGCCCCTAGAACACCTGCATATCCTGTTGCCACACAATGGTACAAATCCGCATTTGGGATTTCACTGTGCATAACAAAGAAAAGCGGAAGATAGATGGAACGCATCGTCCACAAATAATCTGAAAAAACAATCTGGCTGTATTTCTTATCATATACTTCCCTAGCAATTCGATAAAAATCTGGTCCCATAAGTAATTCATTTACCGAAATGTCTTCTCGTTTAAAGTACTCAAACAGAACATTCCATTCCACATATTCATCAAATAACAGACTTCGAAGTGCCTGATATAGCTTAGGTTCTAATCTATTTTTTCTCGTTTTCTTGGCAGATACGCCCCAATCAACATCTTCCAAATAGATTTCATGCACTTCCGTCACGTTTTCGGGAAGCTCATATACAAACTTTCCACTCTGGGAACGATTGGCAATAATCGTAAGTAGTATAAACTCATGATTTGGAAATGATCGAATCATACTGTGAATCCAACTGGAGACTCCACCAACCACATACGGATAACAGCCTTCCGCAACCATACAAATTCTCATATCGCACCACTTTCATGCATGTGCAAAACAACCTAATACTGCTTTCACATTTTGCACATACAAAGCTTTCTAATTTCTTTACAACTATTCATGGATATACAAGGCTTTCTGATTACTCTTTACTTTAATCGTAACCTCATTTTTATCTATCGTAAGCAGATAATACCCTTCTCCAATATCCTTATATTTTCCACCATCCATTTGATCAATTTTGGCATTGTGCAGCTTAAGAATAAACCAGCTTTGTCCATCTACACCATACCTTGTAAGGCGAATTTCATCGTCCGCTTTTTCCTCTGCATAATGTAAGGAAAGAAAGCTACGAATTCTGGCATCCGCTTCTGAGGCTGTAACATAATCAAAATAATCATACTTCTTCCAATAACTTCCAATTGTCGAAGCAAATCGCTTTGAAAAGTTTTGCCACTCGTCAGCTTTATCTTCTGGCCACGTTACACGCGTAAAATCAATATAGGTATTGGAATACCCTACCGCAGTCTCATATCCCACTAATTCCATATCATCCGAATAATAGAAATCGGTCGCATCAAACAACACATTTTGAAAGGTAACAGCTTCTGCTGCATATCCAAATAGCCCATCATGCAGATTCCCATTCGAAACGATTGTTTTTACATCTTTGGCTTTGTTCAAATAATTTTCTGTCACATCATTTAGCATCTCA
>JAZUHO010000154.1:0-2781 GCA_045641745.1 Agathobacter sp. | reverse complement strand
AATCTCCCCCAGAACAACGCATGTCCATCCAGTGTCAGCAAATACTGTACCCTCTCAATATCCTCGGCAATCTCCCCATAAATCGGGAACTCGAAGTCTTCTTCTCGTGGCACAATCCATAGCATATCGTCCATATAGATTGCTACCCAGCTGTCTTCCGTTGGCACTACGGCCTGATATTCAATTTGCAATGTATGATTATCCAACTCGTGAATCATTGTATATCCTCGCCTTTTCGTTATAATATAGGGCTGACGCACTTAGTGCTTCAGCCCTTCTCTCTTGTTTATTTTATGTCCTTGTTAATATGCGGGTCCTCCACTTCCAGTCCAATATCCCGCAGTCGCATACGAATTTGCTCCCGTGCAATTGCTCGTGCATTCTTCTTCTCATGTAAGAAATTCTTAATTATATACAATACGGCAATTCCAAGAATCGAAAAGAAATTGTCTATAGCCGTACTTCCACCTAGTATCATGTGACGAGCTACCAAGAACATCAGCACTTCAATGATATTATCTGAGCTTGGTTTACACATCATCTTGATAAACTCGATTCCTACCACAAGATTAAATATCTCTTCCAGAAAAAGCATAAATTTCTCTGGTCCAGCCCCCACCTCAATATAGCCACCTATTTCTGGCAAAAAGCGTATGGTTGCGATTACCAAAGAGATTCCGACGATAATTGCAATCAGTATTTCCATAACATCACTAAGAAGTTGCATCGTTTGTCGCACGCGATCCAGTATCATATTGTTTCCTCCCTACCTCTCCTAATTCGATAGTAGCATAACCAGATTTGGTTGAAAAGAAGCAATATTTAACAATAATGGAAGCCTTTTTTGTAACAAAAAACCGAGCGCTTTGCTTCGAATCACAACAATAGGCGTTACCTTCACAGTTAACTCAGTCCAGGCGACCTCACGTCACATGGAAGCTCCTACTTATGGCTGCTATGTTCCCATCCTGACCAGGTTCGTAGGTTTCCATTGCGCAAGACCCAAACGTCAACATCACTTATGAAGGGCGGCCCTACCGCCTAAAATCCTCTACAAAGCATCACCCCAACTATAGCGGATTGTTGGTTCAAGGTACCGCTACCACCCCGGCTGCTCGGAGATTTAATTGTAAGACAAAACTAGCATCTTGTCAAGGAATTGCCCTCTATTCTGCTTTGTCCGTGCCTTGTTTCTTTTTCTTTTCCCGCAATTCCCGGAAGAACTGAGAGAGCATGCTCGCGCATTCCTCCTCAAGAACGCCTTTTTCCACCTCCACCTGATGGTTAAATTGAGCGACCTGCAAGAGATTTAATACCGATCCGGCACACCCCGCTTTCGGATTCATGGCTCCAATCACAATTTTCGGGATGCGCGACTGAACGATAGCACCCGCGCACATTTGGCATGGCTCCAGTGTTATGTACATCACACAATCCTCTAAGCGCCAATCGCCTGTTTTCTTGCTTGCCTTCTTTATCGCTGTAAGCTCCGCATGCGCCAGCGTATTTTTGTCCGTATTTCGCCTGTTGTATCCTCTCGCAATAATTTTCCCATCCTGTACAATCACGCATCCAATCGGCACCTCATCAAGCGCGTACGCCTTTTTCGCCTCCTTAAGTGCAGCTTTCATATATTTTTCTTCTAGTGTCATAGACTTCCAACTCCAAAATGATATAATTGAATTAGTAAAATAGTAACGTAATTATAGTATAAAAGAAAGGAAATGGAAAGAAGACTCTATGTTCTTTGAATATGAAACCGAACGTTTATATCTTCGTATCTTGAAGCCAGAGGCCGCGCCCAAGGTATTGGACTTTTATCTTCGTGATAAAGATCTCTTTGAACAATTTGAGCCTGCGCGTTCCGCAGATTTTTATACCGTTCCGCACCACAAAGAGATGCTGCGCGGGGAATATCAGTTGACGCTCCGCCTACAGGCTGTGCGTTTTTATGTTATTCCGAAAAGTGACCCACACACGATAATTGGCACCATCAGTTTTCACAATATCAGTACCTTGTTTCGCTCGAGCTGTGAAATCGGATACAAATTCTCCAGTGAGTACCAACATCAGGGCTATGCCACAGAAGCCTTAAAGAAATGTACGGAAATCATCTTTGAAGACCTTCATTTACACCGCATCCAAGCCTGGGTGCTTCCGGACAATCTCCCTTCCCAGCGCCTGTTAGAACGCTTAGGGTTTGCACGCGAAGGAATTGCACGCTCCTATCTGAAGGTAAATGGGCACTGGAGAGATCATGTTCAATATAGTCTCATATCTAATTCAGAAAGCCAGTAACCCATCTGGCTTTCTTTATTTTCCATCATAAACTCTGGAAAGCCAAACATACATGCTGCCATAGCTTCTTTGCGCTCATAATATCCCGGAACTCCCACATACCACCGTTCCATCGCATCTATTCTTCGAACAAGAAGTATCTTCTTATGTGCGAGTAGTCCATGAAGAAGAAACGGATTTTCCTTCAATTTCTGCATCTGCGTTGGAAATTCCTCGAAAAAGACAACATCACTGCAAACAATTGCATCATCTCCATTTGGACATTGCATCTGTTTTCCATATCGCTTTTGCAATTGTCTCCATAATTGCTCTCTCTTTGTATTCTCTTGGCTTTCTTGATTATAATCGCGCATTCCCTGCTCATAGTCGCGCATTCCCTGCTCACGATCGCGCATTCCTTGCTCGTAGTCGCGCATTCCCTGCTCACGATCGCGCATTCCTTGCTCGTAATCGCGCATTCCCTGCTCACGATCGCGCATTCCT
>JAZUHO010000153.1:0-4297 GCA_045641745.1 Agathobacter sp. | reverse complement strand
TTAGAAAATGGTCTGCTGTTT
This sequence comes from Agathobacter sp., assembly GCA_045641745.1. Taxonomy (GTDB): domain Bacteria; phylum Bacillota; class Clostridia; order Lachnospirales; family Lachnospiraceae; genus Roseburia. The sequence goes on along the minus strand of JAZUHO010000153.1, from coordinate 4,276 downwards.
TTTTGCTTCCGCTTCCTTTTTCGCGGAGGATAATAGGTTCTTTTAATAAATCCAGAACGGAGAAATCTTTCTGTTGTTTTAATTCAAGGTAATGTTCATTTGCCGGAGTGATCAGTACCATTTGATCTTGGAAAAAAGGAATACATTCCAATGTGTCATCTTTGGCAGGCATGCCAATCAGACCGACGTCAAAAAGTCCTTCTTTTACCCCATCTATAATTCCCTGACTGTTGTTTTGGTGAAGAGAAAAATAAGTGTCCGCATAAAGAGAACCAAACTCCGCAAGAATATCCGGAAGAATATAAGTAGACGGAATGGTGGATGCACCAACGTGGATGATGGTTTGCGTTTGCGAATGGCATAGTTCAACCATTCTGTCGCGGAGATTGAGAATGTTGACTGCATATTCGTAGATTTCCAGACCCTTTGGCGTGATTTCAATGTTTTTCGTTGTACGGATAATCAGGCGGTTTCCGAGTTCGTTCTCAAGCTGACTAACATGTGCGCTGATCGTTGGCTGTGATAAATAAAGGTGCTGAGCAGCCTGTGTGAAACTTTTATATTTTACAACAGAAACAAAAGATTGAAGTTGTTTAAAGTCCATGGAAACCTTCCTCTAATATGTGGTGATCTTTTTTGATGTAAAAATCATATCACACACTTATTTGAAAAACAAATAAATATATTGGGTTCATTGATATATACAATTAGATTCACATATTGCACAATGCTATACTTTTATCATCCGAAATTGAGTGAAAGGGATAAGTGTTTCGATATGATTTATTTAGATAATGCCGCAACAAGCTATAAAAAACCGCAGTCAGTGATCGATGCAGTCTGCACGGCGTTATACGGAATGGGGAATGCAGGCAGAGGGGCTCATCAGGCTGCTTTGGATGCGTCACGTCTTGCTTATGAGACGCGCTGTATGTTGTCGGATTTGTTTGGCGGCTATGGTGCGGAAAATGTTGCTTTCACATCAAATGCTACGGAAGCATTGAATATAGCGATTTCCGGATTATTCGGTCCAAAAGATCATGTAATCACTACGGCTTTGGAACATAATTCTGTTTTAAGACCGTTGTATCGTTTGGAAGAAAACGGTATGGAACTGACAATCATTCAGGCTGATTCAAAAGGCTGTGTGGACGATGCGGATTTTGAAAAGGCGATACGTCCGAATACAAAAGCCATTGTCTGTACGCATGCTTCCAATTTAACCGGTAATCTGTTGGATATAAAAACAATCGGAGAGATTGCAAGACGCCACGGGTTGCTGTTTATCGTAGATGCATCTCAGACAGCAGGAGTATTTCCGATTGATATGAAAGAGATGCACATTGATGCACTTTGCATTACAGGTCACAAAAGTCTGATGGCTCCGCAGGGAATCGGCGCGCTTCTGATTCGAAAGGATTTGGAAATCCGTCCGCTCAAAGTGGGCGGGAGCGGGATCCACACCTATGATCATGCGCATCCTGCAGAAATGCCAACCCGATTGGAAGCAGGGACACTGAATATGCACGGCATCGCAGGACTTCATGCTGCACTGCAGCATCTTGACGTCATTGGTATGGATGTGATTCGAAAAAAAGAACTGGCTCTGGCAAATGCATTTTACGAAGAAGTGCAAACGATTACGGGAATAACAGTTTATGGTGATTATTCGAAACCGGAACGTGCACCGATCGTATCTTTAAATATCAGGGATTATGATTCCGGTCAGGTCAGTGATATCTTGTTTGTGGATTATGACATTCAGACTCGCTCAGGAGGACATTGTGCACCTCTGATGCATGAGATCCTGGATACTGTAGAGCAGGGAGCGGTTCGCTTCAGTTTTAACTGGTTTAATACAGAGGAAGAGGTTTTGGCAGCAGTCAGTGCAATAAAAGAACTCGTAAAAGAGGAAGGTTAAAAAATAAATTGATGGAGGAAATAATTATGGCTGATTATCGTAAGATGTGGACAGAACTGGGGATGGACGTGGAGACGCATGACGTACTCTGCAATGTGCTGCCATCCGCTTTTGGGGATGTATATCTCTCTCAGGAGAATCGTCCTGCAGGTATGGATTTCTGGGACATGGTAGTAGCAGATGTTCATGGTATCCGTCCGGCAGAATTGATTGAAGCACAAAAGAATGGGCAAAAAGTTTTTGGTACTTTTTGTGTATATGTACCGGATGAAGTGGTTGTTGCTGCGAATGGTATCGTGACAGGCCTCTGCGGAGGCTCTGATTTTTGGGTGCCTGCTGGTGAGGCGGTATTGCCAAAGGGAACCTGCCCGCTTGTGAAAGCCAGTGTGGGCGCAAGACTCTCCAAAACATGTCCGTTTTTTAGAATTGCAGATATGTATGTAGGTGAGACAACCTGCGACGGTAAGAAAAAAGCGTGGGAAATTCTCGGAAAAGATGTTCCGATGTATATCATGGATATGCCTCAGATGAAGCGTGAAAAAGATATCACTAAGTGGAAAGAAGAAATCGAGGATTTTGCAAAAACAGTTGAGGAAGTAACCGGAAATAAAATCACTCCGGAAAAACTCAATGAAGCAATCAAGATTATCAACGCGAAGAGAGCGGCGCTTGAACGTGTATATCATGCTCGTAAAGATAAAAATATACCGATCAGCGGCAAGGATGCTCTGCTTATGATGCAGATTGCTTTCTTTGATGACCCTGTTCGTTGCGCACAGATGTGCAATCGTTTGGCAGATGAACTGGAGGAACGCAATCGCACAGGTGTGAGTGTATTCCCTGCAGGAACCAAACGAATTATGGTTTCCGGTACACCGATGGCGATTCCAAACTGGAAGCTACATCATATCATTGAGACCAGTGGCGGTGCGGTTGTTTGCGAAGAGACCTGTACAGGAACACGTTACTTTGAAGGTCAGGTGGATGAAACAAAAGAAACTTTGGATGAGCAGTATCGTGCAATTGCAGAACGATACATGGGAATCAACTGTGCATGCTTTACTCCAAACACAGGTCGTATTGATGATATCATCCGTTTGGCAAAAGAGTATCAAGTTGACGGTGTAATCGATGTAAATCTGAAATTCTGCTGTCTGTATGACACGGAAGGCTATGCAGTAGAAGAAGCATTGAAGAAAGAAGGCATTCCTGTTTTGGGAATCGAGACAGATTACAGCGATGCGGATGCTGAGCAGCTGCGCACCCGAATTGAAGCATTTATTGAGATGCTGGATTAATGGCGAGACTGAATTATTATGTGTTGGTTTCGGACTACACACAGGCAATGAAAATACAGGAAACACTGCGAGAAGGGAAAGTTCCTTCTCGCATTTCTCCGACTCCTCATGCAATTCAGGAGATTGTGGGATGCGGCGTATCGATTTTGCTTCAGCCGGAGGATTTGGAAGCGGCAAAATGCTGTCTGGCAAGCAAGGGGGTTACATATCATAGTATCGAGTCTTTGGAATGCCAGATCAATCCACGGAGAATTCCTCATGTGTGAGAAAGAATAGAATTTATGGAGATATTCGGATGAATTATATTGGAATTGATATTGGGTCTACCAGCGCGAAGACAGCCGTGTTTTCGGATGATGCCAAAATTCAGACATTATTTGTGGTTCCGACCGGATGGAGCAGCTTTCAGGCATTGGAAACGATTGAAGAGATCCTGAGACAAAAAGGAATCGAGTTGGAAAACAGCCGGATTGTTTCAACCGGTTACGGCCGAAAAGCTGTAAAATATGCAGATAAGGCGATTACGGAGATTACCTGCCATGCCAAAGGAGCAGCACAGCTTTTTGGAGATGCACCTATGCATATTATTGATGTCGGTGGACAGGACACCAAGGTGATTTCAGCTGCCAACGGAAGAGTAGAAGAATTCTTCATGAATGATAAATGTTCTGCCGGAACCGGAAAATTTGTGGAAATTATGGCCAACCGCCTGGCAGTCCCGGTGGATGAACTCGGAGCCTATGCGGCTAACCATACCGAAAAGATTAGCATCAGCTCCATGTGTACGGTTTTTGCCGAGTCCGAGATCATATCCATGATCGGTCAGGGAGCAAGCAGAGAAAATATCGCATGGGGAATCTTAAGCTCCATTGCTATGAAGGTAAAAACGGAATATAGCAAGCTTACGAGCAAAGACTGTCCGGTTTATCTGACCGGAGGACTCTGCGAAAATACATACTTTACAGAACTGTTATCCGACTACATCGGGAAAAAAGTTGGGACAGCCCCGAATGCACGCTTCGCCGGTGCGATAGGTGCAGCCGTTTACGCACTTGGG
>JAZUHO010000152.1:0-16171 GCA_045641745.1 Agathobacter sp. | reverse complement strand
AGAATGTGTAGTGGCTTCTGCATTTTCTGGTGTGGAGGAGCAATCAAAGGCTGTCATGGATGAAGCATCCTGGTCTGACGGGAAAGATTTTTGATTCGACAGGAAGGAAGCTTGGCTGTCAGCAGCTACAACAGAAAGTGCTTGGGAGACTTCTTCCGTAATTGCTTGCATGGAAAGTAACTGCTCCAAAAATGTATGGATTTCCTTTGAGAACTCTGCAAGGTCAGCTGTTGCAATCGCATAGTCGCAAGCAAGCTGTGTAATAAGTGCCTCTTCTGACATCGGTTTAGATAAGTAGTTCCAGATTGCTACGGCGGTAGAATTCAGCTTCATACTATTATGCGGATATGCCAATGCCTGACCACAAGGTAGCAAATGAAATTCGTTATTCAGTTGGATGCATGTAAAGTTTGGATTTTGAAGCATAATTCTTCCTTTCTGTGTTGCCTTACGTGGGCAATTATGATTAAGTAAAGTATATCTGATTTTCGGATAAGAGGAAAGAAAAAAGAGTGGGAAGGTTTGAAATGGAAAAGGAAACATGGATGGATATAGAACAATTGTTAAAGGAAGGGCAAACCTTACAGCTAAAGCCACAGGGGTGGAGTATGTATCCGCTTTTTGTACCAGGTCGAGATGAGGCGCGAATTGCACCAATTTCTGAGAAAAGGAGGTTGCGCCGTGGAGATGTAGTTTTATATAGAAGGGAAAAAAGTATTCTAGTTTTGCATCGTATCGCAAAAATAAACAAGCGAGGAATATTTCTTGTTGGGGATAATCAGGCGGAGATAGAAGGACCATTATCCATTACACAGATGCGAGGCGTCATGGTTGGATTCGTAAGAAAAGGCGTTTATCACAAGACATCGAATGTTTTCTATCAAATCTATGCGAGAATCTGGCTCTGCCTTCGACCGGCTCGACCTACAATTGCAAAGCTGGTGGCAAGGTGCAAGAGACGAAAAATGCAAAAATAGAAGGATTAGAATGAACAAAAGTGAAACAAAGAGGTAGTTGAATTGTTCGTGCGTTCAATTAATAAATATAATTATTAATTCTAATAATCAAATGTCGCTTTTTCCCTTGAAATATTAATATATACATGATAGAATCTTATAAATCGTAGAACAAATATAAGTTTTGCGAATAAAAAGAGGTCATTGGACCGTTTCTATCAAATAGCTAATTATCTATATTTCGTAAGGGATTGTGTATTTTTAATAGGGCAGGCCCCACAGTACAAATGTGCTGTGGGGTTTGCTCGTTTTTGAGAAAGGTTTGACACAAATAGTACATAATAGGCAAAAAAGAAGAAAGGTAAAACTTATTATCTAAAAAATCAAACTATGGTCATTTTAAAATCAAACTAAAACAAACAAAACACGAAAAAAGTACTAAAAAGTGTAGAAAAACAAAAAGAATAGTGGTACTATATAGCTAGTTCGAGGCGGAAATGCGAAAGGGTACGAGATAACGAAAAAGAAATATAAAATGAGAGGAAAGGGTGAATTTTATGAACGTACAGGAAACAGAGTTTAAGTACAATGATATTGGGGAACGCTACAAAAGAATGAATCAGGTAGTAGCAGTGGTAGTGGGATTGACGTGGATGCTTTTTCTGATATTCTTTGCCATTCAAGCATTGATTCATACCATGCCAGTAACGCAAGCTAACATTAACGTTGCAATAATCCTTTGTTTTATCGCAGCGGAAGTTATTATTTATAAAAAGAACAAAAAGAGTTCAAATTTACATGTTTCTGTTGCAATTGCTATGGGAATTGAGCTGCTTCTGATTGGAGTCCAAACAGATGCAGAGTTTGTATATTTTACAATGTTAATTGTGTTGGTACTGTTAATTCCCTATTATGACTTCAGAGCATTAAAATTGACGTCTATTGGGTATGGGGTAGTATATTTTGCGATATCAATTCGCCGCGCACTTGCGGGATCTACTACGTTGAGTGCAGATTTTATTTGCAGATCTATATCGGTGTATGTAGCAATTTTCGCTATTTATCAGATTGGATTAACTGCTAAAAAATTTAGTGATCATACATTAGGAGTAGTTAAACTACAAGGAGAAAAGCAAAAAGGAATATTGGATGGAATCTTGGATATTTCTCATACCGTAGAAGATGAATCAGATAAGAGTGATGCACTAATACAACAGTTGGTTCAATCATTACAGTCAGTGGCTGAAAGTATGAAAGAGATTACGCAAGCCACAAATACAACGGCGGAAAGCATTCAGGAACAGAATGGCATGACGCAGGCTATCCAGGATGCCATTGGAGAAACAGGAAAGCGTTCCAAAGAGATGGTTGGCATTGCAACCGAGTCCAATAAGAGTATCAAATCTAATATGGCATTGATGGGACAGTTAAAGGAACAGGCGGATTTAATTGCTACAACAAATAATGAAGTTACCGACTCGATGGAGAAGCTACAGGCAAAGACAAAGGATGTAGAAGAAATTGCAGGCATGATTCTAAACATCTCAAGTCAAACGAACTTGCTAGCACTTAATGCATCCATTGAGAGTGCTCGTGCAGGAGAGGCAGGAAAAGGCTTTGCAGTTGTTGCAGATCAGATTCGACAGCTCGCGGAGCAAACGCGTAATTCGACCGAGGAGATTACAGCAATTGTAAATGAATTGAATGAGAATGCCAATGACGTAGTACACTCTTTGGAAAGCTCTGTGGAAGCGATGGAAAATCAGAACAGTAAGATTAATGAAGCTTCGGAATCCTTTGAAAAGATGAATGAAGATATGGGAGTCCTTATTCAGAACATCAATGATTTGGATATGGATATTTTAAATCTTGGAAATTCGAACAATAAGATTGTGGAGAGCATTTCCCAGCTTTCAGCTGCAACCGAGGAGGTTACTGCAAGTGCCGAAGGTGTTCGTGAACTCAGTCAGCAGAACCTTGAGGATGTCCAAAAAGTAATGTTAGCCATCGAAAATATTCATGGTAAAACAGATTCTATGAAAGAATTGTGCTAGTAATATAGAAGTTATGCAAATTGATTAGGAACTATACTAGTGAAATAGAAACTATGCCAGTAGAAACGGAATTATGCTAATAGAATAGAAATTATGCTATTAGAACGATGATATTATAAAAAACAGGTAACAGAATGTAATGTATACATGAAGTTACCTGTTTTTATTCGTTCGAAGGAATTTCATAGTCTGCTTGTTAATTGGCTATAGTTTAATGAATTCGGGATGTCTGCGTTTAAATACGGTGAAATATTCGAAACCAGCAGCCATCAGAATCGGGCGAACCTGATCAAATGCGAAGGCTACATTCTCAGGCACATGGGCGTCGGAGCCGATGGTGATGATTTCGCCTCCAAGCTCGCGATAGCGTTTGAGAATATCTTCCGTTGGATTTGGATGACCAAGGCCATAGTGAAAGCCTCCCGTGTTAATCTCGATGCCTTTTCCTTTATCAATTATTCTTTGAAGTATCGCATCGATAATGTCGGAGTAGGCGTGATAGTTATAATTGGTATTTTTATTTGGACCATAACGAACAATGTAGTCTAAATGACCATAGACATCGTATTCGTTGTAGCAATCGATGTTCTCAAGGATGGAGGTAAAGTACTCTAGATACGCACTTTGCTCGCTTTTTCCCTCGAAATATTCTGGATAGTAGGGATCCATGCCATGAACTAAGTGGGAAGATCCGATAATAAAATCAAATGGATAAGAAATTGCTACAGCTTGATTATCGTGTACAATGTGTGGCTGTAAACCAAGCTCAACGCCCCAGCGAATAGAAATCCTATCGTGATAAATCTCTTTTAGGCGCATAACTTCCTTATAGTAAGCATCAAAATCAAGGGAGAAGAGATTGGAATCATAAGGATAATCGATATCCAAATGATCGGTAAAACAGATACCAGAAAGTCCCTTGGAAATGGCTGCTTGTATCATGCTTTCTGGACTGGCTTCACTATCGCCAGAAAAGTGACTGTGCATATGTGTATCCCAAATCATATCTGCCTCCTTATTTTATACCAGAGAGTGTGGTATAATTTTAACGTATTTTAGCCATAATGAAAAGAGAAAAGGCGATTTTCACAAATCAACGAAGCCTTGAGTTTAGTGCTTTTTTTGGTGATTATGTAGGAAAATGTACTAAAATAAAAACATTTAGTGAAAAAATTAACGAAGAGAGTATAAAGTACTTGAATTTTGGAAGAAATTTGGTTAAAATGAAAAAAGCTTGGGAAGATAATTCTCAAAAGATAATTTTATTTATAATTCTAGGAGGAATTCATAATGGCAGTAAGAGTAGCAATCAATGGATTCGGCCGTATCGGTCGTCTTGCATTCAGACAGATGTTCGGAGCAGAGGGATACGAAGTAGTAGCAATCAACGATTTGACAAGCCCTAAAATGTTAGCACACTTGTTAAAATACGATTCTTCACAGGGAAAATATGCATTAGCAGATACAGTTTCAGCTGGAGAAGATTCTATCACAGTTGATGGACAGAGTAACAAAATCTACGGTTTCCCAGATGCAAACAATTGCCCATGGGGAGACCTTAAAGTAGACGTAGTATTAGAGTGCTCTGGTTTCTATACAAGCAAAGAGAAAGCTCAGGCTCATATCAATGCTGGAGCTCGTAAAGTTGTTATTTCTGCACCAGCAGGAAACGACCTTCCAACAATCGTTTACAATGTAAACCACACAACATTAACAGCAGATGACAAAATCATCTCAGCTGCTTCTTGTACAACAAACTGCTTAGCTCCAATGGCTAAAGCATTAAATGACCTTGCTGGAATCAAATCTGGTATCATGAGCACAATTCATGCTTACACAGGAGATCAGATGATTCTTGACGGACCACAGCGTAAAGGCGATCTTCGTCGTTCACGTGCAGGTGCTGTTAACATCGTTCCTAACTCAACAGGTGCAGCTAAAGCTATCGGTTTAGTTATCCCAGAGTTAAACGGAAAATTAATCGGATCTGCTCAGCGTGTTCCAACTCCAACTGGATCAACAACTATCTTAGTTGCAACAGTTGAGAAATCTGTAACTAAAGAAGAAATCAATGCAGCTATGAAAGCAGCAGCTACAGAGTCATTCGGATACAACGAGGACGAAATCGTATCTTCTGATATCGTAAGAAGCACATACGGATCAATCTTCGATGCAACTCAGACAATGGTTGGCGAGGATAACTTAGTACAGGTTGTTTCTTGGTATGATAACGAGAACAGTTACACAACTCAGATGGTTCGTACAATCAAATACTTCTCAGAGTTAGCTTAATTCTTGAGAGATAAACACTAAATCTAGTTAGATTTGGTATGTTTATAAGACTCAATAAGGGTCCGGTCTTTAACAGGGTCGGACCCTTTTTTGCAAGAGGCGTTATCACAAGGAATTATATAATTAGAATAACGTGCTCAACACTATATTTTTATAAAGGGAGGACATACTTATGTCATTAAACAAGAAATCGGTTGATGATATCAACGTAAAAGGACTTCGTGTACTTTGCAGATGTGACTTCAACGTTCCTTTAAAAGAGGGAAAAATTACAGACGAGAACCGTCTTGTTGCAGCACTTCCAACAATCAAGAAATTAATCGCTGATGGTGGTAAGGTTATTCTTTGCTCACATCTTGGAAAACCAAAGGGAGAGCCAAAGCCAGAATTATCATTAGCTCCAGTTGCTACTCGTTTATCTGAGCTTCTTGGTCAGGAAGTTAAATTTGCTGCTGATGCAGAAGTTGTTGGACCAAACGCAAAAGCTGCAGTTGCTGCAATGAACGATGGAGATGTTATCTTACTTGAGAACACACGTTACAGAGCAGAAGAGACAAAGAACGGAGAGGCATTCTCTAAAGAGTTAGCTTCCATTTGTGATGTATTCGTAAATGATGCATTTGGTACTGCTCATAGAGCTCATTGCTCAAACGTTGGTGTTGCTGAGTTAGTTGATACAGCTGTTGTTGGTTACTTAATGCAGAAAGAAATCGATTTCCTCGGAAACGCAGTTGAGAATCCAGTACGTCCTTTCGTAGCTATTCTTGGTGGAGCTAAAGTTGCTGATAAACTTAACGTAATCAACAACCTTCTTGAGAAATGTGATACTCTTATCATCGGTGGTGGTATGGCATACACATTCTTAAAAGCACAGGGATATGAAATCGGAACATCACTTTGCGATGATTCTAAGATTGATTACTGTAAAGAGATGATGGAGAAAGCTGAGAAACTTGGTAAGAAACTTCTTCTTCCAGTTGACGCTGTTACAATTGGTGACTTCCCAGATCCAATTGATGCTCCAATCGAGACTGAGACTTACGATTATGATAAACTTCCAGCAGACCGTGAGGGTTGCGATATCGGACCTAAGACACGTGAAATCTTCGCTGACGCAGTTGCTTCAGCTAAGACTGTTGTATGGAACGGACCAATGGGACTTTTCGAGAATCCTTCACTTGCAGAGGGAACACTTGCAGTAGCAAAAGCACTTGCTGCATCTGATGCAACAACAATCATCGGTGGTGGTGATTCAGCAGCTGCTGTTAACCAGATGGGTCTTGGAAGCCAGATGAGCCACATTTCAACAGGTGGTGGAGCTTCTCTTGAATTCCTTGAAGGAAAAGAGCTTCCAGGTGTTGTAGCCGCAAACGACAAATAAGATAAGAGTATAAAAACAAATATACAAGTTAACAAGAGGTAATTTATAATGGCAAGAAGAAAAATTGTAGCTGGTAACTGGAAAATGAACATGACTCCAAGCCAGGCTGTAAAATTAGTAGAAGAGTTAAAACCATTAGTAGCATCTGATTCGGTTGATGTTGTTTACTGTGTTCCTGCAATTGACATCGTTCCTGTAGTAGAGGCAGTAAAAGGTACAAACGTACAGGTTGGTGCTGAGAATATGTATTTTGAAGAGAAAGGTGCTTTCACAGGAGAGATTTCAGCAGAGATGCTTGTAGATGCAGGTGTTAAATATGTTGTTATCGGACACTCTGAGAGACGTGACTACTTCAAAGAGGATGATGCATTACTTAACAAGAAAGTTAAGAAAGCAATCGAAGCAGGACTTACTCCAATTCTTTGCTGTGGAGAGTCTCTTGAGCAGAGAGAGATGGGCATCACTCTTGATTGGATTAGAATGCAGATTAAATCTGATCTTGCTGGTGTTGCAGCAGCAGATGTTGCAAATCTTGTTATCGCTTATGAGCCAATCTGGGCTATCGGAACTGGTAAAACAGCTACTTCTGATCAGGCACAGGAGGTTTGTGGAGCAATTCGTGAGTGCATCAAAGAGATGTATGACGAGGCAACAGCAGAGGCAGTACGTATTCAGTACGGCGGATCTGTAAACGCTGGAAACGCAGCTGAGTTATTTGCAAAACCAGACATCGATGGTGGATTAGTTGGTGGAGCATCTTTAAAAGCTGATTTTGGTAAGATTGTTAATTACTAGAATTGAGTGAAATTATGCATAACTAAGAGTGCAAAGATTATCACATAATGGAGAGTTTAAGTATTATGGGATAATTTAGCATGCAAGGGTTATGACATAATGCAGGTTGCAAGAATTATGGCATGATGAAAATCGTAAAGATTATGGGATAATTTAGCTTGCAAGAATTATGACATAATGTAAGTGTAAGACTTATATTATAATCTGAGATTCATTTATGGTGCCCTGTTTAACAGGGCACCATATCTATATTTTTAAATATTCATTTTAAGAGCATTTCAGCTCGCTTTTTCGTACAAAACTATTTTTATGAAACTATATAAAAGCTGAAACTATATAAGAGAAAAATCTATATAATAGCTAAATCCATATAAGAGAAAAGCATGGATAGAAGTAAAGAGTATATGCAAAGATTACGAATCACTCAAGCAAGAACCGTGCAATGGTCCAAAAGCAAGTGTGAACAAGGCAAAAGGACCAAGAATCGTCCGTGCAAAAGCAGGATAATGGTCCAAGAGCAAGTGCGAACAAGGGAAAAGGACCAAGAATCATCCGGTAAAAAGCAGGATAATGGTCCAAAAATTGGTATATGGAGCAACATAGGATAAAGGAGGGGGAACATATTGTTAAATAAGAATGTAACAGAGAAAATTTTGAAAGAACGATTGCAAGAATTAAAGGCGAATACCTCTATCGTTGAGAAAAGGATGAATATGTATTCAGAGAATAGTCTTAAAGTAAGGAAAGACAAGAATGGTTTTTCTTATTGCATAGTTGATAAGAATTCTCGAAAAACGAAATATGTAAGAAAAGAGAACATTAAGATAGCGCGATTAATAGCTCAAAGAGATTATGATTATAGCTATTTAAGAATTGCGAAAAAAGAAATAGAGGATATAGAAAAAATATTGGAAAAAAGATACGTCTCAAAAATAGAAGGATGCTATTCAGATATAAATGAGGGACGGAAAATTCTAGTGAGACCATTTGAAATGTCAGATGATGAATATGTAAAAAGATGGATGAATATCCCATATAAAATAAAAGAGTTCAATGAAAGTGATACAACAGAATATTATACAGACAAGGGGGAAAGAGTAAGGTCAAAGTCTGAGGTGATAATTGCCAATCTGTTATGTGCAATGAATATACCATATAAATACGAATGTCCGCTTCAATTGGAACAAACAATAATTTATCCGGATTTTACTATTTTAGACATGACGGAAAGAAGAGAAAAGTATTTGGAGCACTTTGGAATGATGGGGGATCCGGAATATGTTTCAAATATGCTGCTTAAAGTAAGTATGTATGAACGCAACGGCATATTTATAGGTGATAGATTAATTTGTTCGTTTGAGTCAACCAAAAGACCTCTAAATAATAATGTTCTAAAAAGTAAACTATATGCTTTATTGCCTGTGACTATGTAATAGGCAACTATGTAAAACTGTTTAAAAAGCAAAACAGCACGAGTTGTAAAAACTGCACAAAAATGTGAACGGTGTTTCTAAACTTCTTACAATTGTTACCGTGATTAATTTTGTAATATAATATATTACGAAAAAAGACGAAAACACGCTTGGGGATAGGGCGTGGAAAATGTCGAGGAAAGGGAGAGGAAACATGTTGAGAGAGAGAAATCGAAACAAACACCGTAAATGTGGGCAACTGATGAGTTTAGTACTTGTTTTGGCTATGCTTGTTACCTCATTTACAACATTTACGCAGGCACTTACTGTTAGAGCAGCAAGTGCGCACGAAGTGAAGATACATTTCTTTAATCAGGATAATTGGGAAACCGTTTGTGCCTGGGCAGGAGATGCAAATTTTACATCATTGGAAGGTTATGAGCAGTATCAAACCACATGGCCAGGTGCTGCTGTTGAAGAGAATGCAGAGCATGCAAATTGGTATGATCTTACATTGGTAAATCGTGTCAATGATGGCGTAAAATTTATTTTCAACAATAATAACAATGGAGCACAGACTTCAGATTTGTTTCTTGCCTGTGAAGGGGAATACACAGAGGCATGGGTAATCGGAAATCATGTGTTTACGGAGGCTCCAGCAAAATGGACGGGAGAGCCAGAAGGAGATGCTCCTTCCTCTGATGAGGAGAAGATTACACCAGAAGTAAATGACTGCGTACAGGTAAAATGTGGAGATGCCGTAGCAGATATGAAGCTTTACAACCACGGACTATATGAAGTGACACAAAGTATGTCAGCAGGTGCCACGAATGTGGAACTGTTGGTGAATGGAGAGAAAGTTGCTGAAAAAGAAATTTCTGTGGAAGCTGAACAGGATGTAGTGATTCGCTTACAAGAGGGACAACTTAAAACTTCTGTTACAGATGACTTTTTACATACAGCAGCTTGGGTTGGTAGTATTTCCGCTCTTTCCTATGTGGAAAATGAGTCAGCATATACAATCTCAGACTGGAGTCCTGCAGATTCGAACGCAGAGCTTGATTATGTAGGCGGAGGAATTTATAGCCATACCTTCCACTTTAATGAATTGGAAGAAGCGAAGGAAATCGAGTACAAAGTTGCATTTGATGATGCATGGGATTATAGCATTGGCGACGCAGGAGGAAATGCGAAGGTAACACTTCCTGCTGGCTGTGACCATATTACAATTACAGCTTTTGAGGCAGATGGCATGGTGATGGATTCGGTATCATGTCAGAATACTGTAAAAAATGAGGGTATTACTGCATTACAAGATGTTTCATTGATTGGAACCGTTCGCGGAGCAAGTGATACCTGGAATCCAGATGCTCTTGGATACGAATTCACACAGATTACACCAGAGCTATTCGTATTCCAGAAAAGATTTGCTTCTGATAATTATGAATACAAGGTAGTATTTAATCATGGCATTTGGGCAGATGGAGACAATAAAACATTAGCCCTTTCGGAAGAAAAAAATGTAGTGTTCTTATATGATGCTACTGCAAACGAAGTATATGATTCAGAGAATCATACGGATAAGATAGCAGTTGCTCTTGGAATGAAAGCGGCAGCCGCTAAGATGGAAGTTGTAGATAATCCTAACGGAACGACAACATTTATTGCACTGGCAGAGGCAGGAAGCAAGGTGGTTCTTCATTACGGTGAGGATGCAAGCAAACCTGCGGATAAAGAAGTAGAATTGGAAGAGGTTGCAGGAAAAGATGGTGTGTTTACATCAAAAGAGATTTTCTTTGGAGACGATGCAGCATCTGTAATCTATTACTACGAAATAAGCAATAACGGAAAAACAGATCGCGTGTTAGATAGCTCAAACGAGAAGGTAACCGTATCGGATGAGGATTATTCCAATTACAAAAAAGAGGCATTTACAGGAAGAATTGTAACAGTGCCAGGAACCTTCCCAGGACCAAGCTGGGATGCATCAAGTAACGTGATGACCTATAAGGGAAATGGAAGATACGAGTATCAATTTGAGGCTGTTCCGGCAGCAGAATATCAGTATAAGATAGCATTCAATTCATGGGATCCAGAAAACTATGGTAAAGATGGTGTGGAGCATGGTGACAATTTAAAATGCTTTGTTACAGAAAAACAGAATGTGACGATTTACTACAATGATTTTTCACATCGTGCTGTTGATTCTGTGAGCTATGCCTTTGTGGATGCAACCTTAGAGGGAAGTGGAATTCCAGCTGGAACGAAATTTGTGGATGAAGACCTTACTGGAATTTATCAGGCTTCCGTCAGATTGGAAGCAGGAAATTACGAGGATGTTGTTGTTGCGTACGCAGATGGAACAAAGAGTGCATTCGGCGCCTTTTCTGTGGATACAGCAAAAACAGTTCATTTCTTCCTTGATCCGGTAACCGGAATTAAATACAACGATTCTTCAGATGTGGAAGTAGAGAAAGCACATATTCAGTTCGACTCCAAGGATATTGCATTTAAAAATCCATATGGAGCAGTAACGGCAGGCAAAGAAGTAACGTTTGCAATGACAACGGGAAGTGATGCAAAAACAGTAGAACTTTATGTGACAGGACCAGCGAAAAAAAGCGTTTCCCTGGAAAAAGAGGGAGCACTTACTGACGGAATTCAGAAATGGAGCGCAAAGGTAAGCTTCGATAACATTGGTGAATATCACTACTTCTTCGCTATTTCCAATGGTTCTGCAGTGGCAATTTATAGCGATGATGATGGATATTATGGAAAAGGCGTAGTTACGGACCTTACGAACATCAAACCATATGATTTGATGGTATATCGTTCGGATTATAAGACACCGGATTGGATGAAAAATGGTGTGATTTATCAGATTTTCCCAGATCGTTTCTTTAATGGAGACGCATCAAATGACGAGGCTCAGGTTTCCTCAAGAGGAGAGGTAAACTACGAGTTCATAAAAGACTGGTATACACTTCCAGAGAATCCAGAACAGGAAGCACTTATTACAGAGGAAGAATATAAGAATACTGGAGCCTGGTATGGGGATCGCAACTGGAGCAATGAGATGTACGGTGGAGACCTGAAAGGTATTATAAAACGTATGGATTACCTGAAGGCTGTCGGCGTTAATGTGATTTATTTAAATCCAGTGTTTGCATCCATTTCCAGTCATAGATATGATGCTACCGATTATAAGATGATTGATCCAATTCTTGGAACAGAAGGCGATTTTACAGAGCTTGTGAAAGTAGCAAAAGAGAATGGAATGCACATTGTATTAGATGGTGTATTTAACCATGTGTCAGATGATTCTATTTATTTTGATCGTTATTACAAATTCTTAGAGACCAAAACAGACAAAATTGGTGCATACCCATATTGGGCATATGTGTACGATTATATGAAGGAAAACAACGTATCGAAGGCGGTAGCTGAGGACGTTGCAAAGGATTATTTCGCAAAGAACTATGGAATTAAGGACTTTTCTTATACCACATGGTTTGATGTATATGACACACCACTTTTGGATGATAAAAAACAACCGGTTACAGATAAGATTGGACTTCGCAAAGGAAAAGCCGTATATGGATATGAAGGCTGGTGGGGCTATGACAGTATGCCAGTTATTATGTCAACCAATGGTTCGGAATTCCAGACTGGAAATTGGGCAAGTGAAATTATTGAAGGAAGCAACAGCGTTACACAGTATTGGATTCAAAAAGGATCCAACGGATGGAGATTGGATGTTGCAAATGAAGTTTCCGATGAAACCTGGCAGCATTTCCGCCAGTCAGTAAAGAGCTTAGACAGCGATGCAGTAATTATCGGAGAAATTTGGGATGATGGTTCGAAATATCTCATGGGAGATATGTATGACTCTGTAATGAACTACGTATTTAGAAGCGCTGTGTTAGATTTTGCAATGGGAAAAGATTCCTCACAGTCGATGATGACATTAGAGAGATTGCGCGAAAGATATCCACAGGAAGCTTTCTATGCAATGATGAATCTAGTAGGTTCTCATGATACTTCTCGTGTGCTTTCTTTCTTAGATGGCGTAGGGGATGACAGAAACGACAAAACAATTGCAGGTGCATTTCCAACTTATGAAGGCACCAGTGAAAAAGCGAAGAAAAGCCAGTATTTAGTATCTTTCCTTCAGTTTACTTATGCAGGTGTACCAACCATCTATTATGGAGATGAGGTTGGTATGACAGGTTCCGATGATCCAGATGACCGACGTGCATTTATATGGGGAAAAGGACAGAAGGATTTAGTTACCTGGTATGCAAAGATGGCAGCAATTCGCTCCCAATATACGGCACTCAGAACGGGAGCTGTGATTCCAGTAGATTTGGAAGATGAAGCACTTCTTTCTTACATTCGAAGTGATAAGGATGCAACACTTTTGGTGATTGGAAACAATCGTACGGAAGACAAGCAAGTAACAATTGACTTGAAAAAGCTTGGTCTTTCAGAGGAAACCTATACCGAACTTATTTCCTTGAAAAAGGTAAAGGTATCAGATGGAATGCTTAAGATTACCATTCCAGCACAAAGCGGTGTGATTCTCACAACAACAGAAAGAGACTACGCAGTAAATGAGAAAGCATTAGCACCAGCTTATGATCCTTCTTATATCGTTAAAACAGAAGAGAAAAAGGACGACGAGTCATCCGAGAACAAAGATGACAATACTGAGAATAAAACAGAAGAAACAGAGGAAACACCTAGTGTACAAGAGCCAACCGTATTAAAAGGGGTAACGGTTTCACTTGGAGCATCTACTTCTGTTGAGACTACAATTACAGAAAATGGAGTAACAATCCGAGTTGTAACGAACCGTGGAGAAATTACTTTAAATGGAGCGAAGAAAGGAATCGAAATTAAGATTTCTGCAGGAACTGGAATTCTTCCAGAGGGTAGCAAGATTTCCATGAATAGTATTCTCACAGGAGCGAAAGCGAAGCTCGTTCAGGACAAAATCGCTGGATTAAAGGATGTGATTGCCTTCCGTGCCTTTGATATCAGCTTATGGAATCAGGCTGAGCAGAAAATCGACCGCTTAACTGGAAATGCGACAATAACTGTGGATATGCCAGAAGGACTTACAAATGGAAACGGAAATACGGTTGTTGTATATCGTATGGAAGAGAACGGAAATCTTACTCCGCTTAAGACAACGGTAGAAAATGGAAAGGTTACATTTGAAACCAATCATTTCAGTACCTATGTATTCGTAGAACAGAAGGCAGAATCCGCTCCAAAAACAGGAGATACTCTTGCAACACAGGCGGTATATTTATTATTGGTTCTCCTTCTTGGAGTAGCTATGGTAAGATTTGCGACAAAAAAGACCCGATAAAAATATAATAAGGATTAAAGTAACAAAAAATATTGCTTATTTAGGCTTTTATGCTACAATATATGGTATAAAAGTCTCAAGGGATATCTCTTTTGAGATATCCCTTGTTTGCTTTAAAAAGGGAGTTTGGGATTTTAGAAAAATGGACAGGGAATGACATAGTAGGGTAATGTTTGGATTGGGTAAAGCGGAGTAGTAATTAAAGTAGCATGAACAAAAGAAAAAGAAGAGTTGCAGTACTTTTAAGTGTGACGCTAATGACATTATTGTTGTATCAAGGATCTGTGCAGGGAATGGGGAAAGCAGATGCTTCATCAATAAATGGAATGGCTAGCACTGAAAATCATAATATGTCCCAGCAGGAAACGACATACAAAGAAAATAGATATCGAGAAGATACATACAAGGAAAGCATGCACGAAGAAAATATGCAAGAAGGAGCTATGTATGAAGAAACTATGTCTCCAATCATTCGAGATATTTTAAAGAGTGCAAACCGCACGCTTTTTGCAGGGTATCCTGTGGATGAGACTTTCTTCGGCTGGATTGTAGCTTCCTATGGGGAGGATACGTTGCAAAGCATAAAGGATATGGTGGCGAAGACAGATGACATGCAGAAGGTATGGATGGAAACCTGTCATAAGAGTATGCATGTACTTTGGGCTGAGTATTGTAGAGAATATGGATTTGCAAGCTATGAATTATCGAATGTTCATTGGGGAGCGAGTTCATTAGGAACAAGAAATAGCGGAACGAATCAGAATGGGGTGCGTGCGAATGGAACGACCGTGATTGATTTCGTTGGTGATATCAATCTAGCGGATGATTGGTATACGATGGAAAAGCTTCGCGAAGTAGGCTTTGATCAATGTATTTCGCCAGTAATACAGGCGGAATTGCAAAGTGCGGATATTACGTTTGTGAATAACGAGTTTACATATAGTGAAAGAGGAGAAGCATTGAGAGGGAAGAGTTATGTGTTTCGCTCGAACCCGCAGAATGCGACCTACCTGTCAAGGTTTGGCTGTGACATTGTGTCGTTAGCGAATAATCATGTATATGATTATGGAAGGGATGCTCTTTTAGATACATTAGCAACATTGCGAGAGACCGGAATTCCATATGTAGGTGCCGGTGAGAATCTGGATGAAGCCATGGGGGTACAGTATTTCATTCATAATGGAAGAAAGATTGCATTTGTTTCTGCATCGCAAATAGAACGTTATACGCAGTATACGAAAGAAGCAACTGCAGATGACGCAGGCGTTCTCAAATGTTTAAATCCAGAATTAACAAAGCAAGTGATTGCTACGGCAAAGGCGAAGAGTGATTATGTGATTGCGTATATTCATTGGGGCACCGAGGGATACTATAAACGAGAAGCTTCCCAGGTGGCACTGGCAAACGCTTTCGTGGATGCGGGGGCAGATATCATTGTTGGAGATCATCCACACCGTTTACAGGGCGTGGAGTATGTAAAGGGAGTTCCCGTTTTATATAGCTTGGGAAATTTCTGGTTTTCAACGGGAACACTATACACAACCATCGCGCAGATTCGAATTGATGAAAATGGAGAAATTTCGGTAGGAATGATTCCTTGCATACAAAAGGATTTACAGACCTCTATCATCACGGAACCTGCAGAAAAAGCGAAGTTCTATCAGTTTGTGGCGGATGTATCGAATGGAATCGGAATTCGTGAAGATGGCACATTTGTAGAGCTTTCGGAAGCAGAAGAGGCAACTTATGTTTCCGGAAAAAATTATGCAACCTATAGCGGTAGCAAAGATTTAGAGGGACGTAAAATCGATATTGTTGGAAATTTAGAATAAGTAAAATGAGAGGCCAGATTGTGTGAAATCACACGAATCTGGTCTTTTTTCACTTGCAATCCGCGTAAAATC
>JAZUHO010000151.1:0-2118 GCA_045641745.1 Agathobacter sp. | reverse complement strand
TGTTGCCCTCACGCACAACATTGCAATAATAAATGGTTCGTACAGTGTTATCCACACCTTCCTTTGGCGTGCAAAAGCTTCGAAAATCATGCTCTCCTACTAAATAATCTGCTGCCTGCTGCATTTTCACTTCATCTAAATGATAGTAGACAAAATGAGAATACAAACGAACCATAGGATCTGGAAATTGAGAATTATATATGCGATACTCATAAGTCTTTCTGGTATCGCAATAACGCGGATGAAAATCAGGTGCCACTTCCTCTGACTTCTGAATACGAATATCATCTGGAAGCAGATTGTTAATCGCATAGCTCATCTTATCTGGTGGCATAGTTGCATTGGTGTCAAACACAGCTACATTTCCCATAGCATGCACACCAGAATCTGTACGGCTTGCACCGATTACTACAATCTCTTCTTTAAAGAACTTGGTTAGTGTTTTATTTAACACTTCTTCCACCGTTATTCCATTTTTTTGAATTTGCCATCCACAGTAATTTGTACCATCATAGGCAACGGTTAATTTAATTCGTTTCATACTATCCACACCTTTTCATTCTCATATCACTAATCCAATAACCTGACAAACCAGAACTTTCATAATCTGTTTTTACAATGTAACTACTGATTAGTAAAACGGATCCTTCATATTCCGCCTCGCTACATAGTAAAGTGGATCCTTCACATTCCGCTTCGCTACATGTTCAGGAACCAATGATACTTCGTATCTCATCAGTGGGAGCTTTAACTCACCACTGATGCAAGCATCCCCCATACCCGCCACCTACGTCTCTACGACTTAGAGGTGGGGGACTGCTTGTATTGGTTCAAAACATTTTCTGATTTCCTAGCCAGAATGCTGAGTGCATTCCTGAATACTCTGTAAATGCTTCGTCTTCTTCACGCTTCGGATCATTTTAACCTTACTATCAATTAGGATCTTCTTTTCTCTCCACCTTCTTCAAACCATCCCTGGTTAATTCATAAATGCAATCGCACACCTCATCAATATATTTTCGATCATGTGAAATACTGATTACCGCACCAGGGAACTCCCGAATCATCTGTCGAATTACAGGTCCTGAAAGCGGCGAAAAGTTTCTGGTAGGTTCATCCAAAATCAAAACATTTGCCTTACTCAGACTCATTTTTAACAACAGAACCTTTGCCTTCTGTCCACCAGATAATTCTCGAATCGGATGGTCCATTTCATCAGCTGTATATTTCAAAGATCCAAGATAAGTTCGAATTCTTGTGCGTTCTTCCTTATCTCCTGAGGTGTCCAGATAATCTACCGGAGTCTGCTCCATATCAAGCAAATCCTCGTAATTTTGAGGCATATATTCTGCCTGAATGTCATTACGCCTCAATAGCTCCTCTGCAATCTTCTTTAACAGTGTTGTCTTTCCTACACCATTTGCTCCAATCATACAGATTTTTTCCGAGCCCTTGATGCGTAAGAAAATGTTCTCCGCGAGCACTCGCTCCTCCCCGTTGGAATTAGCTGGTGTTTTCAACACTGGAAGTTCGTACTCAATTACTGTCTTGCCAGCAGGGATATAATTATCCTTTTCTCCAAGTTTGAAGAAAATCGCTTCCTCCTGATCAGGCATCTCCGTCATCTTCGCATCCTCGCGCTCAAAACGTTTTCCCATAGATTTTACGGAATGCATTTTATCCTTCAAATTCTTAGAAACTGCTGGTTCCTTTCTGGAAACAGTTGCCTGCGCATGCTCAACCTTTTGTAATAGTCTGCGGTATTTTTCTTCGCGAATTTGTTTCTCTCGACGATCATTTAACGCCTGTTGCTCCTGACGTTCAAACTGATGTAAACGCTCCTCCACATATCTTCGGTATGGTAAATGTGCAATGGTATATCGTGATTTGGTCTTTCGCATAACCTGCTCAATATGAATCACCATATTCGCTGTTTTCTCAATCAGTGTTTCATCATGAGAAATGAATAACACAATTCCCTTCCAATCAAGAATGAGTTTCTCAATCAACTCTAACGTCGCAATATCAATATCATTTGATGGCTCATCTAGTAACAAAACCGTTGGCTCCTGCATGAGTAATTTCATAAGCTGTGCCTTTACTTTTTCTCCTCCTGAA
>JAZUHO010000150.1:0-26484 GCA_045641745.1 Agathobacter sp. | reverse complement strand
TTTGATATCAATCAGGAAGTAATTGAACTCTCGGATGCAGATTATGCAATTTGGTATATGGATGCGACTGAAAATTATAAGAAATATGAAGGAAAAATCGTAAAATTCCGTGCTTTATGCTACAATCCGGATAAGCTGCGCAAAGGGATTTTTGTTCCAGGACGTTTTGCAATGACTTGTTGTATTGAAGATGTAACTTTCATCGGATTTAAGTGTAAGTATGAAAACGAAAAAGAGATTCCTCATAAATCATGGATTGATATTACAGCTAAAATTCACGTAGAATTTGCACGTGAGTATAAAGGAAAAGGTCCTGTATTATATCCAATTTCTATTGAAAAAGCAGAAGCACCAGAAGATGAATTGGTTTATTTTAGCTGATATAACGAAAAGTTCCTTGCAAAGGTTTTGCAGGGAACTTTTTTTACATACGAGGAAAATTCATCAAGTAAAAAAGCGTTACGCGAGGATGCAACGTTACGTAGAGGAACATTGTGAGTGAGGGATTGCGCGCATGAGCACGTAAAGAGGGAAAAATACCATGTGTTATAGAAAAAATGGCGCATTATAAGTTGAGGTTATGCTAAGAAAATAAAAAAATATAGCGATATTACTTGCCTTTTTAAAGAACATTTATTAATATGAATTTAATTTGTATACTATTTTACACAAATAAAGGGAAGATATTAGGAGGAAACAATGTATCCAATCGTTAGAAAAGAAAAATTGGCTGATCAGATTATTCTGATGGATATTAAGGCCCCTCGTGTGGCAAAATCCTGTCTGCCAGGACAATTTATTATTGCAAAAATGGATGAAGTGGGAGAGCGAATTCCACTTACAATTTGTGATTATGATAGAGAGAATGAGACGGTAACAATTGTGGTACAAACAATTGGAGCTGGCACGAAAAGAATGATGGAGCTTGAGGTTGGAGATTCTTTACAGGATTTTGTAGGACCACTTGGTCAGGCTTCTGAACTTTGTATGGAAGAAAATTTAGAGGAAACAAGAAAGAAACATATCGTGTTTATTGCTGGTGGACTTGGGACAGCCCCTGTCTATCCACAAGTGAAATGGCTAAAGGAGCATGACGTTGATGTAGACGTTATTATGGGCTCACGAAATAAAGAGCTATTGTTCTTTATTGATGAAATGAAAGCGCAGGCAAAGAATGTGTATGTTTGCACAGATGATGGAAGCTATGGATTTCATGGTGTTGGAACAGCTCAGCTAGAGGAATTGGTTGCAAATGGCAAAGAATACGATCAGTGCGTTGCGATTGGACCAATGATTATGATGAAATTTGCTTGCATCACAACAAAAAAATTGAATATTCCTACCATTGTATCTATGAATCCAATTATGGTAGACGGCACTGGAATGTGTGGAGCATGTCGACTTGTTGTAGGAGATGAAGTTAAGTTTGCATGTGTAGATGGACCAGAGTTTGACGGTCATTTGGTTGATTTTGACCAAGCAATGAAGAGACAGCAACAGTATAAAACACAGGAAGGACGCGCTAAACTTAAGCTTGAAGAGGGTGCTACTCATCATGGAGGATGTGGACATTGTGGAGGTGACAAGTAATGGATGTATTAAAGAAAGTTCCAGTTCGTGAGCAGGAGCCACAGGCTCGTGCAAAGAATTTTGAAGAAGTATGTTATGGTTACAATAAAGAAGAGGCGATGGAAGAAGCATCACGTTGCTTAAACTGTAAAAATGCGCAGTGTGTGAAGGGGTGTCCTGTTTCAATTAATATTCCAGCATTTATAGAACAGGTTAAAAATGACAACTTTGAAGAGGCTTATCAGATTATTTCAGAGTCATCGGCTTTACCAGCTGTATGCGGTCGTGTTTGTCCACAGGAATCTCAGTGCGAAGGAAAATGTATTCGTGGAATTAAGGGAGAACCTATTTCAATTGGTAAATTAGAGCGCTTTGTTGCAGACACGGCTCGTGAGAATGGAATAAAACCAAAGAAAGCCGAGAAAACAAATGGTGTTAAGGTGGCTGTGATTGGATCTGGTCCAGCAGGCTTAACCTGCGCAGGTGATTTGGCAAAATTAGGCTATGAGGTTACAATTTTTGAGGCTTTACATGCTGCTGGTGGTGTTCTTAGCTATGGTATTCCAGAGTTTCGTTTGCCAAAAGATAAGGTTGTCGCAGCAGAAGTAGAAAATGTGAAATCATTAGGCGTTATAATTGAAACAAACGTGGTAATTGGTAAATCAATCACGATTGACGAATTGATGGAAAAAGAAGGCTTTGAAGCTGTATTTATTGGCTCAGGAGCTGGATTGCCAAGATTTATGGGAATCCCTGGAGAACAGGCAAACGGAGTCTTCTCCGCAAATGAATTCCTTACAAGAAATAACTTGATGAAGGCATTTAAGGAGGGATATGAAACCCCTATTTCAGAAGGAAAGAAAGTAGTAGTTGTCGGCGGTGGAAATGTTGCGATGGATGCGGCAAGAACAGCACTTCGTTTGGGCGCTGAAACACATATTGTATATCGTCGTGGTGAAGAAGAACTTCCTGCTCGTAAAGAGGAAGTCCATCATGCAAAAGAAGAAGGCATTCAGTTCGACTTGCTTCAGAATCCAACAGAGATTCTTGTAGATGAAAATGGTTGGGTAAAGGGAATCAAATTAATTAAGATGGAACTTGGTGAGCCTGATGCATCTGGAAGAAGAAGCCCAGTTGAAATTCCAGGAAGTGAGTATGAGATTGCATGTGACACGGTTATTATGTCGCTTGGAACTTCTCCAAATCCACTTATTTCATCAACAACCGTTGGTTTGGATGTAAACAGAAGAAAGTGTATTGTTGCAACAGAAGATACAGGAGCAACAAGTAAGGCTGGAGTTTTTGCTGGTGGCGATGCAGTAACTGGTGCTGCTACGGTTATTTTGGCGATGGGAGCAGGAAAAGCTGCTGCAAAAGGCATTCATGAGTTCTTGTCAAAACGATAAAATGAAATTGTAAGATAGAAAATTTAATCCCAGATAAAAGTACGGTAATATCGCCTTTTGTCTGGGACTTTTTCTTGCATTCAAAAGGGAATAAATATTGCGGGAAAAGAAGGAATCGTATATAATTTAAACATATATTTTATGAAAATAAGGACAAAAAGATAAAGCGGGTGATGGATTGCGTAAGCGGATTGGGCAATTAGCAAGAGGGAAATTCGAGTACGTGATACCAAATCTATCATTTTCGGTGGATAAAGTTGAAATTCAGGTTATAGAGGGGAAGGATTATTCAGGAAGCTTTGCTATTGCATGCGAAAATCATGTGAAGGTGAAGGGGTTGGTCTATTCTTCAAATGCAAGAATGGAATGCTGCACACCACAGTTTGAAGGAGAGGAATCACGCATTCGTTATCAATTTCATAGTGAAGGCCTAGAAGAAGGTGATGTACTTGAAGGAGCATTTTATATCATATGCGAGCAGAAGGAGTATACCCTTCCTTTTTGTGTGTCTATAACTAAGTTGTACGCGGAGGCATCAACGGGTGAAATCCAAAATTTGTATGAATTTACAAATCTCGCGAAGAATAATTGGAAAGAGGCATATCAATTGTTTTATTCTTCCAATTTCCGCAATATCATATCGGATAATGAAATCCAAGAAGCTTTGGTATATCAGGGAATCATTCAGGCAAGACCATCTGATCAAAATCTAGAGGAGTTTTTGATTGGAATTCGTAAAAAAAAGAGAATTCATTTCTCCGTGGAGAAGTATTACTATTTTTTTGATAGTGTCGCAGAAATTCAAAAGGAAATAATAACAATTCAAAAGAATGAATGGGGATTTGTTGAGATAAACATTTCTTCGGACTCTCCATTTATTATTCCGGCAAAAACGAAGATTACAACGGATGACTTTATTGGAAGTAATTTTCTACTTGAATATATGATTCGCCCTATGTATATGCATTCAGGCAAGAATTATGGTCGGCTGATTCTAAGTGGTGTGTATCAGGAGATTATTATCGAAATCTGTGCGATGACAGATAAACTAGTGCTAACGGAGAAACCACCAGTAGAAATGCAGGTGAAGGAATGTAAGGTTGGGGTAATGGAACTGTACCAGGCTTATCGTTTGAAACGCATTGTTACAGGTGTGTGGGCCAATGAGACAATCGATATATTAAAACATTTACATGCTTTAGAACCAGAAAATTCCATGTATACACTGATGCAGGCCCAGGCGTACGTTATTAATCGGCAGCGACAGGATGCTGAATGGATATTGGATGAATATAAGCGTAATTGTACAAATCGTAGAACGCCAGAATGGGGCTATTATTTGTATATTATGACGCTGCTAGAGCGAGAACCTTCTTACGTAGATAAGATGACACATGAAATAGAACAGATTTTTCATGAAAATCCAGACAGTGTATTACTTTTTTGGGTGTTAACCTTTTTACTAGATGAATATTATAATAATTCGGCAAGAAAATGGAAGGCAATTGAATATTGGGCAACAAAGGGATGCTTTTCCCCATATTTGTATGTGGAAGCATACTACCTGATTTGGCAGGATCCGTATTTACTTTCTAAACTCGGGGTTTTCGAGATTCGTCTTTTGCGTTGGGCAATCAAACATCAGGCATTAACCAAGGATTTGGCAAATCAAATTTTTGAAGTTGCTGCTAAAATGGGTGAATATTCCAATGTGATTTTGGATTTACTCACAGATGCTTATCCGATTAATCCTTCAGCAGAAAATCTTGGCTTTATCTGTAGTTATTTGATTAAAGGACAGAAATATGATACGCAGTATCATGTATGGTATCAGCGTGGAATTGAATTGGAGCTGCGTATAACCGGATTGTACGAAGCATTTTTGATATCCATGGATCCGCATGAAGTTACGCCAATTCCTCATATTATTCAGATGTATTTTCAATATGAGAGTAAACTTCCATATAAGAAGATGGCGGTTTTGTATAATAATATTATCGCAGCAAAGAAGGCAGAACCTGAGGTTTATCAAAAGTATCGCAAGGTTATGGGAAAATTTGCAATGGAACAAGCTGAAGCGGAGCATATCGATGATAATTTGGCGATTCTTTATGATGATATGTTAGATTTGGGCTTGGTTAACAGAGAAATTGCGCAGGGATTATCAAGAATTCTATTTACATACAAAATTTCTGTTTTCGATACAAGAGTGGTTCGCGTTTTAGTCTATGAGAAGCAACTAAAAAATCCGCAGATTGTTCCAATTGTGAATCAGGAAGCATATTTTAGTTTGTGTACGAATGATTATGTGATTCTTTTTGAAGATGCAAAAGGACACCGTTTTGCGGGAAGTATACAATATCAGCTACAGCAACTTCTTAATCCAGAAAAATATTTGAGCAAATGTATACAACTTGCGCCTACGGAAACCTCATATCTAGTTCGATATTTTAATACAAAGCAGAGTTATCTTACGTTTGAAATAGAGGATGAAAAGTTTTTCCCGGTTATTCTATATGGAACAGAGTTTTCAGCAGATTTTATTCGTAGGTTGGTTCCAGAAATCCTTCACTATTATCAGGCAAAGGGAAAATTGCCTGAACTGGAACAGTACTTATTGCAAGCGGATTTTTCGCTTTTTTCAGCTAAAACAAGAAAAGTATTTCTAAATTATATGGCAGAGCTTCGTTTGTATGATTCTTTGCTCGCTTTTTCGATGGCATATGGCATTGACCAACTTGGAGCAGCGGCACAGGTGCTTCTTGCAAGCCATCTTCTTGAACAGAACGGGGAAGAAAAGGATGATTTTCTACTTCAATTAATGGAAACGGCGTATTTTTCGGGGAAATATAATGAACCAATGCTTCGCTATATGGCAATTCATTATAATGGCTCAACGGAACGTATGATAGAATTGTGGAAGTCAATGAAGGCTTATGAGATTACAAATTTTGATTACGAAGAACGTTTGCTGTCACAAATGATTTATGCGAAACAAATAAGTGAATATAGTGATGAAATATTTTTCTCCTATGCAAAACTCGGTGGAAAAGATATGGTATTACTTGCATATCTTTCTGTGCGAGCGCACGCTTTTTTTGTTAAAAAAGAGATTATGTCGGTACGTTTACTAAAAGAAATCGAAAATCGTTTTATTCATAAAATGGAGTTGAACGACGCGTGTAAGCTTGCATTATTCAAGTATTTGGCAGATGTGGAAGAACTATCTGCTACACAATTTGCAATAGAAGAAGAACTTTTAGCAGAATACACCTGCAAGAACATGAATTTTGCTTTTTACAAGCAACTGGATCGTAGTCTGATATTAAAATATCATTTGTATGATAAAGTATTTTTGGAATATCGTACGGAGCCAGATAAGCATGTGGTGTTGCATTATAGTCGTGAAGTAGACGATGATTCTTTTGTGACAGAAGATATGCTGAATGTGTATGATGGGATTTTTGTAAAACAATTTGCAATGTTTTTTGGCGATGTAATTCAATACTACATTTCTGAGGAAAAGGCGCTGCAGGTTGAAGTGACGGAAAGCAATCGCATCACCCACAACGATGTGTGCGGAGAACGAGAAGAAAGTAGATATAATTTATTGAATCAAATGATTATTTCACAGACTCTTTCTGATACAGAAATGCTTTATCATAATATGAAACAATATGAAGGTTTGAATCAGGTTTCAGAGCGTGTGTTTAAATTGTTATAGGTAGGGTTGATAGAATGGAACAAAATTCTGTTTATTTAGGAATTGATTTAACCGACGATTATGCTATGATTAGCTATTTTCAACCGAATAAGAAGGAGCCTGAGACGGTAAGTACCATTGCTGGCGAAGAGGTTTATCAAATTCCAGTGGTTTTGTCGAAAAAAAGGAACCTTGGACAATGGTATTATGGCGAGGAAGCGCGACGATTGGCAAAAACTGGAGAAGTGATTTGTATTGAATCGCTTTTTCAGCGTGCTGTTTCTGGTGAAATCATTCGCATTGAAGAGGATACCTATGAAGCAGAGGATTTGATGGTGCTTTTTTTGAAAAAGGTAATTCATTTGTCAGAGCTCTTGTATGTACCTTTAAAGTGCAAACGAATTGCAATTACAACTTCAAGTCTATCACGCGAAAACATGGATTTACTTTGGAAAATTGCGCCAAAGCTTGGGCTTGGCAAAGAACAATTTATGGTGATAGACCATAAGGAAAGCTTTTATTTTTACGCACTAAATCAAGAATCTGATTTGTGGCTTCATGATGTGTTTTTATTTGAAGGTCACGAGAAACAAATACAGTATTATCAGTTGTCACGAAACTTGAGAACGATACCACAGGTTGTAACGATTACAGAAAGCAATCGCTATGTACTAGGAGAAGCGATGGACGAAAGCTTCTATAATGTATTATATAAAGCTTTTGAAAATAAAATAATTTCATCCGTGTATTTGGTAGGGGATATTTTTGACGGAAATTGGATGCAGAAATCTTTGGGCTATTTGTGTAGGGGAAGGAGAGCGTTTGTTGGAAAGAATATGTACTCAAAAGGCGCTTGCTATGCAGCTTACTTGAAGGATTATCCAGAAAAATGGAATTGCATCTATATTGGCGAAAATGAAATGAAATTCAATTTAAGCTTGAAGGTAAAAAATCAAAATACAGTTCAATTTCACACACTAATTAGTGCTGGCGTCAATTGGCTTGAGACAAGCGCAAGCTGTGAGGTGATTTTGGACGATGAGATGGAGATACATTTTTGGAAACAACTTCCAAATAGTAGGGAAGCTAAGGTAGAATCTCTTGAACTCAGCGACTTGCCGAAGAGACCACCGAGAACGACACGACTACGAATTGAGGCGCAACCACTTTCGGATACTAAGGTGGAGATTATCATCAAGGATTTAGGGTTCGGAGAACTTTTCCACGGAACGAACCGTGTGTGGAAGTATGTGATGACGATTTAGGAGGAAGCATGGGAGAACTATTATTGTGTCATGAGAGTATTGCTACCATGCCATTCTACATGGAAGGTCTAGGAATACATCTTTATTCACTAGAAGAATTGAGTTATTACATTGCAAATAACATATATTTGATTGAAGCAGATTTTATTAATGAAGAATTATGCACATGGATTGAAAAAAGCGTAGGGCGTGCAGAACTTGGACAAACGCTTCGGCAAATGATGCGAGAAGAATGTACACTTGTTAAAATGATTGATTTTATTTTGGTGTCTGTAGGATATTGTACCAATAAAGAAATGAATGAGGCACATAAGGTGCTTTCGGAAATGGAGAATAAATCTGAGTTCGAGTGCAACAAAATTCGTGCAGATCGTTTGATGGAACGTCAAAAATATATTGCCAGTATTTATGAATATAAGCGCTTGTTAGAAAGCGATGCGGTAACACAAGAAAATCCATGTTTGATAGGAAATATATGGCATAATTTGGGTACGGCATATGCACGCCTTTTCTTATTTGATGAAGCTGCTTCCTGTTATCAAAAGGCTTATGAAAAAAACGGAAATTTTGAATCTGCAAAGGAATGTATGTTTTGCTATCGCTGCATGAAAGATGAGCAAAAATTTTATGATATGGCAGATAAGTTTCATTTGACGGATATGGATATTGTAGAACTCAAAAATGAACTTACCATGGTAAGCAGGAATGAAGATATGGTAGCGTTCGAGGAGTGGCTTGAGAATATAGCAAAACAGAATGTAAGGGGAAGTGGACTTACAGAAGAAATAAATAAAAAAATTTTACAATGGAAAGAGGATTATACGCGCATTTGTAGAATGTAGAGGTTTGACATGCTTTGGAAACTATGGAAACGAAAAAAAGAAAAAAATAAAGTTGAGCATCAAGATGAAGTTCTCTTGAGAGAGGTTGTTGATAATCCGGAGCACTATGTAATCGAACAATGTGAGCAATTGTTGGAGGTTAGTAGACAAATGGAAGAAATTCGAGATGAATATCGGATTGTAACTTCCTATCTTACGGATATTCAAACCATTGAAAATTTGCCGGATAACACAAAGAAAGAATTGGCCGACACAGCAGGCAATATCAACGGATTAACAAGAACCCGCGATGAATATATGAAAACAGAAAAGAAGATTTCAGATAGCCAGTTTCAGCAGATGCAGGAACTGGAGGATGAAATTCCAAGAGCAATTAATCGCCTGAAATCAAATGAACAATATTTGGCTACGGTAAAAAAGGATATGAATTACCTGGAAGGCGAGAAAACGCAATGGCAAATCATACGACAAGATTGTGAAAGGGAGCAAAAAAAATTACGTACGTTAGCTTACGTTATTTTGGGGATTTTTGCGATTTTTGTCATTATCGTACTTTTTGTTGTTGCAACATTTGAAACAGATGGTACATTGCTAATGTTTTCGGGAGCATTTATTACCACAATTTTGGGTGGTTGGGT
Source organism: Agathobacter sp. (assembly GCA_045641745.1). Lineage (GTDB taxonomy): Bacteria > Bacillota > Clostridia > Lachnospirales > Lachnospiraceae > Roseburia. Next base: position 17,061 of record JAZUHO010000150.1, on the reverse strand, counting down.
GTTGATACGTTTTCAAAGCTGTAGTGATCAAGTTAGAAAAGCTGAGAGCTATATCAATCGAGCAATTGCTTTGGAAAATCATGTGAAAATAAAGTATGTTAATTATAAAAATGCAGTTGATTACGCCTGTGAAAAATATCATGTAAAGAATGCATACGATTTCAATTATGTATGGGAAAAATATCAAGAAGCGGTTAAAGAACGCGAAAAGATGAAGCAGGCGGATGAAGATTTGGAATATTATACAGGTAAACTGATGCGCCAATTAAAAGCGCTTCATTTGTATGATGCCCGTGTATGGCCTAGCCATGCTTCTGCGCTTGTAGATAAGCGTGATATGGTGGAAATCAAACATGATTTAATCTCTAGAAGACAGAAATTAAGAGAACAGATGAATGAACAAATGGAAAACATTCACATGATGGAACAGGAAATTAATCAATACATTACTAAGCTTCCATCGAATGGAGCGCGCATTCGTGAAGTGTTAGATAAAATTAATACAATATATGAGATGTAGAACACAAAGAGACAAAGTGCTATCGATAATTGTGTTCTTTAGGGAAACAAATGGGAATGAATTCCAAATAAGGGTTTGATCAGATGCGGTCAAACCCTTATTTTGTCTATAATTACTTCTTGCGCGAATTATATTATGAAACAAGAGATAGCTTATACAAAGGACTATGCTTGCAAACCTTGGCATATCATATGTAATTGCCGCGTGTATACGTAGGCGTGATTGGATAGGACTTCCTGGTCTGCGACTTGAGTTTCGTTGATTTCCTGAACCATTTGATGAAAATAATCGTAGTCATTTTCTAAATCCAGACAGTTTGTAGGAGCCAAAAGGGTTTCATGAATGCTACTTGGAAGAATCAATAAATCGGAATCCAATTCCTCTGCAATTTGCTCTAAAACACCAGGATAGAGTAGGGTGGCAGCTCCATGAAGATTATATTGATTCGATAGAACATAGAGTGGAACACAACTGTCAAAAGGTGGAAAATCTTGCGATGGTTCCTGATTCAGTGCTTCAAAAATGGAGGCATTCAAATCCATAAGCCGATACGGAAGTAGCTTTGGAGAATTAAGAAGTGCACAGCTGTGCAACTCGTCAACAGAAACATTCCACATAGCAAGCTCGTGATTATGGATAAGAATGGTTCCAAATCCATCCTCATTTAAATCATCTGGCATGAGATATTGATAAATGATTGCTAAGTCCAGATAGCGTTTATGGGGTACCTCTGCAAGTAACTCCTTGTTTTGACTGAAATTAACGAGCTTACAAACAATCCTGTTTCGAGCTTGAGAAAAATCTGTGAAAAAATCTAAATCTACATTCTGCGTTATGCGATGATTCATATAGGTAAGGTAGATGTCTTCGCATATATCCTGCAGGCTATTTCCATCCAAATATCTATGGTAATATGGCTTTAAATAGATGGTGGGAGAGATGTTTACTCCTTCCGTTGTGATTAGTAATGCATCCAAAATAATATTGTTGTTCTTGGTAATTTGTTTGATGGAGACCGTTGCAATACCTGCAAGTCGTGTCTCTAAAGTAGATAAAATGTGTTGTAAAAAATCCTGATAATTCATATTTGCCTCCTATAAATTATCAGAAAAAGATGTGCAAAATAATGCACGTGAAAAAACGAAATCTGTATATAACTCTTTTGTGAAAACGTAGCATTTGACTTTAAAAAAAGCAATAGGGCAAAAGTAGGCAAAAATGATTTTGCGGTACATTTGAGCACATTTTTGTAAATATGTTATAAGTTTAGGTGATTAAATTTGTTGATAATACTAATAAGTCAAATGCGAAAAAAGGGTACACAAAAAGAAACTGGCATGATATAATACGTTTTGTCTCACTGAGCAAATAACAATCCGTTTGCGAGAGGGACAGAGGAAAATACACTTTTGGCGAAAGCCGAGAAAAGGAGAAAAAGAAAGTATGAAAAAAATAGTTTCTTTATTACTTACAGCTACACTTGCAATTAGCTGTTTAGTAGGATGCGGAAGCAACGCAAAGAATGATACCCAGAGCAAGGGTGACGACAAGGTTAAGATCGGAATCGTATTAGACGTTGGTGGTGTAAACGATGGATCTTTCAACCAGACTTCTTGGGAAGGTCTTCAGAGAGCAATGAAAGAGCTCGGAGTTGACGGTAAATACCTTGAGTCAGCAAAAGAGTCAGATTACGCTCCAAATATTGAAGCGTTAATGGATGATGACTGTGATTTAATTATCTGTGTTGGATATATGTTAGCAGATGCTACAAAGAAAGCTGCTGAGGCTAATCCAGATCAGAAATTCGCTATCATTGATGATGCAACATGTGCAGACCTTAAAAACGTTGAGTGCTTAATGTTCAAACAGGAGCAGGCTTCTTACTTAGTAGGATATGTTGCTGGTTTGACAACAAAATCTAACAACGTTGGTTTCGTTCTTGGTATGGAGAATGAGACAATGAACTTATTCGGTTATGGATACTGTGCAGGTGTTCTTGATGCAAACAAAGATGCAAAGATTCAGCAGATTAATGCAAACTCATTTGGTGATCCAGCACTTGGTAAATCAAGCGCACAGAATATGATTTCAAGTGGCGCAGACGTTATCTTCCACGCAGCTGGTGCTACAGGACTTGGTGTTATCGATGCTTGTAAAGCAGCTCATGCAACTGATGCAAACATTTTTGCAATCGGTGTTGATACTGACCAGGCTTCTCTTGCACCAGACACTGTAATTACATCTGCAATGAAGAGAGTAGACAACGCTGTATATGATGTATGTAAACAGGTAAAAGAGGGAACATACAAAGCTGGTGTTACTACATATGACCTTGCAGTTGGTGGTGTAGATATCGCTCCAACACAGGATTTACTTACTCCAGAAGTAATCAAAGCTCTTGAAGATGTTAAGGCTAAAATCATCTCTGGTGAAGTAGAAGTTCCAGATTCAAAAGATGCTTTTGATGCAAAATATGGAAAAGATGTATACACATTAGATGACAAATAATTTGTCAATACTTTAAATTTAATAGATATTCTATTATAATATACTGGGCGGGAGATATCTTGCCCAGTATATTTCATGTTTATATTGGAGGTATTTCGCATGCGTAAGATTAGTATGGAACGTGTAGAGAATACGAGAAATGAAATTTTAGATATTATAAAGAGTGCAAGCTTGACACATGAGCAGAAGGTAACATCACTTGCAAATAAGGCTGATTCTTTGTTAGAAGTATTGGATGTTCCAGAAGGATTAGATGAGCTTTTAAATGTAGCGCATGAAGATAAATGCATTTGTGACTTGTCGGAAGGACATGCTCCATTGCGCCCAAGATACATTATTCCTGATTACGAGAAGTTTTTTGCTGAGGGAAGTGAGTTTTTACAGTTAGATCCGCCAAAGGATTTATTTGAAGCATTAAATGCTTTACTTATCATGTATAAACATGTTCCAAGTATCACCAATTATCCAGTGTATGTTGGACATTTGGATTTATTACTTGAGCCATTTATTGATACGGTTGATGAGAAGACTGCAAAGAAATTACTAAAATTATTCATGATTAACGTGGATCGTACGGTTTTAGATTCCTTTGCACATGGAGATATTGGACCGGTCAGAACAAAGGCTGGAATGCTTCTTTTAGAAGTAGAAAAAGAATTAGAAAATGCAGTCCCAAATATCACAATGAAGTATGAAGAAGGGGTAACGGATGATGCGTTTGCCCTTGCTGCAATTGACTGTGCACTTCACAGTGCTAAGCCAAGCTTTGCAAATCACCAGATGTTTGTAAATGAGCTGACAGAGAATTATGTCATTGCAAGTTGCTATAATGGACTTCCAGTTGGTGGTGGTTCGTATACGCTCTGCAGATTGATTCTTGGTAATATTGCAAAACGCGCAGAAAATATTGAAGATTTTATGACAGTTCAGCTTCCATACGTTATGGATATCATGGCGAAATATATGGATGCTAGAATTAAGTTTGAAGTAGAAGATAGTGGTTTCTTTGAGAACAATTTCCTTGCAAAGGAAGGGCTGATCCATAGAGACCGTTTTACAGCAATGTATGGCTTGGTTGGTCTTGCAGACGCTGTTAATATATTGATGGAAAAAGAAGGAATTTCAGGACGCTATGGGGAGTCGGAGTTCGCGACAGAATTAGGAGTCCGTATCATGGATGCAATTGATGCATTTAATCTTGCACATACCAACCCATACTGTGAGATTACAGATGGACATTTTCTTTTACATGCACAGGTTGGCATTTCAGAAGATGTAAATGTTACACCGGGAACTCGTATTCCAATTGGGGAAGAACCAGAGGAATTGATTGATCACTTAAATGTGCTGAGTCATTTCCATAAGTATTTCCCATCTGGAACTGGGGATATTTTCCCAATTGATGTTACGGTGCATCGGAATCCAGAGTATGTTCTTGACATTATTAAAGGGGCTTTCAAAAAGGATTTAAGATATTTGTCATTTTATTCAAGTGACAGTGATGTGATTCGAATTTCTGGATATTTGGTTAAGAAATCTGAAATGGAGAAATTGGAAAAAGGAAATGCTGTCCTGCAGGATACGACAGCGCTTGGTCTAGGTGCTAGAAATTCTGCACATATTTTGGAGCGTAAAGTACGTTAACATGAGAGAACGGGTTAATAAAATTATTCCTTTTAGTAGTGTAGATGGGCCAGGCAATCGTACTGCAATTTTTTTGCAGGGGTGCAATATTGATTGCAAGTATTGTCATAATCCTGAAACACGAGGAATTTGTAAAAATTGTGGGGCTTGTGTGAAGGTATGTCCAGCAGAGGCTCTAACAATAGATGAACAAGGCCATGTCATGTATGATGCATCGAAATGCTTGCAATGTGATTTGTGTCTTAAGAATTGTAGACATAATAGTTCGCCTAAGACATCGTGGATGACAACGGATCAGGTGATGGAAAAAGTAAAAAAACAGATACCGTTTATTCGTGGAATTACGGTGTCTGGTGGGGAGTGTATGCTTCGTCCTGCTTTTTTGACAGAACTGTTTAAAAAGGCGCATGCTATGCAATTGACGACATTTATTGATTCAAATGGAACGATTCCTTTTTGGGAGTATCCGGACTTATTAGAAGTGACAGACAAGGTTATGCTGGATATAAAAGCCTTTTCCAATGAGGACCATCTAAATGTAACAGGGCATGTCAATGATATTGTCTTAAAAAATGCCGAATTTTTGGCAGAACAAGATTTGCTTTATGAAGTACGATTGGTTATATGCCCTGATTTGTACGACACGAAGCGCAATGTTGAACGAATCGGAGAGTTCTTGTGGCCTTTCTATGAGAAACATCCCTTTCATATAAAACTTATATCTTATCGACCTATGGGTGTAAGAGAGCAATATGCAAATATGGCGGTCCCTTCGTCAGAGCATATGAAAATGCTTTCCGATATCCTCGATAAGAAAGGTTATAAATACACAATCATACTATAATAAGGAGGTACCGAACGTGGAGCGAATTAGTCACATGGATGAAAAGACGGTTGTGATTCAGATGAAAGATATCGTTAAGAAATTTGGCGATTTTACTGCAAACGATCACATTAATTTAACCGTTCACAAAGGTGAAGTTCACGCCATCCTCGGAGAGAACGGTGCAGGAAAGAGTACACTGATGAATGTACTTTATGGATTGTATCGTCCTACAAGTGGAACAATTGAAATAAATGGAAAGGAAGTACACCTCACAAGCCCAAAGCATGCAATTGAGATGGGAATCGGTATGGTACATCAGCACTTTATGTTGATTCAGCCATTTACGGTTACAGAAAATATTGTATTAGGTGTGGAACCAGTAAAAGGTGTTAAGGTTGATACGAAGCTTGCGCGTCAAAAAGTAGTTGAGTTATCAGACCGCTATGGCATGAAGGTTGATCCAGATGCTAAGATAGAAGACATCTCTGTTGGAATGCAGCAACGTGTAGAAATTCTTAAGGTTTTATATCGCGGTGCTGATACTTTGATTTTGGACGAGCCTACAGCAAGCTTAACCCCACAGGAAATCGATGAGTTAATGGAAATTATTCAAAACCTTACAAAAGATGGAAAGAGTATTATTCTGATTACTCATAAATTAAAGGAAATCAAAGCAAGCTCCGATAATTGTACGATTATCCGTGCTGGTAAGTACATTGACACAGTTAAGGTGGATTCTGTAAATGAGAATGATTTGGCTGCTATGATGGTTGGCCGAGAAGTTAATTTCAAGACAGAAAAGAAGGAACAGACACCAGGTGAGGTTGTTTTAGAGATTAAAGATTTATGGGCAAAGGACTATCGTGATATTGATATTCTTAAGAACTTTTCTTTAAATGTTCGTGAGGGTGAAATCGTTGGTTTGGCAGGTGTAGATGGCAACGGTCAAACTGAATTGGTTGAAGTTCTTTCTGGATTAAAGAAGGCTGATAAGGGTAGCATCACGATGTATGGAAAGGATGTATTCAACAAGAGTCCAAAGGAAGTATTTGAAAATGGTATTTCAAGTATCCCGGCTGATAGACAAAAGCATGGTCTTGTTTTGGATTTCTCAATTGAAGATAACCTTATTCTTCAGCATTTTGAGGAAGCACCTTTCTCGAAAAAAGGAATTTTACAGCGTAAAGCAATCTATGATAACGCAACTAGGTTGATGGAAGACTTTGATGTTCGTCCACGTGGAGCACAGCTTAAACCGGCAGGAACACTTTCCGGTGGAAACCAGCAGAAGGTTATTATTGCCCGTGAGGTTACCAATGATAAGGAGCTTCTTATTGCAGTTAACCCAACTCGTGGATTGGATGTTGGTGCAATTGAGTTTGTACATAAGTATTTGGTAGAGCAGAGAAATAAGGGAAGAGCCGTTCTTCTTGTTTCTTTCGAGTTGGATGAGATTATGAACCTTTCCGATCGTATTGAAGTAATTTTTGACGGTCAGATTAATGGTTCTGTATCTGGTAAAGATGCAGATGAAAAAACTCTTGGATTTATGATGGCAGGAGGTAAACAGAATGAAAACTAAAAAGAGTATTCTCGATAGCAAACTCTTGTTTACAGTTATTGCTATTGTAATCGGATTTATTTTTGGAGCAATTTTCCTTGCGCTTGCAGGAATTAGTCCAGCGGTGGCATATGGAAAATTAGTAGAGAGTGTTTTTGGAAAACCAAAATATATGTATTGGACTTTGGTCTATGCAAGCCCATTAATTTTAACTGGATTATCAGTTGCATTCTCATTCCGTACTGGTGTGTTTAACATTGGTGCAGAGGGACAATTTGTTGTTGGAGCAATGGTCGCTTCCGTGTTAGGTATTTTATTAGACCTTCCAGCAGTCATTCATATTCCTGTTTGTATTTTAGGAGCTGCTTTTGCAGGAGCATTGTGGGCTTATATCGTAGGTCTTATGAAGGTGAAACGTGGAATCCACGAAGTATTATCCTTCATTATGTTTAACTGGATTGCCTTCTATTTGTCAAACTATGTTGTAAATCTAGATGGGATTCATAAGGATGGAGTTGAGGCTTCCTATGATATTAAAGAGAGTGCGCGACTTCTCTTCTCTGAGAATATTCGTAATTCTTTGAATTGCTCAGGAGCAAATGCGGGAATTATTATCGCAGTTGTTGTAGCCATTATTATCTGGATTATTATCGAGAAAACTACACTGGGTTATAAATTAAAAGCAGTTGGATTTAACAACGATGCAGCAAAATATGCAGGCATCAATTCAGATAAATCTGTTTTGGTTGCTCTTAGTATTTCTGGTGCACTTGCTGGTCTTGGTGGAGCAGTGCAAATTCTTGGAATGGGCGGAAGACTTTGTCAGTACGCTGGACAAGAGGGATTTGGTTTTGAAGGAATTACGGTTGCCTTAATTGGAGCATCAAGTCCAATTGGATGTATTTTTGCAGGAATATTCTATGGTGCAATGAAATATGGCGGATCTAAGCTTACAATGGTAAATGCACCAAGCGAAATTATTAATATTATCATGGGTTCTGTAATTGTAGTAATTGCAATTTCTCATGTGTTTCGTGCATTGTTTGCAAAAATGAAGAAAAAGGAGGCAAAGTAAAATGGATATGATTATTCAGATTATTGGATTATTAATTAATGCCACTCTTATAGCGACACCTCCACTTCTTTTGGCTGCGCTTGGTTCTTGCTTTTCAGAGCGTAGTGGTGTAGTAAACATTGGTATTGAAGGTATGATGACGGTAGGCGCATTTACTGGTACCGCTGTGGCTTCGTTTGTTGGAAATGGCTGGATTGGATTCTTGTGTGGTGGACTTGCAGGTGCATTGTTTGGATTGATTCATGCTGTTTTATGTATTCAGTTTCAAGCTGACCAAACCATTGCAGGTACAGCAATTAACTTCTTAGGACCTGGTCTTGCTATCTTTGCTTGTAAAGCAATTTTTGATGGCTCTTCTGAAACTCCTGCATTGGAACTTAGCCAGAAGTTACCAACACTTTTATCAGGTGCATTTAAACCAGGATCATTTTGGGCTAATGTTTTAAATGGCTCTGTAATGTCTTATGTTGTTTTTATTTTTGCATTTGTTTGTTGGTTTGCATTTTATAAGACAAAATTTGGTACACATTTAAGAGCGGTAGGAGAGCATCCAGAAGCTTGCGAGTCTCTTGGAATTAACGTTTATTTAGTACGTTACGTATGTGTAATTTTATCAGGATTTTTAGCGGGCTTAGGTGGAGCATTTGTTACACTTTCTACAGTAAGCCAGTTCCGTCCTAATGTTATTGTTGGACAAGGCTTTATTGCGATTGCTGCTGTAATTTTTGGTAAATTCTCACCAGAGGGAGCAATGAAAGCATGTATTTTATTTGGATTCTGTTCTGGAATTAAGTCAATTCTTGGTTTATACAATGTGGTATCACCAAACTTGATTTCTATGATTCCATATGTAATTACAATTCTTGCATTGATTTTCTTTGTAGGAAAGGCACATACACCAGCTGCAAATGGTAAACCATTTACGAAAGCGAAATAGTATGTTAGAAAGGGAAATCGTACTGTATTGTGCGATTTCCCTTATTATTGAAAAGCGCTATATTTCTCATTCGAAGTCGAACTGGTGAGAGAGCGTGGAATATTATGCAATTTAAAATATTTTATTGCGGAAAAACCAAATTTTAACTTGAAATTTTGCGAGGAATTTGATATTATTCTTCTTGCAGTGTTTTGCCGATATGGCTCAGTAGGTAGAGCGACGCACTCGTAATGCGTAGGCCACCGGTTCGATCCCGGTTATCGGCTTTGATGAGAGACTTAATCCGCTTTTATAGGGTTTAAGTCTTTTTTAACATCGAAACAAAATACACAATCATAAAGGCGAGTTTCGTCGAGGAGGAGCTACATGAACACCAAATTATTTGATCATACCATTTTAAAAGCTGACGCTACAGAGACTCAGGTTAAGAAAATCTGCGATGAGGCAAGAGAACATGATTTTGCATCTGTTTGTGTGAATCAGTATTACACTGCATTCGTTGCAGAGCAGTTAAAAGGAACTGATGTAAAAGTATGTACCGTTGTTGGTTTCCCTCTTGGACAGTCTACAACACGTGTGAAAGCATTTGAGACGCAGGCTGCAATTGAAGATGGTGCAACTGAAATTGATATGGTTATCAATGTTGGAGCATTGAAAGATGGAAAATATGATTATGTACGTGAGGATATTCGTGCATTAAAAGAGGTATGTAAAGATATTACCTTAAAGGTTATTATTGAGACCTGTTTACTTACAGATGAAGAGAAGGTGAAGGCATGTGAGCTTTCAAAAGAGGCTGGAGCTGACTTTGTTAAAACATCAACTGGATTTTCAACGGCTGGTGCAAAAGCAGAGGACGTTGCGCTTATGAGAAAAACTGTTGGGGAAGAGCTTGGAGTAAAGGCATCTGGCGGAATTCATACTGAGGCTGAGGCACAGGCTATGGTAGATGCTGGAGCAAATCGTTTGGGAACAAGCGCAACATTAGCAATTATTGGTAAATAAGGAGTTTCATATGGAAACGATTTTAATAGGTATTGCGGGTGGTACAGGTAGTGGAAAGACTACGCTGGCGAATCGTCTTGTAGAGAGTTTTGGAGAAGATGAGGTTACAATTATTCGCCATGACAATTATTATAAAAGACACGATGAGCTTCCGTATGAAGAGCGTTGTAAATTAAACTATGATCATCCAGATGCATTTGATAATGAGCTGTTAATTGAGCATTTGAAAATGCTTAAGGAAGGACAAACTGTTGAGGTTCCTGTATATGATTATTCCATTCACAATCGTTCTGACGAGATTTTAATTACGAAATCCGCACCTGTTATTGTTTTAGAAGGAATTTTAATTTTTGCAGAACCTGAAATTTGTGACTTGTTAAATATCAAGGTGTTTGTGGATACGGATGCAGATGTGCGTATTTTAAGAAGAATTAGCCGCGATGTAGAAGAACGTGGAAGAACCTTAGAAAGCGTAATTAGTCAGTACCTTACAACAGTAAAACCAATGCATGAACAATTTGTTGAGCCAAGCAAGCGGAAAGCAGATATTATTATTCCTGAGGGTGGCGAGAATAAAGTTGCTCTTGAAATGCTGATTGAACGTGTGAAAAAGCATTTAAATATGGACAAACATGCATAAATTGGGGAAATGTAATCAATTCCTAAAAAACTAGTTTTTTTAAGCGTAGCAGCCATTGACTGCTACGCTTTTTCTAATTTCGTGAAGATGTAACTGATGTACAGAAGAATAGGCAGAAGGAAAGCCTGCGAGCATCCGCACACAAAGAAGACCTTATAACATGATTAACGAAGAAGGATAGATGGAACAGCAGCTGCCATTGCCTCGTAACCTTTTAGTGATGGATGAAGGTGATCACCACTGTCCATTCCAGAGGCAAAGGCACGTGGGTTGGATGGATTTCTTGTGGCAAGATCAAAATCTATGCAGCCATCAATTTCTGTGGTGGTTCGAATCCAATCATTGTACTCCTGACGAAGTGATTCTCGAAATGGAGCGTAGGTTCGCCATCCTTCAATTGGAAGTAAGGTACCTACATAAACCTGATAATAATAGGTTCTCGCCTTTTCGATATACCATTTCATTCCATCAATCAATTCTGTAGTAGTTGGCAAATCGGACATTGGACGAAATGGATTGATATCTGTACCGACAGGGTGAATGATATCATTGATGCCCTGTTGGATTATGATGGTATCTGCGCCTTCGGTTGGCACTTCGTGTTCAAAACGTTTCATGCCCTTTAATCCGTAGGATTCATATGTAATACAGTCATATTCACGTAAAATGCGGGAGCCACTGGTTGCTCGACGTATGATGGAGGTGTTTAAATAGCCTTCCTCCAAACAACGTTTTTTGAGATAATCAGGCCAAGCCTGTGCAGTAATAGAGTCTCCATAGCAAATAATCGCTCTGTTCTCGGGTGAGGTATGAAGTGAGACATTGCTTAAAAAGTAAAATATATTTGTTTTTCGAGAACATGCGATATCAATTTCGTGAGAATCGGTGTGATTTCCCACAGCATAAAGACCTTCAGAGAGTGGGCCAGATACAAATACGGCAGAACGAAGTTGTACATATTCTTTGAAATAGAAACGTACTTCAAAAGTTGTATTTGCTTCTACAGGAAGCGGTAGTGCATCACAAATAACCGATTCGCCAGCAGGAATGGATACCCATTCGTGATGTGAAAAACGTATTGGATAAAACTTGTTTTTGTAATAAACGGATGCCGATGCAATGGTGACTGTTTCGGTACCACAGAAATTATCAAAGGTTAGTTTTACTTCATCACCAGAAAAGGGTGAATAGATTGGATAACAAAAGGTTATATTTTTACCATATCCTTCAGGGCGATGCTCGGCAATTGATACCGCATTTCCCCAAATTGAGGTCCATTTTTGATACATATATGCTCCTTTGCATTTTTGAATCTTTATTGTTTTTGGTAACGTAACTTATCATACTCGCTAAACCAATAAATTTCTAGTTTTTTTTAGAATAAATATGGTTGTTTCTTGTGCCAGAAATTGATATAATTGCAAAGGTAAAAAAGGAGAGAATAAAACGATGAATAAGAATACATTAAAAAAGATAAGCGATAACAAAATAAAAGTTGGTTTGGGTAGTTTTGTTTTGATTGCGTTAATTGTTATAGTATTAGGGGCATTTGCCTTGAAGGAATCGATTGTTTTGATTTCTGTACTTGTAATGTTAGAGACGGCAATTGCGGTTTGTTTACATCAAGTTGAACTGTGGATTCATGGCGTGTTTTTGCTTTGCGAGATAATTGTAGGCATTCTTACTGCAAATCCTGTATTGATTTTATTGATTGCTCTCGTATATGTTGCTGCAACATTTTGTTTACGTGTAGTGAATTTACCAGGAGATAAGTAAAAGAGGGATGGAGATAGTCTTCATCAACAATTAGGTGAGCAGGAGCATATGGATGCATCAGCTACTACAATTCAAACGATATATGAGACTATTTTTGCAACAGAGACGGGAAAATGGATGTATTATCCGATGTTTGCAATAGAAGAATAGAAAAGGCAAGGGTTTTGACTAGAAACCCTTGTCTTTTTGAATAATTATTTAAGAAAATGTATAAATATACTTTACTATAGAGGAAAATGTGGTAGAATGAATAAAATCAATTATCAATCTATGATGGAAAAAATAATAAAAGAGCAGCAAGCGCTTGGAAAGGTTCCAAGACTTTTGCTACACAGTTGCTGTGCTCCTTGTAGTTCATATTGCTTAGAGCTATTGTCACAATATTTTTATGTTACCGTATATTATTATAATCCGAATATTTATCCAGAAGAAGAATATTATATGCGTGTAGCAGAGCAAAAGCGATTTATTGAACAATTTCCAGCAAAATATCCAATTTCATTTCAGGATGCGCCCTTTGACTCTGCGCTTTTTTATCAGGTGACGAAGGGACATGAAAAAGATAAGGAGGGGGCTGAACGCTGTTTTCTCTGCTATGAAATGCGCCTTCGAAGGACTTATGAATTTGCAAAAGAGAATGCTTTTGATTTTGTGACAACCACGCTATCTATCAGTCCATTGAAGAATGCAGCTAAGTTAAATGAGATTGGTGAGAAACTAGAAAAAGAATTTGAAATTGCCTATTTATATTCGGATTTCAAAAAGAAGAATGGATACAAGCGTTCTACTGAAATTTCGAAAGCGTATGATATGTACCGCCAATATTATTGTGGATGTGTATTTTCTAAAGCACAAAGAGATGCGGAAATTAAGGCAAAAGAGATGGAAGCTAGTGGGGGTAACAAACAGTAACAAGAAGAATTAGGAATTATTAAAAAAACATTTTATCGAGGAAGGAAGACAATATGGCACAATTATGGGGTGGTAGGTTTACGAAAGAAACAGATCAATTAGTTTATAACTTTAATGCATCGATTGGATTTGATCAAAAGTTTTTTCATGAAGATGTGGAGGGAAGTATTGCTCATGTGACAATGCTTGCTAAAGTGGGAATTTTGGAGGAGGACGAGAAAGAATCCATTATTTCTTGTCTGCAAAAGCTTGTGGAAGATGTGGATGCAGGAAAGCTTGCGATTGGAATGCAGTATGAAGATATTCACAGTTTTGTGGAAGCTAATCTGATTGAACGATTAGGAGATGTGGGAAAGAAGCTTCATACAGGGCGTAGCCGAAATGATCAAGTGGCGCTTGATATGAGATTATATACCAGAAAGCAGATAAAAGAGACCGACATACTTTTAAAGGAATTGCTGGAAGTTCTTTTACATATTATGAAAGAACACACCCAAACGATAATGCCAGGATTTACGCATTTGCAAAAGGCACAGCCGATTACATTAGCACACCATATGGGCGCTTATTTTGAAATGTTTAAAAGAGACCGTATGCGCTTAGTGGATATTTATGAAAGAATGAATTATTGTCCACTGGGCTCAGGCGCTTTAGCCGGAACCACGTATCCATTGGATCGCGCCTATACGGCGGAGCTTTTAGAATTTTATGGACCTACCTTAAATAGTATGGACGGCGTATCAGACCGGGACTATTTGATTGAATTTCTTTCTGCGTTATCCATTGTTATGATGCATTTAAGCCGCTTTGCAGAAGAAATTATCATTTGGAATTCAAATGAATATCAATTCGTGGAAATTGATGATGCATTTAGTACCGGAAGTAGTATTATGCCACAGAAAAAGAATCCAGATATCGCAGAACTTGTACGTGGCAAAACCGGTAGAGTGTACGGTGCGTTACATTCACTTTTAGTCACCATGAAGGGAATTCCACTTGCCTATAATAAAGACATGCAAGAAGACAAAGAGCTTTCCTTCGACGCCATGGATACAGCAAAAGGATGCATTGCACTCTTTAAGGGAATGTTAGAAACTATGCGCTTTAACGAAGAGATTATGCGCAAAAGCGCAAATAATGGATTCACCAACGCGACAGACGCGGCAGATTACTTAGTGAAAAAGGGAGTTCCATTTCGAGATGCACACAGCATTGTGGGACAAATCGTTTTGTATTGCTTAGAAAGAAATATGGCAATTGATGATATGACGATACAGGAATTGCAGGCTATTTCTCCTGTTTTTGAGGAGGACGTTTATGAAGCGATATCCATGGAAACATGCGTGAATGCAAGGCTTACGATTGGAGGCCCATCAGAAAAAGCGATGCTTGCAATGATAAAAATGGAAGAAGAGTACTTAACAAAATAAATCATTTGTTTAGTTTGCATAAAGAAAAATAGAAATAGTATTACATTTTAACAAATTTTTTCCTTGCATTTTATGGTCGAATCGAGTACTATATCTTCAAGGAAAAACACTTGTGCGCCCTTGGCGAACACTCACACATGCAATGTGTTTTGAATAAGGATGTTAGGAGATTGAAGATGAGCGAGAAATTAAAAGTTGGTATTCTTGGCGGAACCGGAATGGTTGGACAAAGATTCATTTCTCTTTTAGAGAACCACCCATGGTTTGAAGTGACAACGATTGCTGCTAGTCCAAGAAGTGCTGGCAAGACATATGAAGATGCTGTTGGCGATCGTTGGAAAATGGACACTCCAATGCCTGAGGCAGTAAAAAAGATTGTTGTTATGAATGTAAATGAGGTAGAAAAGGTATCTGCAGAAGTGGATTTTGTATTTTCTGCCGTAGATATGACAAAGGATGAGATTAAGGCAATCGAGGAAGCATATGCAAAAACAGAAACTCCTGTTGTGTCAAATAATAGCGCACATAGATGGACTCCAGATGTTCCAATGGTAGTGCCTGAAATTAATCCAGAGCATATGGAAGTGATTAAATATCAGAAGGAACGTCTTGGTACAACGCGTGGTTTCGTTGCGGTAAAGCCAAATTGCTCGATTCAGAGTTATGCTCCAGTTCTTACCGCTTGGAAAGAGTTTGAACCATATGAAGTAGTTGCAACTACGTATCAGGCAATTTCTGGTGCAGGTAAAACCTTTAAGGATTGGCCAGAAATGGTTGGAAATATTATCCCATATATCGGCGGTGAAGAAGAAAAATCAGAGAAAGAGCCTCTTCGAATTTGGGGACATGTAGATGATGAGAAGAAGGAAATTGTTCCTGCAACCTCTCCAGTAATTACTTGCCAGTGTATTCGTGTTCCAGTATTAAATGGACATACCGCAGCGGTATTTGTTAAGTTTAAAAAGAAACCTACAAAAGAGCAGCTTTTGAAGGCATTAGAGGAGTTTAGAGGAGTTCCACAGGAATTTAAGCTTCCTAGCGCTCCAAGCCAGTTTATTCGTTACATTGAAGAAGAGAATCGTCCACAGGTTTCTCTTGATGTGAACTACGAGAATGGTATGGGCATTAACGTTGGACGTTTGAGAGAGGATACGGTATATGATTGGAAGTTTGTGGGACTTTCACACAATACAGTTCGTGGAGCGGCAGGTGGAGCCGTGTTATGTGCTGAGCTATTAAAGGCACAAGGATACATTACAAAAAAATAGTAATGTTTTTAGCTTGTCAAATAACCTTTCGGGGTATTTGAATATAGGAAAAGGGAATTATATTATTGGAAAGCCTCGGGAGAAATCCGGGGCTTTTCCTATGTTTAGAAAAGAATCCAAGCTTGTCTAAAAAATTAAAAAATGATATAATTTTTTAAGACAAATGTACGGAGGGTAACGGAATGGTTACGAAAAATACAGAGGTTACAAATTTACAGAGTCTCTATGAACAATCAGGAAATCAACTGATTGTTTTTTATGGTAAAGAGGGTTCGCAAAAGAGTACACTTTTAAAGGAATTCACAAAAGATAAGAAATGCTTTTACTATTATGCAACAGAGGCAGCCCTTGAAGAGCAGGTAATGCTGATGGGAAATGCGGTTGGAAATCAATTTGATGTAAAGCTGCAGAAAAATACATATGAGGAATATTTTAACCGAATCAAAACGGGAGATCCGACGAAGCTTGTCGTGGTGATAGATGAATTTCAAAACATTATGAAAAAAGATCCAGCGTTTCTTACGGCTATTATAAAGCTTAAAATGAAACGATTATATCCAGGACCAGTTATGATTCTTTTATGTACTTCATCCGTTGTTTGGGTGGAGCAAAGCATGAAGGAGCAATTTGCAGAGGATTATAAACGAATTGATCAGATTATTAAGATTTCTGATTTGAATTTCCTTGAAGTGGTTCGTGCTTTCCCTATGTATTCGGTTAGTGAAAGCATTCGAATATATGGAGTTTTAGGCGGTGTGCCAGCATATTTGAATGCGTGGGATACCCAAAAAAACTTTCGGGACAATATATGTCAATTAGTACTTTCTGAAAATGGAGCCTTATATCATGAGGCATATCGGCGCATTCGTGCTGAACTGAGGGAATTATCGGTGTACAATACGATATTATCTGCAATTGCAGCCGGACATAACAAGTTAAATGACTTGTACCTTAAAACT
>JAZUHO010000149.1:0-6184 GCA_045641745.1 Agathobacter sp. | reverse complement strand
AAAAACAATACATGGTGCATTCTTTTTGGCATCTTCAAACAAGTCACGCACACGCGAAGCTCCAACACCAACAAACATTTCTACAAAGTCCGATCCAGATATACTAAAGAACGGAACTCCCGCTTCTCCTGCGATTGCCTTTGCCAATAACGTTTTACCGGTTCCAGGAGGTCCTACAAGAAGTACTCCTTTGGGAATTCGTGCGCCAAGCTGTGTATATTTCTTAGGTGCACGTAAGAAATCAACGATTTCCTCTAGTTCTTCCTTCTCTTCGCGCAGTCCAGCCACGTTGGAGAATTTCACTTTATTTTCATCCGTAGACAATTTGGCTCTGCTTTTTTCAAAGTTTGTCATCTTTCCGCCGCCACTTTGTGCTGGTGCCTGATTATTCATAATCACAAACAGAATGAAAAATGCTCCAAATGCCAACAAATACGGTAATAAATTCATAAGCCAGCTTTCCGCTGGTACATCCTGTACTGTATATGTATCGAAGTTGTATTTTTGCATAAGCTGCTGCATTTCATTCACATCAGATGCATACAGAATGGACTGTTTTCCATTTTGATAGGTAATTCGCAAGCTACCTGTTGGAATCTCTCGATTCTGCACTACAACAACAGACTTGATGGTTCCATCTTCTTTCAATGCTTTCTCAAATTTTTCTAAAGTATAAGAACTTGTAGCTCCTTTTCCTCCAAGCACTGCCCAAATTATCAGAACAGCCACTACCAAAAGAACATAAATTCCATACCCCTTCATTGAATTGTTTTTCTTCTTGTTCAATGTTCTTCTCCTTTAATCGACCTTTTCAACCTACTCAATCTCTTCCACGTAGCCAATATAAGGAAGATTACGGTATTTCTGATCATAATCCAGACCATATCCAATTACAAACTTGTCTGGAATAACAAATCCTGTGTAATCTACCACTACATCATCCACAACACGTCTCTCTGGTTTATCCAAAAGTGTGCAAAGAGTAAGTGATTTTGGGTTTCTAGTTTTTAACAATTTCTGTAAATGGCTCAAGGTATTTCCTGAGTCAATAATATCTTCTACAATAATTACGTTCTTTCCTTCAATATCGTATTCCAAATCTTGCTTTACATTTATAACCCCAGAAGACTCTGTGGCAGTTCCATAGCTTGACACTTTCATAAAATCTAAAACCATAGGGAGATCAATTCTTTTTGCAAGCTCTGTCGTAAAGAAGATAGAACCTTTTAAGATGCAGACTAAGGTAATCTCTTCTCCTGCAAATCGCTCTGTAATTTCTGCTCCGATTTCAGCAATACGTTTCTGTAGCTGTTCCTCAGTCAAATAAACTGAAATTTTGTTTCCCATTATAATATTCCTCCGTTGTATTGAATTTCCAATACATATTTCGTACCGTATGTAACTTTATACTTTTCACTGATACGTTTTCCCACAATCCATATAATTTCCGAATCAATTGCCATAAGGTCAATTTGATTGCGCAAAACTGCGGGAACCTTCTCATTAATAAAATATTCCTTTAGCTTTTTGGTATGACCCTGTCCATCTGCAACAAAGTAATCACCTGAACAACGTTTTCGTATCACAAAGCCACTCTTAATCTTATCATAATCGAACCATTTCGTATACGGCTTTTTCGATATTTCATCCCGAAGATTGCTATATGAGAAAAGGCGAAGATTTACGCTTTTTCCGGAAGGCAGTTCCATTCTGGTGCAGCCTTCACCGCTTTCTAGACATAGCTGCATCAATTCCTCAAGCAGTTCCTGCGTCACACCTATTCCCCCTTGATTTTCTGGTATCGGCTCCGGTTCCTCCACAACCGTACGTTGTAAGCAAATCCTCCCGTATTCTCGAAATGCCACCATGTGATAAGGCAAGTCAATCTGTTTGCCTGACTGCTTGTCCATAAGTTCAAGAATAGCCTCCACATGTATTGCACCAATATCTTTCTTTTTTCCTGCGACCTCGAACAATGCCTTACGCACAACTTCTGCCCGGTAGGATTCTGGCGTTCGTTTTAGTTCATCAATGTGAAATACCACCGCAGAATCGTGTTTCTCATACACCTGCTCCGCGTATTTGTCCGCAACAGCCATCACATCCTCCTGTATCTTGCGTATCCTGCCTGCTGCCTGGTTAATGTGGAGTATCGCCTGACTATTCACTTGTGTGAGCTCTGGTAATATCACATTGCGAATTCGATTCCTGCTATATTCTAAGTCTGTATTGGTCGCATCCACACAATAGTCTTGTTCGTGTGCCTTTAAAAATGCTTCTATTTCCTTTCTCGATACCGCTAAAAGCGGACGAATATATGTCACCTCGTCTTCTTCTCGAACTGGCGACATTCCACACAGACCTTGCATCCCACTGCCTCTTATCATCTGAAACAGAACCGTCTCAGCGTTATCCTCCATGTGATGCGCAATTGCAATCTTACACCTTCCTGCAGACTGTTTTGCCACCTCTTCAAAATATTGATATCTTAAGCTTCTCGCAGCTTCCTCAATTCCCAGTTTGTTTTCCTGCGCGTAGGTTTTAACATCTACACTCTTACATTGTAGTTCTAAATGCAAGCGCGCACACAACTCTCTTACGAATTGCTCGTCCTTTTTACTCTCTTCCCCTCGAATCCCATGCTCTACATGGATTGCAGAGAGCTTTAAATTCCAAGCTTTTTCCAATTCCCTTAGTACCAAAAGAAGACAAACCGAATCCGCGCCTCCAGATAGCGCCACGCACACCCGATCCCCCTCTTCGAGCATATTATTTTCTCTTATGTAACTCTCGATCTTCTGCAACATTTTTATCCCAAATTCCTGCTACTAGTATAGTCATATCATCCACAGCTTCCTTTTCACACAAATTCAGCACACGATCCATAATCTCGTTTGCCATCGTCTGTGCATGCTTCGTCTCTATTTCTGCAATGATATGCATAATTGCCTGTTCCGGCTTCGTACTTTGCATATATTCTACCACACCATCCGTCAGCATTACAAGGAATTCCCCGTCCTTTATTCCTATATTTATCGGCGTTTCCAGCAATTGCTCCAATACCCCAATTGGTAGACTATCCATCCAAAGCATCTCGACAGAATCCTTTCTCTTGATAAAGGATAATGGTGCACCTAACTTTTGCATGGTAATTGTTCCATCATACAAATTGATTTCCGCCACATCTAAGGTCGAAAAAACATTTTGTTCGCCTCTTAATATCATGGCAGAGTTCAAGAGGCGCACTGCAGATTTCATCGGCAATCCTGCCTGTACTAATTGTTCCCACAGGTTCAATATCATGCCACTCTCATGTCTTGCTTTCTTTCCCGTCCCCATTCCGTCAGAAAGGCCTAAATATGCACATCCATCCATTTCCTCAAAAACGGAATAGCAATCTCCACTCTCATTCTTCCCCTTCTGATTCACCGCAGCAATTCCTGTTAGGACCTGATATTTTGTATCCTCATACAGTGCAATTAATCGGCTGTCTCCGTATATAGAAGGGTCTTCTTCTTTCGCGTATCTCCATGCAATTCCCGTAGCTTTCCACATTTGTGCGCAGAATAGCTCAAGTGGGATTTCTTTCTTTCGTTTTGCCTCCACCTCAGCCGTCAAAACCAAATGTCCTCTTGCGTCTTGCCAAATATGCACCTCTGACATTCGTAGTCCAATCTCTTTTCCGAAGCGAATCACGCGAGAAAGTCTTCTCCGATATCGGCCATCAACATTTTTTTCCACTTCAGACAGGTTTCTCAGAACCTGTGCCATAGCTTCCAGTTCACCCGAAATCTGTAGTCGATTGCTTACCGCCTGTGCTCTACTATGCAGTTCCCCTTCTTTCGGTAGTACGCACATATTACGAAATGCTCGCGCAAGCTGTTCAAAAGAATCCGCAGCGCTTTTTGCCTGCATATCGCGATACTTGTTCAAAATCATTGCATTCATGCCATTCTCCTATTCTTCAACCTGTTTATCTCTTCTGAGACAGTGATTCGATTATAGGAGTAGCTTTCCTGCGCCTTTTGTCAAAAAAGAAAGAAAGCGAAGTTCTAAGAATTCTAATTCTTATTTTCCGCTTTCTTTATAAACAATCTCATTATCATAAACTAGCCCTAATTTACTCTTGGCAAGTTCTTCTATATATTCTATCGTCTTAGTATGTTCCTCGTATTCCTGCAGTTCATTTGCACGTTCTGTTTCTGCTTCATACTCTTGCTGCTTCTCAAGCTTACGCTGCACAATGTTCTCATTCTTATCTTTTATTTTAACGATTTGAAAAGTCATAATCACCAAAAAGGCCATAACAATTATTCCAATCGATACAGCGCCTCCGTTTCTACTTTTCTTTCGGCGTTTTGTACTCATCTACTATACCTTTCTTCGCTTCGCACAACTCTTTGCTAACCATATTTTAACGTCTTTCAGCCCACATTTCAATTGTTTTTTCCACTTGCAGATACAGGTGGAAACAATTGCCAAAAGATACCGACCTATAAAATGTGAATATAGCATTCCTCCAATCAGCATCGCCAGCAAAAGCCCACATCGAATTTTGCCTTCTGTGTTTTCATAAAAGAAAACAAAAATTGCCGTAGCCGCCATCATTCCAAACAGCAAGTCTTCCATCAACACCAACAGTGTGCCTCTCAGCATAATTCTACGCAAAATTCGAAGCAAGTCATAGCCAATCACAATGGCAGCGCCCAGTCCCATTGCCGTAAATATTAGGCAGCATTCATCAATCATGTGATATCACCTGCTCTCTTGCTGTCATTCGAGCTATAAGGTTATTCCTATTTCTTCCAAACACAGGCAATTTTTCGTAAGCGATAGTTTTAACCACACCTTCTAGGTTCACTTCACCCTGTTCTAGGTTAATCTTTGAGATATGAAGCTCCTTACCTTTAATTCGAAGCATCCCTTCCGTGGTTTCCAATATAATTTCATTTACATCAAAGGAATTGACATCAACCACTCCGGAAATGCTCCCTTCTGATCGATTCCGTAATACAATACTATGATGATTACTCTTAGTATTCTGCATGGTCTCTACCTCCCGATATCATATATTCGTTCGGTATAAGAATATGCTGTATTTAGTCTACATATTCAAACAAATCCTTTGCTTCTTCTTTCTTTGTTGTATCCTGAATATCCAAAACACGCACTTTTACGGTCTTCTGCCCGAAAAGAATTTCAATGATGTCGCCAACCTTTACATTTACAGAAGCCTTTGCTGGTTTTCCATTTACCATAACACGTCCTGCATCACAGGCCTCATTTGCAACCGTACGACGCTTAATCAATCTTGATACCTTTAAAAACTTGTCTAATCTCATTTTTATATTCTCCTTATCTCATGAACGTTTGCAGAATCACGGTTTTCTTTCATACTTTCACCCGAAAAGAAAAAGAGCCACCGCACGTGCGATAGCTCCCCGTAAAAATCCCTCAAATTAGTTGATAGAATCTTTTAAAGCTTTTCCAGCTTTGAATTTAGGTGCTTTAGATGCAGCAATTGTCATCTCTGCTCCTGTCTGTGGGTTTCTTCCTGTACGAGCAGCTCTCTCAGCAACCTCGAATGTTCCGAATCCTACTAACTGGATTTTCTCACCTTTCTTTAATTCCTCAGCAACAACGTCTGTAAATGCTTTTAAAGCTGCCTCAGCATCTTTTTTAGAAAGCTGAGTTTTCTCAGCCATAGCTGCAACTAATTCTGCTTTGTTCATGTTAATCTTCCTCCTCTGGATTTACGTGTTCGCAATTCAATTTCTCTCAAATTGCCTACAAAAATATATATACTTGTTTTTGTTCCTTTTGTCAAGCAAATAAGCCTTATTTTGTGCGGTTTTAAGCTATAAAACTAAACAAAATAGCCTTTGAAAAATCGTAAAATCTGCCATAATTTTCAGACATTATTTCAAATCCTTTAACTTTTCTGTCAGTGTAGATAAATAATCTGTCAATAATCCGTCAGTCAAGGAGCTCTCCGCTTTTTCTAGGCTTTCCGAACCACTTGTCCCACCGGTGTTCGTGGATGGCTTTTGTGCATTGGGAACACGTTGCGATGGTTCGGTATGACTGGAGGTGTGATTCTTGTCCGTGCTACCCTCAGTAGAATTCGTGCTACCACTTGTGTTTCCAGTTGTCGCAGAGCCACTCGAGGAATTTGTTGAGCCAT
>JAZUHO010000148.1:0-9158 GCA_045641745.1 Agathobacter sp. | reverse complement strand
GGATATAACTACCATGAATCGCATAAGCCAGCAAAAACTTATCAGGTAACCACAGACGCGGTATCTGATTATCTTTCTGAGCTTTCAAAATAAGATAAAAAAGGAAGTGTCACTACTATGTGGCACTTCCTTTTTTTATTAAAGAATGAATTGCTTCTAATAAAACAGCCGATGTATATTGATTGTTATCCGCCATTTCAACAGCATCTACCGATTGTTTCTCAACGATTTGTGCAGATAATTCCTTCATGGTAGGCTCCGCAAGCGGAAACATGGTCTGCGTCACCTCATCAATTTGAGAAAATCCAACCCCATTGATATGGTTTTCGTCCAATACCAGACGAATCTCCATCGTCTGTTCCCCTAATGCAACTACTTTGTAATACACACCCGGTTTGTAACGGGCTTCTATTTTATCCGGTTCTACCTTTTGCATTGTTGCATCTTTGTTTCCCAGCGCGCTTCCAATCAGCACAATTGCAATCAGCACGCACACCAGTACCGCAGCCGCAATGTATAGCATTTTTCTATGTAGTACAACAATCTTAGTTTTTACGCTCATGCCCGTTCTCCAATCGCCTTGCTCTTCTGCTTCTATTCTATGCGATTGTGATGGAAGATATTCTAAGCTTTATGCATTCTTCTCCTCTGCATATTTATAATATGCCTCTACTGCACGCTGGTATTCTGCGTCATCATCGATTAATTCCACTACAATTTCTTCCTCGTTGCAGTCTTCATAATGATAGCGCACCAAGCTTGCCTCATCATCCTTGATAACATCGTCTTCCACTTTGGAAAGTAACATATAATTCTTATCCTCAAAGGTAAACTGCTCCATAATTGCATATTCCGTTGCTACATGGTTATTATTTGGAAGAACGATTGTCTCAAAGGTTTCTGTTTCATTTCCGTTACTCATACGAACTCCTTTTACCAATTAATTTCTACGTTTCCTACGTCGCCTTTCATTGTAACATGAGTGCCGTCATTTCCGGAAGTATTATATTTATGTTTCATATTTTTCCCTTGCACGCTCACATCTCCTACGCTCGTTTTTGCATCGATGGAGCTATCGGAAAGATTTCTTTTAGAATTCAATTTCACATCTCCAACAGAACTTTCAGCCTCAAGATTTTTGAAATCACAGCCGTCCAATCGCACATTTCCCACATCGGAGTCCGCATGAATATCTGCAAATATGCAGTTTTCTACAATTACATCTCCCGTATCACTTTTTAGAGTCGTATCGCCTTGCACCTTTAAGCCTTTTCCGGTCACATCGCCCACATCGCTCTTTACCTCTAAGGTCAGCAAAGAAAAGTTTTCAATGTTTAAATCACCCACATCACTTTTCATTTTCACTTTATCCAAGTCCACATTTTCCGGCACCGTGATGGTCATGTCACATTTATTTTTTCCCCAATGTGCTCTGCTCTTTTTCTGCTTCACCTCTAAGGTATCGCCCTGCACTTCATATTCTGGCACCATGTTTTCCGTTGCCGCATAGCTTACCGTATAATCACTACCTCTTACAATCGATACACTTGCAACATCGACGTCAACATGCACATTCGAAAAAGCGCCCACGGTCTCGTTCTTATCTACTACATTGTGGCTTTCCGTTCCATCATTATCAGACCACTCCCAATTCCATGGGAATATCCATGAAGTAACATTTCCCACAAATCTGGACGTATGGTAAATGGTTCCTCCAATAATTGCTATCACAGTAACAATTGTTATTATTGCTAGATATAGTCCTTTTTTCATTGTAATTTTCTCCTTCTATTAAAGAATTTCGCAAATTTTACAATTTCCTATATTCTTATTTTCTTCCATAAATATTCTTATTTTCTTCCATAGATGTTCTTAATCAGCCCGTGAATCACACCTGCAACAGGCCAAATAATCCACGAAATCCACCAACGGAAAGTTACAAAACTCCATATTAAATAAATGCAAGTTATGGTTGGCCAATACACAGACATAATGGCTTCAACCGTTTTACTTTCATAGTGTGTTGCGCGATTCTCGTAATTCACGTAGCCTCCGCTAACGGTATGTCGATCATTCACATCGAGAAGTATGGTATATGCTTTATTCTTCAGGGAAGAAAGCACAATCATAAACACACCAACAGCTACAAAAGTCAAAGTAAGTGTACCTGAAATTCCATCAAAAAACCGATTATATCCTATATGAAATTCATCGATTACAATTGCTGGCATAAAACACAATACACAAAGCACAATTCCTACCGTAAGGCAAAGTGCATAGCTTGATTTATAATTATCCTTCTGATTCTGCACATACTGTGCGGTTCCCAATTCAATCGTACAAGGCATCTTCTGCACAAATTCCCATTTTGCGAAGCTTACACCACTGTATACAAAAAACGCAACACCAATTGCAATCAAGATGAAAAAGCATATCGCTGCAAGACCATCAAAAATTACTTCCAATATACCAGACGAAGCCGGTGCAAGAATGCAAAACATTACCCCAAGCGCAACCTGCACCGCTCTCGCCGAGCTATCCTTAATGTACTCCTGTGCTTCCTGCAAAGAAATGCTTCTTCTTGGGTTCTCAAAGTTCTGTTCTTTATTAACAAAACCACGAATTCCAAGGTCTTCTGCCAACTCCTCAAGATTGCCAAATTCAGCAATTACTGTTCCAATCGCCTCATTCTGTGTCTTTCCCTGATTAATTAACTCTGTGTACTTATCCTCCATCATTTGTCCCAGTTCATATTTTGCCTTCAAAACCTCTGGGGTATTTGGAAGATTGGTAAACATTGATTCCAAATAACTTCTAATTACTTCCATGATTGTAATCCTCCCTCATAATAAACTGTTCTACTACTTCTTTGGTTATTTTCCATTCCTCACATTTTTCCAAATAGTATTGCCTTCCCAAATCCGTGATTTGATAATAGGTTCTTCGTTTTCCTGTACTCAAATCTTCGTAGGATTGAATATATCCATTTTTCTCCATACGCGTGAATGCAGAATATAACGTAGTTTCCTTAATCACATATTTCTCTTCAGAAAGTGTTCGAATCTGTTTGGAAATTTCATACCCATAGGATGGTTGATTCCAGAGTAGATAAAGAATGATTGTATCATTGTATCCACGAATCACATCACTGCTTATCCCTGCCATCTTGTAAACCTCCTTCTTTTTCTACGACAGTGAAAATGCTTACCACGCTTTCGTACACAAATTGTGACAACCATGCTCCACTCAATTTCTCTTTATACTTCATCTAACGTACTTCATCTGACGTACTATGTCTAGCGTATTACGTCTGTCGTAGTATATCTGTCGTAGTAAACATAACACTTCTTTCATACACTGTCAACCTATTAAGAAAAAGTTAAGAAAAAGCGTATGTGCAAAATAAAATGAGGCATACCACTCTCGCGATACGCCTCACCTCTATTTATATATACTCCTACTCAAAAGAGCCAGAACCAAGAGGTCCCTTAACTCCTCTTGGCAAAACTTATTTCTCCATCCGTAAACTGCATATTTACAAATGGTTCCACTGCACCTTTTTGATACGTTGCAGGCATTGGGAATTTTACTTCTCCAACAGCAGTGTTTTCAACGGTATGCCATACCTGCTGCCATTGTGCAATTCCCAAATCGGATGTTACTTCACAATGATTTCCTTCCACAAGCGCGCCTTTTTTAAACGCTCTGCTCTCGCAAAGGTCGGTACACTCATGAAGCCAGTATCCACCTCTGGTGAGGGAAGCTGTAACATCATAGCTTCCCCCTTCTGTCATAACCTTTTTCAGTGCATTAAGAATTCCACACGCCATGATAAATCCTGGAATGTAGTCCAAAGGCACTCCATTTAGGTTTACCGGATTCTGTGCAGATCCATTTCTCACGCTAAGTCCCGTGATATCCTCAGCAAGCGGTGCCCAACCTGGACGATTTCTCCAAACGGAATCTGAGAAACACATCATCGCGCCATAAATCACATTTGGATTGTATTTATGAATGTCCTCACCAGAGAGTCCGAACTTATCTAAAGCTCCCTGCTGATACGAGCAAGCCACTACATCCGCCTCTTTGATTAGCTCCTTCACACGCTTCAAATCTGCATCTACATTGAAATCCAAGTGAATGGCGTGCTTTCCAGCCCATCCATCCAATTCCAGCATCGCCTGTTCCTGCTCATTGAATTTACCACGTCTTACTAGCAACACATCCGCTCCCTGCTCTGCAAGAATACGTGTACATGCTGGTCCCGCAATAATATGTGTCAAATCTAATACCTTTACACCTGTAAGCGGACCACGTGATAAATCTTCACCAAAGCTTTTCTTTGGTGCATCTGCCACCTTCTCTAAACGGAATAATGGCATTTTGCATACAGCCTTTCCAACCTCAGAAAGCTCCCATTCGTTGCGATTGCGAAGCATACATGCGCACGCTCCTGCTTCAAAGGACTTCTCCTCCAAGTCAAGGGCCTCGAACTTACCAATCGCTTTTGCTGTGGTCTTCTTGTCTATCGGAAGGCTCATAAGCTTAAACTTCTCCGGATCCTTTTTGATACCAAGAAGCTTCATCATTTTTCTTTTCTGTGACTCGTAGTACACATGTGCAGAGAAGAATCTGCCATCCTTTGTCCGATACTTGTAGAAAGAGCCATTGAGCGCATTGTCTACGCGCACTGCGGATTCGTAACGATCCTTTTTGAAAATAGGGTCTTTGTCATACGCCATCATGTATAGTCGAATCACTTGTAAGCCGGAAAATCCCACATCACAAATCACAGGATTGTCATTCTTCTTTCCGCTTCTTAAATTTTGGATTTCACTGCCGAGCACGTGGTCTAATGCTAAAATGGAAGCTGCTGGTGCAGTCTGCACGACATTTTCCTTATCGAAAAGGCGTTGCACAGCTTTCAAACGAAGCTTTAAAAGGACAAGCTTTACCAATCCTGGAAATGGATTGTGCTTAAAGCAAGCATCCTTCATCAGCTTCTGTTGATTCTCTCCCACCTGGAACATTACCTTCGTTTCTGGTTCTATTCCTGTTCTTTTTAACAAATCCTCATAACAGAGTTTTGCATCCTCTGCCTTCTGTTTCATAATCTCATTCACGTCTGCCATTACAAGCCTCCTATTAGATGGTAAGTGCCAGTCGCAAAGCCGCACGTGTTGCCTCAAGTACTCTTGCTGCACGGAAGCTATCACCAATATTCAAGACTTCATTTGCAACGTGTTCTCTCACTGCCTCAAAATAGAATGCATCATCCGCGCGTCCACCCATTGCAATAATTACAAGATCAGCTGGAATAGACTCCTCCACAGATTCTGTTCCCACTTTTTTAGCAAGTGGGTTTGCAATGTTCTTTGGCAAGATAGGCTGCCAGGTATTATATGGATCTGGAACATTCTTTGTAAGACGGGAAATATTTACTTTTCCCTCATCGAATGACATTACTTTTGCACAGTTAATCAGCTCTACGCCTTTTTTCTCCATATAATGGATGAGATGTCCACGGTTTGCAGTACATGCACCATTCATCATCTGGTCTGCCATCTCGACCACCTTAACGGTTCTGCCTTGTTCGTAAGCAAGCCAGTATGCAGTCTCACAGCCTACGATTCCACCACCAACGACAACAATATTCTTTGCATCGCCAAGTAAGGTTGGATCTACAAGTGCATCCACTGCTTGCACATTCCTAATCTTATCTTTTCCTGCGAATGGAGGGTCAATATTCTTAGAACCGTTTGCAAATACGACCGTGTCAAAATTCTGCTCCTTGAGCCACGCAGTATCTACTGTAGTTTCCATCATTAACGTAAAATCAGGATTATCTGCATGTTTTGCAATCTGATTTCGCAAATACTCCAAATAATTATCAAAGTCAAATTTTACTTTTGGTGCACTTCCTGGAATCACCTTACCACCAAGCTGTGCAGTCTTCTCAATTAAGGTAACCTGATGTCCACGAGCCAAGGTCATAAGTGCAAACGCCATACCTGCTGGACCACCACCTATGATAGCAACACGTTTTGCAACCTCTGCCTTCGGAAGCTCCTCTGGAATACTGTCTTCAAATCCCGTGCGAGGATTTACTGTACACTGAATATGTCCACCCTCTACGAACTCATTGACACAGCCTTGCTGACATCCGATACATGGACGAATATCCGCCACTTTACCAGCGTAAGCCTTATTACACCACTCTGCGTCTGCTAATAGTGGACGTCCCAGCATAACCATATCGCAGTCTCCATCACGAAGTGCCTGCTCAGCAAGATCCGGATATCCCAATTTACCTACCGCTACAATTGGAACCTCAAAGCCTGCATTGGATTTAATTCCCTTCTTCGCAAAATACTCTTTTGCAATGCGGGAAATGTCAAGGAAACAACCTGCTGGCATTCCTGCAGGTGGATGTGGTAACCACCAGTTGTCATAGCAGCCAAGGTCCACGTCAAACATATCGACTCCGGCTTTCACCAATTCTTCCATGTATTCTAAGGTCTCTTCTATCGTTCTACCGTTTTTAAACTTCTTTAAGGATTTCACGGTATTCATACGATTCCCGTAAGTCTCATTTAATGCAAGTGACAAATCGATACGATACATAATTGGATAAAATGGATCTGTGCTCTTACGGATTGCCTCTACACACTCAATTCCAAAGCGTTTCCAATCAGCATAATGTCCAAGCTTTCTACGGTTAAATGCTGGATTTGTCATCTGCTCCAAAAGATATCCCTCATGACCATGCAAATATACACCATCTAAGCCCATAACTTTTGCATCTGCCGCAGCCTGTCCCATGTTCTTAACAATCTTTTTCAGCTTATGATCGCTCATGCGGAAGCTTGGAAGGTCTGGAATATAGAAATTTGGATTTGTAGATGCAGAGCCTGGAAATTTATGTTCAGAAAGTACACACATCGGTGCGCCTACTCGTCCCAATCCAGCTGTCAGCTGTACAAAAATTCGGCTACCATATGCATGAACACCTTGTGACAAATCTCTCCATCCACCATAAACCGTTCTCGTGCGGTCAATTCTTGGGAAATAGGACAACTCTCCGGATTCCGTTACCGTATTGTCAATCCCATGGCTGACTGGAATTAGTCCTGTCGTAAGAAGGCCAGTTCCGCCCTTTGCTCTTGCAAAGAAATAATCCAACATCTTCTGGCCAGGTCTACCTGTTTCCTCTGCCATCTGTAAGTTACCCATTGGTGCCATAACAATACGGTTCTTGATGGTTGTTCGGTTTACCTGTATTGGGGAAAAAAGCGATGTGTATGGATATAGATTTTGTGTCATCTTCGCACATCCGCCTTTTCCAGTATTATCTGGGTTCTTAACCATCCAATCCCCATAACTGTCGATAAGTTCTTGAACAATTTGATCTGTTTTCATGATACCTCTCCTTTAATTGCCGTTAGGCTTATGCTCTCCTGGCAACTGCTTTTGTTTTCGTTGTATCCGCTCTGTCTCTTTTGCAGTACGCCTCTCTGCATTTTATATACTATTGTTTGTTTTAATATTACTACAGTCATATTATCTCGTCAACACCTATTATCCGTCGAAGCCTTCACGCTTTTTCGTGCATTTTTTTCTCTGCTATGCTATACTTTGCATGATAGATTTCAAAAATATAAATACATATTACCCCCAATACAATAGGTAGTGAGGTACAATAATCATGGGAAAAACAGATGAAACACGTAAAAGAATCGTTCTAGCGGCAGTGCAATTAGCCAAAGAACATGGACCTGAAAATATTTCTGTCAAGCAGATATATGAAAAAGCGGGAATCTCTAAGAATACATTTTACCAATATTTCAACAACAAAGAAGAAGTATTTGGTAACACCTATAGCACCTCCGATGAAGCTAAAATGGCTGCTTTATCTAATATTTTACTTGAATATGATTCTCCATTAGAACAATTCTGGGAATTTATTAAAATTGATATCAATCGACAAATCGAGCTTGGTGACAAGGTTTTAGCTACCATGGCCATTCAAAACCTTCTTCACAACTCCTTTAACATTGAATCTGAGGATTCCCTTCGCCCTTCCATCAAAATTTTCTTATCTATGATACAGAAAATGCAAAGAATGGATCAAATTGGCAATATGGCGGATCCATTTCTTCTTCTTCGTACCATGTACGGTGTTGCAGTTGGAACCGATATTCGTTGGACCAAAACAGGCGGAAGCTTTGATTTAAAGAAAGAGTTGTTTGATGAATTTATGGCAATTCTTCAACCAAAAGTTGAAATTCGAAATTATGAATAAATAAAACTATAATTAGATTGAATTATGAATAGATAAAATAAGAGGGCTCTTTTTTGAGTCCTTTTTTATTTCATAGATGCAGCGCCTTTTCTATGAAATAAAAACACAGCGCGCAAAGCGTGTAAAGCACTCTTGGTTCCGCCTTGACAAATATAGTGCAAAAGTATTATTTTAGTTTTAAAAGATGTCTTATATTTCATAGGAGGGTATGCCATGGGTCAACTTACCAAAGAACAAGTCGTTGCCCGCTCCAGCGAGCTTGCAGTTTCTACGGCAACTACGCTCTCACGAGAAGAGCTTAATAAATATGAGAAGGAGCATCCCAGTGAGCTTCTTACTCCTGAAATTCGTACACTTGTTGAACAACGCTGTATCTCCGAACTAATTCTGCATCTCAACAGTTTTGTGCTTGTTGCTGCCGATACGGACGAGGATCAGCTAACCCAACACTTCAACGCTTGGTTTGCTGAGAATGAAGAAGCACGTTTTCGCCTCATGTGCGTCACCGCCGCACGAGATGAAATCAAAAAGCACGCTGCACTTGGCGACGAAAACTTATCCTATATTGAAAAGTTCAAACGCATGGTTGCAGAAAATAGTAAACGAAAATAAAACAATAGACAACGTGTCGCTTCAAATCGAACAAAGGAGCTGTAAGAACAGCTCCTTTCTTGTTTGTCTCTTATTCTCCTGCAACCATAATCTCGTCAAGTATTGCAGAAGGTGCACCATAACGACAAGATGAGGAATTCAGTTTTGGAAATGCCAAATCGTCTCCAAGCTTCTTAATATTCTTAAGCAACTCATAAAAATTTCCTGATATCGTAAAATTCCTAATTGGCTCCGCTTTCTTGCC
>JAZUHO010000147.1:0-24125 GCA_045641745.1 Agathobacter sp. | reverse complement strand
TATGCCTGCCGGCAAGAGATACCGAATCGTGCTCAAACAAGTGCTCCGCCGCCTTGCATTATCTTCGAGCATCTGTTAAGCGCTGATACGGTTCGCTTTATGTCCAGCGGCTTGGCGTACAGCATGCCGCAGAAGTCCAGACGTAGTCGAACCGGCAATGCCTTTTGTGGAATCGGGCACGTGCATAGGAACTTGAAATTGTGCGATCCTGAGAGAAGTGTTCCCCCCGTGGGGTTGAGGCGGTGTGGGTGGCAGGGACGAATATAAGAGAGAAAAGGAGGCCACCGCAGTTGCGATGACCTCTTTTGACATAGAGTGATTAGCGAGCGCTTTGTCTTATACGGTACCACGAACAACGAGTGTGCTTACGCCTGGGGTGGTAATCCAAGCACCGGTGTTTGGATCTGGGGCATAGGTGGCAGCTGGTACGGAAAGTACACCAGGATTGGTCGAGAAAGTAGATCCCGTATAGCTGTATTCGGTTCTTTCTGTCCAAGGGGTACCATTGTAGGTAACAATTAGATTGCTTAGTGGTGGGTTGAAGGTATCAACCACAGTAAGTGCATCGGATGGTAAAGTAGCGGTTGGACCGTTGTTAATCAAAGTAAAGGTGTAGGTTAACTCACCAGTTTCTGTAATCGTAGCTGGGGATACCGCCTTCACGATAGAAAGGTCCGGTGTAGTGTCGGCATTGATTGTTGTAGAGGCAACAATATCATTGGCAATGCCTGTGCCATTTATGGTTGCTTCGTTGGTAATGCTTCCGCCAGTAAGTGGTGGGGCGAAATCTGTTACGGTAGCTTGGTAAGCGAGAGTTGCTGTTGCACCAGCAGGAATCGTAATGCCGGAAATGGTAAGAGGTGGACCAGCAGTTACGGTTGGATTTGGTTGCTGAACACCGTTGACATAGAAACGCACACTGC
Source organism: Agathobacter sp. (assembly GCA_045641745.1). Classification (GTDB taxonomy): domain Bacteria; phylum Bacillota; class Clostridia; order Lachnospirales; family Lachnospiraceae; genus Roseburia. Next base: position 23,202 of record JAZUHO010000147.1, on the reverse strand, counting down.
CTGCATCGGCAGTAAGAGGGTAGACCGTTCCAGTGCCAAATAGATATCCACCTAAATCATCATCAATGGTGACGTCGGTTACAGGGGTGGTGCCTGAATTGACAAGATTGATTAGGTAAGTAACCGTATCGCCCTCTCGGTATACCGTATCCAGAGAGGATTTGGTTGCTGTCAGAAAATCAACAATTTCACCAGAGACAATGTTGGAATTGGTGGACTGCCCGTTGTAGGTTAAGGTTGCTTGGTTAAAAAAGGTTGCCATAAAAGTTTACTACGCTTTTTGTCATAAGAAGTGCACCTCTTACATATATTGTATGTAGACCTTTTGGGAGTGTGATTTGAAATAAAGGGAATATAAGTGTATAATTGGTACTGGTTTAGGAGGATTGAAAGTGTATCAGGTAGCAATAGTGGAAGATGAGCATTCCTATCAGGAGCAAATCGCATCCTTCGTAATTCAGTACGGAGAAGAAAAGGGAGTGACCTATGAGATAACTACATATTCGGATGGAGCGGACATCGTGAATGTAGAGAAACATTACGATATCATATTTTTCGATATCGAAATGAAGCAACTGAATGGGATGGATGCGGCTAGAGAAATTCGCAAGAAGGACACAAATGTGGTGCTGGTCTTTATAACAAATATGGCGCAGTATGCCATAGAAGGATATTCGGTAGGGGCTTTGGACTTTGTGCTAAAACCAATCGATTATTATAGCTTTGCATTTCGCATGGACCGTGCCATGGAACGTGTGGCGACACAGAAAAAAGGCGAACTCTTGCTAAATATAGCAGACGGTGTAGCAAAGGTGAATACCGATGATATCTACTATGTGGAGATTGCCAATCGAATGCTTCACTATTTCACAACGCAGGGAGAACTTGTTCTTCGCGGAACGATGCAAGGCGCGGAGGAGCAGCTGCGGGAATATCATTTTGTGAAATGCAACCACTGGTATCTGGTGAACCTAAAATATGTATCGAGAATCAGTGAGAACACGGTATATGTGGGAGAAAAATGTTTGGAAATTAGCAGGAGAAATAAATCAGCCTTTGTCAAATCGGTGACAGATTACTTTACCATGCAAAACTAGGAGAGAAAGGGCGCATATGCATCAAATAAATCGCGTAATGCTAGTAGAAGCACTATTTGCTGTGATTGCTGCAATGGTGTACATCTATCCGTTAAAAAAGAAAGAACCAACGGAAATCCGATGGATTGCAAGCTTTGCAGCTGCAATAGCAACGGTTATATCTATCGAAGTGTGGATTCCTTTTTATCCCGTCGTTCAGATTGGGAAACAACTGATTTACCTGGTGGTGCTATATTTTGCAATATGGCAGTGCGTCGACATGCGAAAGGTGGCATGCTGGTATGTGGCGATTTGGTCCCTGATTTCTTCACAATTTTTGCTGGCACTTTGGTATCTTATGGGATATTTTGTGCCCTATCTCGTGGGACAGTCGCGATTAAGAATTATATTGGTTATTTTATACTACGCATATGCAATGTGGATGATAGCCTTGACCTTGGCGGTAAAGATGCCGAGCAAAGACCGGTATGAAATTGGTCCACGGCAATTGGTATCCGCAATCATGTTTATGGCGCTTTTTCAAGTGCTGGTATACATGGAATTTTTCTTTTTTGTGGAACAGCTCAATATCTATTACTATATTGGTTTGGTATTGTCACAGTTCTACTGCATCAGTATGATGTTTGTGCAAACCGAGCTATTTAAGAAAAGTGCCTTGGAAAAGGAACTGCTTACGATGAATTTGCTGCTCAAGCAGCAGTCGGATCAATATCATCTTACCCGAGAGAATATAGACCTGATTAACCGCAAGTGTCATGATCTAAAGCATCAGATTCGCGCAATCCGAAGCATGGAAAATGACGAGAAAAAAGAGGCTTATATTGCAGAGCTGGAGCAATCCGTGCAAATCTATGAATCGATTGTGAAAACTGGAAATGAGGTATTAGACACCATTCTTACGGACAAGAGTCTATACTGTGACGCGCATGGCATTAAAATCAACTGCATCGTCGATGGCAGCCAGCTTCGCTTTATCGAAACCGTAGATTTATATGCAGTTCTAGGAAACGCTATTGACAATGCCATCGAATGTGTATCCGAATTCACAGAAAAGGCGAAGCGTCTCATAGACATTCGCATATATAGCAAAGGGGAATTTCTGATTATGGAAATTAGCAATCCCTTTGAAGGAAACTTAAAATTCAAAAATGGGCTGCCGGTTAGCACCAAAAAGAATGCGGGCTATCATGGCTATGGACTCAAAAGTATCAAGCACACGGTCAAGCAATACAACGGATTCTTAAATGTGGATACCTCGAACCAGCGCTTTTCTCTCAAGATGCTGATTCCCCTCCCCAAAGTCCCTCTTTCCTAATGTCTTATGAAGGCGTTCCCCATCGGGAGCGTCTTTTTTGTGCGCCTGCTTCGCTTGCCCTCGGGGGGGATGCCCGTCGAATAATACAGATTGATAAGTTTCCGCGCGCAGGGGGCTCACAAAGAGACTGTCCGACACCGTTTGGAGCTTGTGCCGCCGTCTGTCCGCCAAAGTTGGACGGGACGCTGCACCTACCATCGCTAAACAGATTCTCTCAGAATGCTTATATAAGGCGGCTCGAAAACTCACGCGATTTGTCTTTTGCCTATCAGCAAAAGGCCAATCGCGCTCAAACAGTTCTTCGCCGCCTTGCATTCTGATAGCATCTGTTAAGCGCTGATACGGTTCGCTTTACGTCCAACATATTTTGGCGCACAGACGGCGGCACAAGCTCCAAACGTTGACGAACAGTCTCTGCTTTTTGGGAGACGCCTGAGCGTTTGGAAACTTACAATCTGTATTCCTGAGACGGCATCCCCCCCGAGGGCAAGCGAAGCAGGCACACAAATCTAGAGAACTTTAATGGGGAACGCCATGTGAGAAGAGTATGAAAAAGGGACTTTGGGGACATAATGCAAAGGAGGAGAACCACTTAGGTAATGAGAGAGACCACTTGGGTAAAAGAGGTTGTTTTTTGGTGGGGAGCCGCTAAAATGAGACTATAGTAACTGCGTGGTAACGTATGTGCGAATAAAGGAGGAATATCCGTGAATAAAAAGGAATTCAAATCACAAAAGAAAGCCTTTCGTAAGGCAAAACACAAAGCGATTCGTCCTTGGAAAGGATTGTCAATTCTATTTGCAATTCTTGCAATCGTAAGTATCGCTGGATACACATTTGTAAGTGTATTTGATAATACAATCGCAGCATTTGCTGGAGGTACATTCTGGACACTTGAGAATAAAGACGAGAATGCACAGTACTTCAAATCTGACTTTGCAACAGCAGAGGAAATGACCGATTATGGTCTTTTACTTTGTGAACAGGTGGAAGCAGAAGGTGCAACACTTCTACTCAATCGCGACAATGCACTTCCACTGGACAAGGGAGCAGCAGTAAGCTGCTTTTCCGGTTCATCCGTAAATCTTGTTTACGGTGGAACTGGTTCGGGAAATATTGATGCCTCTACTGCGGACACTTTAAAATCTGCTTTGGAGAAAGCGGATTTCAAGGTAAATGAGACACTCTGGGACTTCTACAAAACTGGAGAAGGCTCAAAATATGCAACCTCAAGAGGTGGAGTGGTTACCACAACAAGTGCGGTAACAAGCGAAGTACCTTGGGATGCATATACCGACGATGTAAAGAACTCGGTTGCAAAGTATGGGGATGCAGCCATTGTGGTTCTCTCTCGTGTAGGAGGAGAGGGTGCAGACCTTAGCTATCAAGACGTAAACTATCTTGCACTCGATGAGAACGAGAAAGACATGCTGGCGAATGTAAAGAAAATGAAGGACGCTGGCGATGTAAAGAAAATCGTTGTTTTAATCAATTCTGCAAACACCTTGCAGTTAGATTTCTTAAAGGACAACACCTATGATATTGACGCATGCCTATGGATTGGAGATGTAGGAATTACAGGTATCAACGCAGTAGCAAACATCTTAAATGGTGATGTTACACCATCGGGAAGTCTTGTAGATACCTATCTTTATGATAACTATTCTTCCCCAGCTATGGCAAACTTCTCTCCAGTGACCTATGAAGGCTTCGAGAAAGCTGGTGTAGATAAGAAGGCAAGTACCTACATGATCTATCAGGAAGGTATTTACGTAGGCTACAAATATTATGAAACCCGCTACGAAGACATGGTAATGGGAACAGGAAATGCAGGTGCATATCAGTACGCAGATGATGTTGCATATCCATTTGGATTCGGTCTCAGCTATACGGATTTCGCATACAGCGATATGGCAGTAAGCTATGATAAGGCAACCGATAAATACACAGTAAAGGTTAAGGTAACAAACGTAGGAACAAAGTTCTCAGGAAAAGAGACCGTTCAGATTTATGTGCAGACACCATATACCGAGTATGACATCACAAACAAGATTGAGAAAGCTTCTGTGGCACTTTGTGGTTTTGGAAAGACCGACATTCTTGCACCAGGTGCATCCGAAGTAGTAGCGATTACCGTAGATCGTAGAGATTTGGCTTCTTATGACGCATATGGAAAAGGAACCTACATTTTAGATGCAGGGGATTACTTCTTTACCGCGGCAACAGATGCGCATAATGCAGTGAATAACATCCTTACAGCAAAAGGCTTTACCTCTGCTAACGGAATGGATGCAGAAGGAAACAAGGAACTTGTATACGCTTGGAATGAGGCTGAATTTGACGCTACAAGTTATGCAACTTCAGCGAATGGAACAAAGATTGAGAACCAGCTGAGTGACGCAGATCCGAACCTTTACGAGGGAACAGATTCCAAGATTACTTTCTTATCACGTAACGATTGGACAGGTACCTTCCCAACTGGTAAGGACACCATCGCTCTTTCTGATAAATTGGTAAAAGACCTTGCAGTGGTTCGTTATCAGGCAGAAGATTATGACGCTGTTGAGATGCCAACACTCGGTGCGAAAAATGGCGTAACCTTGTATGACATGATTGGACTTTCTTACGACAATCCAAAATGGGACAGCCTGTTAGACCAGATGACATATGCAGAAATGGTTCGTTTGATTGGAGATTCCTTCCATTGGACCATGCCATGTACAAGCATCAATGCTCCAGGATCTCGTGATGAGAATGGTCCACAGGGATTAACCGCATCACTTCTTGGATCCAATAAAACACAGCTGAAGTCTACTGCATTCACTTCTGAAGATGTTATGGCAGCAACCTTTAATACAGATTTAATGTATGAGATTGGTCGTGTCATTGGAAACAACTGTGTAGCAGCAGACATAGCAATTCTTTACGGACCAGGAAATAACATTCATCGTACACCATATGGCGGACGTAACTTTGAGTACTACTCAGAGGATGGCTTCCTTTCTGGAGCAATGTCAGCACCTGAAGTGAAAGCAATTCAGGAAAAAGGCGTACATGTGGTAATGAAGCACTTTGCACTCAATGATTGTGAACAGGATCGTATCGGTCTTGGGGTATGGCTGAACGAACAGGCAGGACGTGAGCTATATCTGAATGCGTTCCAGGCTCCAATCGAAGAGGGAAATGGCAATGGAGTAATGGTTGCATACACACGTTGGGGTGCTGTATGGAGTGGTGGAAACAAAGGTCTCATCACCAACATCTTAAGAGATGAGTGGGGCTGTGACGGACTCATCATCACCGACAACGTATTAACACAGTATGTAAACGGACCAGACGGAGTCATGGCAGGCGTATCAACCTTTGATGCGATGATGCCATTTGTGAAGAATGCACTTCCAAAATATAAGAATGACCCAGTTATGGTAAGCGCAATGCGTGAGGCTTGCCACCATAACCTATATGCTATCGCAAATTCGGTAGCAATGAATGGAATGGGACCAGACACAATTGTGAAAACGACCAGACCTACCATCATTCGCGTACTCAACGTATGTGCATTTGTATTCCCAGTACTCTTTGTTGTGGCTTTGTTCTTCTTTATCAAGCGTAAGAAAGCATTCAAACAGACAAATGCTTATGTCGCATTCAAGGATGCAAAGAAGATGTATAAAAACAAACAGTAATTATTAGATTCCCGAAGGAAAAGGCGAAGCTTCGCCTTTTCCAAAAGGGGATATAAGAGAGTCCTAAGGACAAAGCAATACCATTAGGAGCAAGGTGCTATGAGGCAGTGCTGTGTGCTTAGGAGTAGCTTATATCAAGCAATAATAGGAGAGTTCAATGAGAAGAATCATCGGAATTAACGACAATTGGAAATTTAAGATGAGAGGCTATGAAGAAATGATTTCCATCCCACATACCTGGAATGGCCAGGATGGACAGGACGGCGGAAATGATTACTATCGTGGCATTGCAAGCTACACGAGAAAAATTCCAATGCCACAATTTGACGAGGCAGAGGAAGCGGTTTTCCTGGAATTTCAGGGCGTGAATTCTTCGGCAGAGGTGTGGTTCAACACGGAGCTTTTGCAAACACATGATGGTGGATATGCAACCTTCCGGGTAAATATCACAGATAAATTGCAGGCACACAATGAATTGGTCGTAAAGGTAGACAATCAAAAGAATGATTACGTCTATCCGCAGAAAGCAGATTTTACGTTTTATGGTGGAATATATCGCGATGTGAACCTTGTCATTGTGAACAAGAAGCACTTTGAACTAGAGCATTGGGGAACTCCTGGACTCCGTGTTACAGCTATTCCAGAGGGGAAAAAGGCGAAGGTTACCGTGGAAGCCTATCTTAACACAGCGGATGCACAGGTTTTCGTTGCATGTAAGGATGCGCAGGGACATATCGTGGCAGAGACCACAGTGCATGAGCTCATTGCCAATGGTGAAGATTCTCAAAATGTAGGCTTTGCACCACAGGAGGGATATACAGCACGCACCACTTTAGAAATAGAAGACGTACATTTATGGGATGGTGTCATGGATCCCTATCTATATACGGTAGAGGTATCGCTACGTGTGGAGAATGAAGTGGTGGATTGCATCAGCTCCCGATTTGGAGTAAGAAGCTTCCACGTGGATCCGAAGGAAGGGTTCTTTTTGAATGGAAGAGCTTATCCACTCCATGGAGTATCCAGACATCAGGACTATAAGGAGATGGGCAATGCCATTCATAGAGAAGAACATATACGAGACATGGAAATGATAAAAGAGCTTGGATGCAACACCGTGCGTCTGGCACACTATCAGCATGATCAGTTCTTTTATGATTTATGTGACGAGGCGGGAATGATTGTTTGGGCAGAGATTCCATATATTTCTGAGCATATGCCAAATGGAAGAGAAAACACCATTTCTCAAATGAAGGAATTGATTATTCAGAATTACAATCATCCGTGTATTGTTACCTGGGGCTTGTCCAATGAAATTACCATTTCTACAAAGAAAAAGCGTGATATGCTAGACAACCATAGGGTTTTAAATGATCTTTGTCATAAGATGGATGCCACGAGGGTGACAACCCTTGCGTGCTATGCAATGTGTAACCCGTTCGCAAAGGTGGTCCATATTTCGGACATCGTAAGTTATAACCTATATCTTGGATGGTATGTGCCAGGACTTTTCTTAAATGATGTATTTCTTACGCTTTTTCATTTGCGTTATCCGAAACGCTGCCTGGGCTATTCGGAATATGGAGCAGAGGGAATGTGGAACCTTCACAGTGAGCATCCAAAACGTGGCGATCACACGGAGGAATATCAGGCAAAATATCATGAGTATATGGTGAAGTGCTTCGCACGTCATCCATGGATGTGGTCCACACATGTGTGGAATATGTTTGACTTTGCCGCAGACGCAAGAAATCAAGGGGGAGAGCCAGGCATGAACCACAAAGGGCTGGTAACCTTTGATCGCAAGATAAAGAAAGACAGTTTCTTTTTATATAAATCCTACTGGAATCCAGAACCGATGGTGCACATTTGCAGCAAACGTTTTGAAGAACGTGGGAAGTCAAACATTACCATTAAGGTGTATAGCAATCAACCAGAGGTGACGCTATACCAGAATGGGATTCTGGTTGCAACCAAGACGGCGGATCATGTATTTGAATTCCCGGTTGCATTAAAAGAGGGAGAGAATCAGATTGAGGCAGTTGCGGGTGAGTGGAAAGATGCGGCTACCTTTATCAAGAAAGAGAACCCTAAGAGTTACAAGCTGGATAAGAAGAAATCCCATTCTGCAAACTGGGTATAAATGCCAAATATCATAATATGGTGGGGCCGACTGCTATTAGAAAAATTTTAGCAGTGGGAACCAACAAAAGTGAATGGGGAGTTCTATAAAAGTTAGAAAGGAGACCATGGTATGGAAACTGGTGTAAACCGCGCCAAACCTTGGCAAATGCTCCTGTTTGCGATGAACAATGGAGCAACGAATGTATTTTTTGTTATAACGATGAACTATATTGCATATTACGCAAATGGGGTGTTGGGACTTGCTGTCATGTTTGCAACAACCATGGTAACCGTAATGCGAGTATTTGATGCAGTGACAGACCCGGTTATTGGAATGCTGATTGATAAGGCTTCCGGACGATTTGGAAAATTCCGTCCATTTATGTTGCTAGGAAATGTAATTCTTGCAGCAAGTGCGATTCTTATGTATTTTGCTACCAGATGGATTCCAAGCGACGTGATGTGGTTACGATACACCTTATTTGTGCTTGTATATATGATTTATGTGATTGGATATACCTTTCAGACAAGCTGTACGAGATCCGGACAAACCTGCATCACCAACGATCCAAAGCAGCGCCCGCTTTTTACCATTTTTAATACCGTCGCATCCCTGGTTGGAATGGGGGTAACACAGGTTCTTGCTGTAGTAGTGGGTGGTAGATTCGGCTATGGAAGTGAGACGTTCTTTAACATCCTAATTCCAGTGGCAGTGGTACTTTCCTTTGTGATGACGATTCTTGCAATTGTGGGAATTTGGGAAAAGGATGTCCCAGAGAACTATGGAGTTGGAAACAAAGAGCAGGCTAGCAAAATTGACTTTAGAGAATGCATAGATGTGTTAAGAGGCAATAAGAACCTTCGCATGCTGATGATTGCTGGAGCTGGAACAAAATTGGGATTTGCGGTAGCAACCAACGCATCCGTTGCCTGCATGCTTTATGCTTCTATGATGAATGATTACAATGGTCTTTATATGCCATTTTACATTATTGGTTACGTCATTAGTGTACCATTTTTCCTTATGAATGCCCGTGTCTCTCAGAAGAAGGGGCAAAAGGCGTCGCTTGTGACCTTTACTTGCGTCGCACTCGCTCTCTATGTGGGCGTATTGGCTTTACTTTTGATTTGGCAGCCAGGGAATGCAGCGACGCTTCTGTCTCTTAGAAATATCAATATCTATACCATTTTGTTTATTGTATTCTACGGAATTGGATATGGCGCATATTATTCGATTGCAGACATGGTAATCCCAATGACTGCAGATTGCTCGGATTATGAGACCTATCGTACCGGAAACTACGTACCAGGTATCGTAGGAACGATGTTTTCTCTAGTAGATAAGCTAGTGTCATCTCTTAGCTCTACCATCGTAGGTATTGCTGTAACTTGCATCGGCTTATCGAATTTACCAGATAGTGATACGCCATATCATGCGGGAATGAAGCTGTTGGTAATTCTTCTTTTCTGTGTACTTCCAATGCTTGCCTGGATTGCAACCTTACTTGCTATGAAGCACTATGATTTAAGTGGAGAACGCATGCGCAAAATACAGGAAGTGAACTATCTACGTAAGAAAGCCCTCGAAGGAGGCATGTCCATCCAAGAAGCCATGGACAAATATCAATAAATTGCTCAATACTACATTTTGTTAACCTCAATACGGAGCTGCCGCACTTTGGTGCGGTGGCTCTTTTTGCTTGCCGGCTCCCCGGCTGGAGGCTATAGGGGGGAACCGCTTCGCATATCACGGATTTATAAGTTTCCGCGCGCTCGAAGTTCGGCCTAAGTTGTCTGTCCGACAACGTCTGGACTTGCGCCGCCGTACTGTCCTCCAAAGTTGGACCGGACGCTTATCCTAGTTGCACTAAGTAGATGCACGCAGAATGCTTATATAAGGCGGCTTCGAAAACTCACGCGATTCGTCTTATGCCTGCGGCAAATGATACCGAATCGCGTTCAAACAAGTTCTCGCCGCCTTGCATTCTGCGTGCATCTACAAAGTGCAAACACGGAACGCTTTATGTCCAACAATTTGGAGAACAGTACGGCGGCGCAAGTCTAGACTTTGACGAACAGGCAACAATCAAAAGGCCGAACTTCAAGTGCTTGGAAACTTAAAATCAAGTGATCTTAAGAAGCGGTTCCCCCCTATAGCCTCCAGCCGGGGAGCCGGCAAATCTAGGGCGGGAGTCGCATCAAAGTGCGGAAGTGGCACATTTAGTGGGTTGTGAAAAAAGTACCTAAGTGTTAGAATGGAGGGGAATGAAAAGAGGTGATTCTGTGGTCGAACTCGACAATTTTAAGACGATTTTAGGAGGCTATAAGGCTCCACTACAGGAAGTGAGGGATTCACTTTGACCTGGTAGGCAAAGAACAACGAATCCAGGAACTTGAACGAGAGATGGAAGCTCCAGATTTTTGGAATGATCCAGTGGTCTCTCAAAACAAAATGAAGACTTTGAAAAGCTTAAAGGATGATGTAGCAACCTGCAAAGGATTGCTTACTCAGTACGAAGACATCGAAACCATGATAGAGATGGGATATGAAGAAAATGACGAAAGTCTCATCCCAGAGATTCAGGAAATGTTGGATGAATTTGTGGAAACCTTTGAGAATATACGAATGAAGACCTTGCTATCCGGGGAGTATGATCAGGACAATGCAATCCTGTCACTCCATGCAGGCGCAGGCGGAACAGAATCCTGTGACTGGGCACAGATGCTCTATCGTATGTATAGCAAATGGGCAGATAAGCATGATTGCAGTATAGAGGTCCTTGACTCACTCGATGGAGATGAGGCAGGAATTAAATCCATAACCTTCCAGGTGAATGGAACCAATGCGTATGGATATCTCAAATCTGAAAGAGGTGTGCATCGCTTGGTAAGAATCTCGCCATTCAATGCGGCGGGAAAGAGACAGACATCTTTTGTATCCTGTGATGTCATGCCGGATATTGAAGAAGATATTGATATCGAAGTAAATGAGGATGATCTTCGTATTGATACCTACCGCTCTTCGGGAGCAGGTGGACAGCACATCAACAAGACATCATCTGCAATTCGTATCACACATATTCCAACTGGAATTGTAGTACAATGCCAGAATGAACGTTCCCAACACCAGAATAAGGATAAGGCAATGCAGATGCTGAAGGCAAAGCTGTATTTGCTAGAGCAACAAAAGAATGCTGAAAAAGCGGCCGGAATTCGTGGTGAAGTAACGGAAATCGGTTGGGGAAACCAGATTCGATCCTATGTTATGCAACCGTATACCATGGTAAAAGATCATCGAACAGGTGTGGAATCTGGAAATGTAGATGCTGTGATGGATGGAGCAATTGATCCATTTATCAATGGGTATCTGAAATGGTTATCGTTAGGCTGTCCGAAGAACATGGACACTGACGTAGAATAGAGGCAACAAATAGCTTACAGGTATTGGGGGATAGCTGTAGGCAGTGTAGGACTGGAAAGCGTTTAGGGACTGGAACGTACAAAAATAGGAAAGCATTCTATTTTGTATGGTTTGAAAGAGATACGAAAGGAATCGTAACATGATATGGGGTTCATACTATGAGTGAGAAGGGAAAAGGAAATAACAAGGAAGTCTCCTTTGAAATGTTTACAAAAGTTGCGAGGCAGTTTGATACGTGTATGAATGACTACCTCTTTGCGTATGATATCGATAATGACTTGTATCATATTTCAGAGAGAGCTGTGGAACGGTTTTGCATACCTGCTTCGCCTTTTTCCAATGTGCTAGAGGCACATCAGCATTTTGTCTATAAAGATGATATCAAGATGCTAATGGAAGATTTACAGGAATTGATTGCGGGCAAGAAAGATATGCATGACCTGGAATATCGTTGGCTTGACAAGGAAGGCAATCCCGTATGGATAAACTGTAAAGGAAGAATACAAAGAAGAACGGAAGAGAAACCGCTTATTTTATACGGATGTATCAACGAAATTGGGCAAAAACAGAAAGCGGATAATGTTTCGGGAATGTTGGATGAGGTGGCGTTTCGGCAAATGTTTGAGAAGGGAAATACCATTCCACCAGGATTTGTACTCCGCGTAGGGATTGATGACCTACAGGACATTGCGGAGCAGTATGATATGAAGAATTCCAGCGAGATTATCCGGGGCTTTTCAGAGTGTATTCGTCGTTCGTTAAACGAACACCAACGCGTTTTCCACTCACAGAAGGATGACTTCTTCATTATTGACATGGGAGAGGGCAATCTGCAGGACGCGAAAATTCTGTATCGTATGATTCGTATGCAGGTGGATCAGATGTTGCAACGAATTAACTATTCCTATGTGTATACGGTCTCAGCAGGAGCAATGCAAAAGCCTACGCATGTTAAAACACCAGAGGATGTGGATGTGCAGCAGTTAACGCGCAAATCAGAGTTTGCCCTTGAGATGGCCAGACAGAATGGTAAGAACCAGCTATATGTGTATGATGAGGATGATTATATCCAGTTTGTGAATAGAAAATTGCTGAAAGCAGAGATGGTCAAGGCCGTAGCCAATGACTTTGATGGATTTTTCATTTGCGTGCAACCACTTATCGATGTGAGAACGCAACAGCTCCACGGAGGTGAGGCATTGCTTCGATTCCAAAGAGGAGATGGAAGAATTGTTTCGCCATCGGAATTCGTACCAATTCTAGAAGAATCCGGATTGATTATTCCTGTAGGACGTTGGGTGCTTCGCCAGGCTTGTGATGTTTGTCATGCGATGAGAGAGAAATATGCGCATTTTCAAATATCCGTTAACATGTCTTATGTACAGATACTCAAGAGCCCTATCATAGATGACATCATGTACATGATTCGAATGGCTGAGATTGACCCGGATGGACTTGTGATTGAACTTACGGAAAGTGGTCATCTAGAGAACACCATTGCCGTACAAAGTGTATGGTGTAAGCTCAAGGCACAGGGGGTATACCTGGCAATCGATGACTTTGGAACCGGGTATTCCAATCTGCAAAGTATTGCGAACTTGAAGCCAAATATTGTAAAGGTGGACCGTATCTTTACAATGAAAGCTTTAAATAATGAGTATGAGAGAAATCTAATGCTTTATATTATTCAGATGGTACATTCTCTGGGACTTACTCTTGTGGTAGAGGGAGTCGAAACAGAGGAGGATTATAATGAAATTACAGCGATGGATCCGGATTACATTCAGGGCTACTATTTCAGCAGACCATTGCCAAAGTTTGAGTTCTATAAGCGATATCTCTTTGAAGAAGAGGATGAAAAAAAGAATAAGGAACAGTAGAAAGAGGGAAACGTGCAAATTGTATTCAAAAATAAACACGTTTCCTTCTTTACTTTGCGGGACACTGTGCTAAACTAATAATTTGGTATGTTGGAAGTCTTCAAGGAGAACTTGCACGTATCGAGAAACATAAGAAACACAAGAGAAAAAAGAAACAAAAGAAACAAGAGAAACAAAAGAGGAGTTATAAGATGAAAGTTTTTCGTCCTATGTTATTCACCACCATGAAGAACTACTCCAAGGAGCAGTTTATCAAAGATGTGGTTTCAGGTATTATTGTAGCAATTATCGCATTACCACTTTCCATTGCCCTTGCATTGGCATCTGGTGTTGGACCTGAGCAAGGTCTCTACACTGCAATTATTGCAGGCTTTTTGATTTCCTTCTTTGGAGGAAGTTCGGTACAGATTGCCGGACCAACCGCGGCGTTTGCCACGATTGTAGCCGGGATTGTAGCCACTAGTGGAATGTCTGGACTTGCAGTTGCCACAGTTATGGCGGGCATCATTCTTATTATTATGGGAATCTGCCATTTTGGAACTTTGATTAAGTTTATTCCTTATACCATTACTACTGGATTTACAGCAGGTATTGCAGTCACTATTTTGATTGGTCAGCTTAAAGACTTCTTTGGACTTACCTATACACATGGTGAGAAGCCAATTGAGACCATGGAGAAGCTCAAAGCGGTATTTACCAACATACACACCATCAATGGATGGGCTGTTCTTGTAGGTGTTATCTGCTTTGCAATCCTTCTTGTATGGCCATTGGTAAGTAAAAAGATTCCAGGTTCCTTAATCGCAGTCGTTGCGGGAATTCTAATAGTAAAACTAGCCAAGCTTCCAGTAAACACAATTGGTGATTTATACACAATTAGCAATAAATTACCTGCCTTCACCATGCCAGCCTTCAGCTTTAAGATGATTCAGGCACAGTTCGGGAATGCGTTTGTCATTGCAGTTCTTGCAGCCATCGAATCACTTCTTTCCTGTGTGGTTGCAGATGGTATGGTTAATACCAAGCATCGCTCCAATACCGAGTTGATTGCACAGGGTATTGGTAACCTGGGATCTGCATTGTTTGGAGGTATTCCAGCAACAGGCGCAATCGCTCGTACAGCAGCCAACATTAAAAACGGAGGACGTACACCAGTTGCAGGAATGGTACATGCAATTACCCTTGTATTGATTTTGGTTGTCCTTATGCCTTATGCAGCATGGATTCCAATGCCATGTATTGCGGCGATTCTTTTCCAGGTTGCATACAATATGTGCCAGTGGAGACCATTTGTGAAATTGTGTAAGACAGCACCAAAGAGTGACATCTTCGTATTAATTATCACATTTATCTTAACCATTGTATTTGACCTTGTTGTTGCAATTGAAATTGGTATGCTTATGGCATGTCTCTTATTTATGAAGCGAATGAGTGATGAGACCGATGTTCACGGATGGCATTATATTGAAAAGGGCGACGAGGACAGTGACTTGAAATATGTACCACATCACATTCGTGTTTATGAAATCTCTGGTCCATTGTTCTTTGGTGCAGCAGAGGCACTTACCGAGATTCATCTTCAGGATTTTACGAAGGTATTGGTGCTTCGTATGCGTAGCGTGCCAGCACTTGATATTACAGCGTTGAATGCGTTAGAGAACATCTACACAGCATGCGAGAAACGTAACATTCGTTTGGTATTATCCCATGTAAACGAGCAGCCAATGCACGTGATGGAAAAGGCGAAGTTCGTAGAACGCGTAGGTGAAGAGAATTTCCGTCCAAATATTGAAGCAGCGTTGGAATGGGCAGAAAAATGCGCAGCAGAAGTAGCAGAAGATCATACTGGAATGAAAGAGCATGGAATTCACTTCTAAAGGATGGATTATAAAGCAAGACAAGAAATGAGAATTTGAAATGAGAAATAGAAAAAGAATAGCCCTTCTTTTGCTATGTGTACTTGCCTTGACAAGCTTGAGTGCATGTCAAAAGAAGAAAACAAAAAATCCAGAAGTGCAAAATGCAGCACAGGATAAGGATAATCCGGGGGCACCAGAGGAAAAGGGACCAAAGGATAATCCAGAAGAAAATGAAAAGAATGCAGAGAAAGAAGATACAGATTCAACACAACCAGAACCACCTGCTGTTAAAAGGTATTTAATTGACAATGCCTCTTATAGTATTGCACTATCCTTGCCAGAGGGGGTAGAATTCTCCAAGGATTTGAATGAGGGACAAGCAGAGGTGAGCGGAATCGTAAATCAAAGATTTGTTTGCTTCGAACCGAATGTTACGTATGAGGATGAAACCAGTGAATTGTATTTGGATGTGTATGTGTCAGAACTGACCGAGGAACAGGGAGAGATGACGGATGCGGCATATCATAAACAATGTCTGGAAAATTATATTGTAAGTCAGGCAGTGAACCATAGTGACTTGTCACGTGCAAAGGATGAAGAATATAATGGTCGCCTTTTTGCTGTCCTTAAGTATACGGGCGTAACTGCAGAAGGGATAGCTTACAATGTGATAGAGCGAGTGAATGCAGAAAAGCACATGTTTACATTAATCAAAACCATTGAATATTCTGGTAGCGAGCACTTTGTGTCCTACGAAAAGGTAAAAGACAGAGTTACCAAAACCATCAACTCCTACGAGTGCTATAAGAAAATATCTTAATAAGAATTCCCCACAAGTGGATGATAACTGTCCGCTTGTGGGGAATTTGTTGTATATGCGTAACTGTAATGTGTTGCTGAATTTGTGAGGTTATATTTGTGGAGATAATGTTGTATAAAAAATACGCTATATACCTTCCATAAATTGCTCTAAGTAGCTGTGCATTTCACGACGAATGTGATCCAATTGCTTTTGCGTAATTGGGTTGTTACTTGGCAGGTGGAGCAATTGTTCCAAATATCCCTGTTCGTGCACAATGCGTTTACTAATTGGAAATACCAATTCATAGACTAACGAGATATGTCCAACGGGATGGTCAATGGCTGTTTTTTTCAAAGAGCGAAGAATACAGTGATGATCATCGAAAGCAAGCATAACCTCGGGGGTAACCTGACTTGTTAAAAACTCTTCTTTTGGAAGATTATAAATATCCTCAAGCGGTGTCTCTAAATTGACGCGAAGGATATCAATCTTGTCCGCATCTCGAAGTATGTCTGCAAAAAGGCGACTTCGCTTGCTGAGATGGGAAGGAACACGATAAGCGCTATGCCAAAGAATCGCGTTGGCGAGATAAGGATACCATTCTTCCTTGCAGTCGTAGTCTGTAATCAAAGCTTCGCCTTTTTTTATAGAAGCGGTTAATTTCTCTGGATAGAGTGCAAAATCCGGGTTGTCATTGGCGTATTGCTCCCAATTTCCTTGGTTACTTCGACTGACACTAGAGTCTCCGAATAAGAGCAGTGTACTGAGAAGCGCATGATCAATAGAAGCGGCATCAGAAAAGGTTCCATATTGCCGAATCTGCTCAAAACGTCCGATGTCATGCAAGAGACCGCAGAGCCACGCGAGTTGGACATCATCCTCGGATAATCCGATAGAATCAGCAATCTGTGCGCACAAATCCGCCACGCGGTAGGTGTGGTCAACCTTTAGTTTAATTTTTGGATCCTGAATATTATAATCATTGGTGTAGTCAGCGAAACGCTTTTTGTTATATTCCTTATTCAATACATCACCCCATTTTTCATTAGATTGAGTTGTGTATTCATAATCATAAGGCAAAGAGGGAAAGAAAGCAAGACGCGAAAAAGGATTGGAAACTTAAATCTGCACAACTGGTATGAAAAAACATACCAGATTTGATACATTTTTAACGAAACGTATATTGAAAAAATAGTTTTGTGGGAATATAATACTAATATATTAAGTTTGTATAAAACTTATAATCTATTTCTTAATAAGAAGGGAGATATCGTTATGTTATTTCAAATCACTGATTTGTGGCAATTACTTGGTTGGGTCCTTGTATTTGCTGGATTAATCATTATGAACGAAATTGGACGTCGTTCAAGAACAGGTGGAATTCTTCTTTTTGTAGTTCTTCCACTTATCCTTACCATTTACTTCATCGTAATTCACTGTGGTATGTTCGGTGGAGCAGCTAACCCAACAGTAGCTTACATGGATGGATGGTTCCATTACTTCAAACTTTATGCAGCAGACATCGGATGTGTAGGCTTCATGATGATTAAGTACAAATGGGGCATTGGCAAAGAGAAATGGTTTGCATGGTTCCCATGGCTCATCGTTGCAGCAAACATCCTTATCGCTGTAGTATCTGACCTTGAGTCTGCACTTGCAGCTTACCAGATTTCTGGTGGATTTGATGGTGCTTGGTGGGCATCAAACGAAGGTGTATTCTTATATGGTGGATGGTGGAACATTGTAAACGCTATCGCTGGATTAATCAACATCTTCTGTATGACAGGTTGTGTACACTTACTTACATCTTCAGACAAGAACATGAGCGATATGTTATGGCCAGATATGACAGTTTGGTTCATCGTTGCTTACGATTTCTGGAACTTCGAGTATACATACAGCAACCTTCCAACACATACATGGTACTGTGGTGTAGCACTTCTTCTTGCTCCAACATTTGCAAACGCTCTTTGGAACAAAGGTGCATGGATCCAGAACCGTGCTAACACACTTGCATTATGGTGTATGTTCGCTCAGGTTGTACCTACATTCCAGCTTCGTGGTAGATTTGCAGCAGCTCTTCCATCTGTATACGGTGGAGCAGCTAAGGCTGGTGTAACAACAGCTGATCTTTACGACAAAGCTATCGCTCTTTACCAGGCTGGTGAAGGAAAGACTGCAGCTTGTAACGAGGCAATTGCAGCATTCGAAATCACAGCTAACCCAACAGCTCAGGGTGTTGTAGCAATGCTCGCACTTGTAGCAAACGTTATCTGTATTTCAGTAATCATTAAGAAATCTATCGTAGCTGGCAAGAATCCATATTCTAACGATGTTTGGGTTGGAACAAAGGATTACACAGAGGCTATGGAGAGAGCTGCAAAATAATAAATGCAGCATTTGGTCTAGAAAGCAACCAATAAAGCAAGTTTGTGAAAATCCTTTATGAAGTTGCAAGCAGATTATTTTATAACTTGAAATAGACTTATAAGAGAACAAAATAAGAGAACAAAATAAGAGAGGCTGTCACTTGACGAAAATACAACGTTGAGTGGCAGCTTCTTTTGCGCCAAGTCGATTGTTGGGGGCATGAATCATATTTCATTATTGGGGTTGGAGCTATTCTGGTCTAATTTGGTTTAATCTAGACTAATCTGGGATAATTTGGTTTAATCTAGACTAATTTGGGATAATTTGGTTTAATCTAGACTGATCTGGGATAATTTGTGCTAATCTGTGCTATTCTGGTTTGATTTGGGCTATTTTGAAATATGAGGGCCATTGGGGGATAAATTCCTGAGGGAAAGCAGCAGAACGTGGAAGCAAGGAAAAGAATACGTAAAGTAGTGTGAGTGCGCCAAACAAGGAGTCGTAAGCATCAAAAAAGACAAAACCAGCAGAAATTGATGCTTAAAATCGTGTAAATATGAATCTGGAACATCGAAAAGGATTAAACCAGCAGAAATTGATGCTTAAAATCGTGTAAATATGAATCTGGAACATCGAAAAGGATTAAACCAGCAGATATTGATGCTTAAAATCGTGTAAATATGAATCTGGAACATCGAAAAGGATTAAACCAGCAGATATTGATGCTTAAAATCGTGTAAATGTGAATCTGGAACATCGAAAAGGACAAAAACAACAGATATTGATGTGATGAAACTAAAAATAAGTGTTCAGGGACATCAAAAGAGGAAAAAAAAGCGGATTTCGATGTAAAAAGTCCCAAAATAAGCGTAAATAAGGTAGCGCAAACATCAAAATATAGAAATCAAGATAAAACCGATGAAGTAGAGTGAAGTATTGTGCTGTATGTGAAAATGAAGCATGTACGATATAAGTAAGGAAAAGATGATATAAGTAAGGAAAGGATGATATAAGTAAGGAAGCATGATATAAGAGGGAATGCTTTACTTGCCAGATATATCTATTTTATGTATAATGTGTTAGGTTTTGGGGAGATGATTTACAAGAATGACTAGGAGGAATTTACATGTCAGATTTTGTGAAAGTAAATTATCATGCACATACATTTCGATGCCACCATGCGAGTGGAACGGAACGGGAATATATTGAAGCGGCTATTGATATGGGAATAAAGAAATTTGGATTTTCGGATCATATTCCATGTCCATTTGTAGGTGATTATGTGTCGCATATTCGTATGCGAATGCAGGAGGCACCAGAGTACGTTCAAACAGTCCGTAAACTTGCAAAAGAGTATAAGAATGACATAGAGATATTTGTAGGCTTTGAGGCAGAGTACATTCCAGAGTTTTATGAAAAGCAGCTTGCGATGTGTAGGCAACTTGACGTGGATTATATGATATTAGGACAGCACTTTTTACAGAGTGAAGTAAAAGGTCCTTATAGTGGAGCTCCTACCCAGGATGAAGCAAGGATTCGCGCCTATGTAGATTCTATTATTGCAGCAGCAAAGACGGGAAGCTTTAGTTATATTGCCCACCCAGACTTGATTAATTATCAGGGCCTGGATTCCGTATACGAGTGGGAAATGGGACGCTTGTGCAAAGCAATGAAAGAAGAAAATATTCCGTTAGAAATAAATATGCTAGGATATGGAGAAGGAAAGCATTATCCAAATCCAAAATTCTGGAAAATTGTAAAAGAATATGGAAATGACGTGATTCTTGGAGTGGATGCGCATTGTATAGCGAATATTCGAAATTATGATGCCTATGATGCCTGTATGAAGATTGTAGAAGACAATAACCTAAATCCTGTAGAGGACGTGATTCTAAGAAAAAACTGGTAATATGCGAAACAGATAGAGCAACAAGCAAGCACAAACAAGCAAGCACAAATAAGCAAGCACAAATAAGCAAGCACAAATAAGCAGGCACAAATAAGAAAACTCAAACAAGTAATAAGAAAAGATTTCAGATGAACAGGAGAAAAATCGACTGTTATCCGAAATCTTTTTTTATACAAAAATAGTTTGATAAAATTTTTTTGAAAATTATTGTAGAAAAACTATTTATAAAACAAGAAGCATATGAAACAAGAAGCATATGAAACAAGAAGCATATAAAACAAATAGCTTATAATACAAGCAACTTTTAATTTAAGTGACTATATAACGAAAAAAGCACCGCAAATGGAGGGAACCATTTGGGTGCGCCGGTTCCGTTTTCCGATACGGAACAAGGGTTTTATATATTATATAAGGGGAATAAAGGAAAGGGTTACAATATATAGTCAAGTCACAACGATGGGGGTCGTTTTTCTGTGACTTTATCAACTATTATGTACCTCAGGAACTCGTTTGTTTTCACTCGCTCGTTCCTTACAAACGGTATATTATCATGGTAAAATTTAAAAAACAAGGTGTTATATTTGCATTACAAAAAATACCATGTTACAATAGTACTGCTACGAAAAAGATTAGATAAGGAAATGCAGATGAAAGAAATTCAGATTTACACAAAGAATATTACGCATGAAGAGTGCAAAGAATGCAAGGTATTTGATGGGTATAATGTGATATTGGAGGATTTGGATCTGACAAAGGACGTAAAGCTTCGCGCCAAGATGCCAATGCTTTTTCTAATTCGTATTTTGCCACCACAGGGGAATACTGCGCCTAAACTAGAATGGCAAGCGGATAAGAAGGCAAGGCTATGGTCGTTCCTGGACAATATACCGCAGGGGGAGCGAAAACCGGCTGTTGTAGTATGGACGTCAGAAAAAGACTATGAATTCTTTTATGAATGCATCAATCATCATATTGATGCAGTGATTCTTGAACCCGCAAAGGAAAATGAAGTGGAAGAAAAACTGCGTTGGATTATGACACAATTGGAACGCAACGAACGCTTGGTTGAAGAAAGACATAGACTCGAACAGTATGAATTCAATAAACGAGCACTTGTTATGAGTAGAATTTTAAAACAAGTATTGGAGAAACCAGAGGACGTAGATTATCTTCTTCCAGAGATTAATAAGCGATACGGTACAGACTTAGGGGCAAATAATTATATGGCCTTTATCATCTCGGTTTCACAATTTGAATTATACAATGCAGATAGCAATTTCTTACAAGAAGTTTCACAAATGGTATTCCACTATGTGACGAGTGCGCATGAAATTATATTAGGACAGGAAGATCCGTACGGATTGATTGTCATTATGAACTTTATTCGACAGAATGTATCTGCCAAGCAGCTGGAAAACGAGCTGGAAGAATTACGACTTGCGATCCTAGGTCTGCAGGAAAAATATGGAGAATTTAGCGCAAGTATCAGCGTGGGTGGAATGGTGAAATCCCTGTCGCAGATACAGAGTTCGCTTCGGCGAGCAGCGTATGCACAGGAATTTCGTATGCACTATCATCACACGGTTTTATATGCAGATAAGCTTCCGGATGTGGAGAGGGACTTGAACGACTTTTTACCAGATCGCTCCATACGAGAACTGTGTCGATATATTTCTATGGGTGATGTGGAACATATTCGAATCTGGTACAGCTATTTTTACAATGAAGTAGAACGTGCATTCATTGAATATCCACCAGCATATGCCAAATTCTGCTGGAAAATGTATTTGTCCGTGAAGGAAATGGCGAAGGCTACGAAGATACCTATGTTTCCAGATATGAAATTTTTCGCATTACAGCATCGATTTGAAGGGCATGAGCGAATGAAAGAGATGGAAACGCTTTTAATGGAAATCAGTCACCTAATGCAAAGCACTTTGTCTACAGAAAATGAGGTGGCCCTTCATTCCATTGCCTATATGAAGGTACATTACGCGGAACCAATTACACTGGATGTTTTGGCAGAAGCGTGTGGAATTAGCACGAGCTATTTCAGCCGTAAATTCAAAGAACAAGCGGGGGAGAATTACATCAATGTACTGACGGAGATTCGTATTCGTGAGGCTGAACGCCTATTGGCTGAGACAGATAAGAGCATTGAAGAAATCTTATATGAAGTAGGATATTGCGATGATAAACACTTCCGAACGCTTTTTCAAAAGCATACGGGCATGAGCCCAAGTCAATATCGGAAAAAGCGTAGAAATGACCGCGTCAAGATAGCCATGGAAAACAATCGTAGAAAGAAAGAGCAGAATTTACAATAAAAAATATCGATTCGTATGAGAAACCCAGTGGAAGAAGCCAAGAAGAAGCCAAGAAGAAGCCAAGAAGAAGCCAAGTAGAAGAAGCTAAGTAGAAGAAGCTAAGTAGAAGAAGCCAAGTAGAAGCCAAGTAGAAGAAGATAAGTTCAAGGAACTACGTAGGACGAATCGGAAATGAAGAAAATATTGTTAAAAATTTGTCTAAGTTGTACATATGGGACAGTAAGTCTATTTAAAATATGTGCAAAATGTGATATAATCATCCCCTAATAAGTTTTTTATATAACAGGGGGATAACGACTTGAAACTAAATACAAAACAGACGATTAGAATTGGCTTCGCCTTTTTATCTATCTGCGCATTTTGGCAGATGTATAACAGTGTAATTCCGCTAATTCTGACAAACACATTTCAG